>NZ_JAMYMR010000009.1:0-214422 GCF_040318635.1 Mesorhizobium sp. M1066
TCGACCTCAACCTCTGCAGACGATAAGTGACAAAACTGTTCGCGATGTCCTCGCACACCTGTTCGCGATGTCTCCGGTCCAAACACCCTACTCCCCTACTCCCCTACTCCCCTACTCCCCTACAACTTATCCCCCTCCACCTCCGTATCTCCCCCATGAACCTGATCTACGCCGCCCTTGCCTTCCTGATGGCGCTTGTCTTCGGCTTTGTCGGCGTCACCCGCGTCGGCTCATGGCTGATCGAGCGCCGCAATCCGCCGATCGGCGAGTTCGCCGACATCGACGGCGCCCGCATCCACTATGTCCATGTTCCGGCACCCGCCAATGCCGAGCTGCCGCCGATCGTCTTCATCCACGGCGCCAGCGCCAATCTCAGGGACCAGATGCTGCCGCTGCGTCCCTTGCTCGAAGGCCGCGCCGAAATGCTGTTCTTCGACCGGCCAGGCCACGGCTGGTCGGGTCGCGGCACCAACAACGAGAACCCGTCGGCGCAGGCCGACACCATTGCCGCACTGATGGGCCATCTCGGCATCAAGAAGGCTGTCATCGTCGGCCATTCCTTCGGCGGCGTGGTGACATCGGCCTTTGGCCGGGAGCATCCCGACAAGACGCTCGGGCTGGTCTTCCTCGCACCGGCGACCCACCCATGGCCGGGCGGCGCAACCGCCTGGTACTACGATCTGACCACCATGCCGGTGCTCGGCTGGCTGTTTTCCGAGACGCTGACCTATCCTGCCGGTACACTGCAGATGGCCGACGCCACCACCTGCGTTTTCTCGCCCAACAAGGTGCCCGACAATTATCTCAGAATGGCCTCTATCCCGCTGGTGCTGCGACCAACAGCCTTTCGTGCCAACGCCACCGATGTCGCCGGGCTCTATCGCTATGCCCTCGGCGCCGCACCGCGCTACAACGAGATCAAGGCGCCAACCGTGGTCATTTCAGGCGATCGCGACAAGGTGGTCTATGCACATGTCCATTCGGTCGGCCTGGCGCGCGACATTGCCGGTGCCGAACTCGTCTGGGTGCACAATCTCGGTCACAAGCCAGACTGGATCGCGCCCGACCTGACCGTCGGCGCCATCGAGAAGGTCGCTGGCAAGGATATCGACCTGCAGGCGATGGCGAAGACAGTGGAAGCCCGGATTGCCGCCGACGCTTATGGCGCCGGCAGATGCGCCGACATCAAGGTACCGCAGGCCGAACTCGCGCCGACCTGATCGCGCCCTGCGGTAGCCGGTCGATCTACCGGCTCGCCTGTGTGTCCGACCCGATATAGGCGATGCGCAGCATGTTGGTCGAACCCGGTGTCCGCAACGGTACGCCCGCGGTGATGATGACGCGGTCGCCCGGCTTGCCGAAGCCTTCGTCGAAGGCGATGCGGCAGGCGCGATTGACCATGTCGTCGAGGTCGACGGCGTCGGGTGAGACGACGCAATGCGTGCCCCACAAAAGCGACAGCCGCCGCGCCGTGTTGAGGATCGGTGACAGCGCGATAACAGGCACTTGCGGCCGCTCGCGGGCGGCGCGCAGGCCTGTGGTGCCTGATGCGGTGTAGGTGATGATCGCCGCCAGCTTCAGCGTTTCGGCGATCTCGCGCGCGGCCAGCGAAATGGCATCGGCGCCGGTCGCCTCCGGCTCGGAGCGCTGGGCGTTGATGATGCCGGCATAGGTCGGATCGGTTTCGACCTTGGTGGCGATACGGTTCATCATTGCCACGGCCTCGACCGGATAGGCACCCGCCGCCGATTCTGCCGACAGCATGATGGCATCGGCGCCTTCGAAGACGGCGATCGAAACATCGGACACCTCGGCGCGGGTCGGCACCGGTGCCGTGATCATCGATTCCAGCATCTGCGTTGCAACCACCACCGGCTTGCCGGCGCGGCGTGCGGCGCGCGTGATCTGCTTCTGGATGCCGGGCACCGCCTCGAGCGGCATCTCGACGCCGAGATCGCCGCGGGCGACCATCAGCGCGTCGGACAATTCGATGATCTCGGCCAGCCGGGCGACCGCCTGCGGCTTTTCGATCTTGGCCATGATCAACGCCCGGCCGCGTGCGATCTTGCGCGCTTCGGCCAGATCCTCCGGCCGCTGCACGAAGGACAGCGCCACCCAGTCGACGCCTGTGGCCAGCACGGCATCGAGGTCCTTGCGGTCCTTCTCGGTCAGCGCGCCGACCGGCAGGTCGGTGTCGGGCAGGCTGACGCCTTTCTTGTCGGAAATGGTGGTGCCGGCGACGACGGTGCAGACGATCGACTTGCCGTCGCTCTTCACCGCCTTCAACTCGAGCTTGCCATCGTCGATCAGCAGGCGATGGCCGGCTTCGACCGAGCTCAGGATTTCCGGATGCGGCAGATAGACCCTGGTCGAGGTGCCAGGCTCTGGATTGTCGTCGAGGGTGAAGGTCTGGCCTTGCGTCAGCACTTCCTTGCCGTTGGCGAACTTGCCGACGCGCAACTTCGGCCCTTGCAGATCGGCCAGGATGCCGATCGGCCGGCCAACCGCTTCCTCGACAGCGCGGATGCGTCCGACCAGCGTGCGCATCAGTTCATGGTCGGTATGACTCATATTGATGCGGAACACATCGGCGCCCGCTTCGAACAGTTTCTTCAGCATCTCCTCCGACGAGGAGGCCGGACCGATGGTGGCTAGGATCTTGACCTTGCGGCTACGTCTCATTGACTGTTTGTTCCCGGGGCGGCTGGAGCGCCTCCCGTTGTGGACTCATCGGTCAGCTGGACCATCCAGCTTGCCTGTTCGCCCGTGTCATATTCCTGGAATCCGGCGCGCTGGAAGCCCCTGGCGACGCAGTCGGTCACGCCGGCGATCTTGAACTCTTTTTCAGCCACGCACATGTTGATCGGGCCGTCCCAGCGTCCACCGCGTTCGGCGTCTTCTGCATAAAGATAGTAAAACCTTGATGACAGCGGCCCTTCGATCAGCGTCTTGCAACTCGATCCCTCGATGTGCCACCAGCCTTCGGTGATCCAGCCGGCCTTGGCGCGATAGCCGATGCCGACACCGACCAGGTTCTGCGTGGCGTTGCAGACGCGGAAATCAGCACGCGCCGGCGAAGTCACGACCATCGCCGACAGGCCGATGGCAAGAGTGAGGAGCGGCATGGCAAAGGCAGAGCGCATGCGCTGCCCGCCGGCGGAACTCATCCGAAAACCCCTCAAAAACCACATCAGCATCTCTCTGCGCCCCTTTTCGGAAAAGTCCGGGCGCATGTCAACGCACCGTTTTGTCCAATTCCAATCGATTTAGAAAGGCTCCGGCGAACAATTCGCCGACTTGTGCCAGATTTCCGGGGAAACCTTGGCCAAACAACGGCATTGCGCAAGCGTCGTCTTCATGGAATGACGATAGCACCCTCCCCGGAAGCCAGCGAACAGACCATTTCCCGCCAATGACCCGATCCACAGTTTTCGCGCCTTTCGACATCATCGAGGGCGATCGCAGGCGAGGCATCGTGCTGTTGGGCGATCATTCCCGTCGCGACCTGCCCGACGACTACGGCAGCCTCGGCCTGCCCTCAGCCGAGTTCGACCGCCACATCGCCTATGACATCGGCGTCGAGGCGGTGACGCGCGAACTGGCGGCCCTGCTCAGCGTGCCGGCGGTGCTTGCCAATTTTTCGCGGCTGCTGATCGATCCCAATCGCGGCGAAGACGACCCGACGCTCATTCGCCAGCTTTATGACGGCACTGTCGTGCCTGGGAATTACCCCATCGCTGCCGATGAGCGCGAGAGGCGGCTCGACCGCTTCTACCGGCCCTATCACGACGCCGTCGGCGCCATGATCGCCTCGGTCGCACAGGCCTCTGCTCAAGCGCCCTTCATCTTCTCGGTGCATTCCTTCACCCCTGCCATGCAAGGAATCCAGCGTCCTTGGCATGTCGGCATCCTGTGGGACCTCGACGACCGCGTGGCGCGGCCGTTGATAGAAATGCTGGCGCAGGACAAGAACCTCGTCGTCGGCGACAACGAACCCTATGACGGCGCGCTGCGCGGCGACACCATGTACAGGCACGCCATCGTCAACGGCTTCGCCCATGCGCTGATCGAGATCCGACAGGATCTGATATCGGACCAGAAGGGCGCGCTCGCCTGGGCCGAACGGTTGGCGCCGATCGTTGACGCGATCGACCGCCGTCCCGATATACATGTGGTGAAGATGTTCGGCTCGCGCACCGGGCCGCTATGACGGAGGTTTCGATGACCGAACTCAGCGACGAGCAGCAACGCGATTTCGAAGCGGCCGCCTTCCGCCGGCTGGTCGAGCATCTGCGCGAACGCAACGATGTGCAGAACATCGACCTGATGAATCTCGCCGGCTTCTGCCGCAACTGTTTGTCGAACTGGTATCGGGAGGCAGCCAATGCCGAGGGCGTCGATCTCACCAAGGATCAGTCGCGCGAGATCGTCTACGGCATGCCTTATGGGGAATGGCAGACGCTGAACCAGACCGAGGCCTCCGACGCCAAGAAGGCCGAATTCGAGGCAAGGCGCCCCAAGGACCATTAAGGCCGCCCCAGCGATCGCTCGAGGCCATGGCTCAAAAATGCTTCCCGAAAGAGCCTTGACTGAAAATTGAATCGATCTAATTTGCCGCGCGAAGCCATTCAGCGGGATTCGCCTCATGAACGCGTCAACTGCCAAGCTGACTGCCATTCGCGGACGATGGGCGCTCGCGGCCATTTTTCTCGCCAACGGCTTCCTGACGGGCAGTTGGGCGCCGCAGATTCCTGTGTTCCTGACCAGGCTGGAGATTTCGAAGTTCACGCTCGGTCTGCTGATACTCTTATTCGGCGTCGGTGCCGTCGTCGCGATGACCTGGTGCGGCCATTTGATCTCCAGACATGGTTCGCGCACCGTACTGCGCTGGTTCGCCCTGTGCGGCAGCCTCGGTCTGATGGTCGTGGCGCTGGCGCCCAACGTACCGCTGGCGGCCGCGGCCATGATCATCTTCGGCGGCTCGATCGGTGGCATGGACGTTGCCATGAATGCCAATGCCGTGGTGGTCGAACGGCGGCTCTCCCGCGCCGTCATGTCGTCCTCGCACGGCTTCTGGAGTCTCGGCGGCTTCGCCGGCGGCGGCCTCGGCGGCTTTGCCATCCAGCACTACGGCCACCTCGCCCACGCGGTGGCGGTAACGGTGTTTGCCTTCGCGGCGATCGCGGTGGCCGTTCGCCATCTCCTCACCGAAGACAGACCGCAGGCGGCCGAGCATCATAAATTCGCACTGCCGGCAAACCCGCTGGTTTATCTGATCGGACTGATGGCGCTGCTGGCGATGATCTCCGAAGGCGCGGTACTCGACTGGGCAGCCCTGTATCTGCGCCAGGAACTCGGCGCCGATCTTGCCGTTGCCGGCCTCGCCTACGCCGGATTTTCGGGCGTCATGGCGATTACGCGGTTCTTCGGCGACGGCATACGCAATCGCTTCGGCGCGGTGACGACGCTGCGCGTGTCGGCCCTCGTAGCCGCGGTCGGCATGCTGGTGGCTGGCCTGGCGCCCTCGCCTTGGCTCGCCATTGCAGCCTTTGCCTTTTGCGGCTTCGGCATCGCCAATATGGTGCCAATCATCTTTTCGGCCGGCGGCAACCAGGAAGGCATGTCTTCCGGCACCGGCATGAGCGTGGTCACCACTATCGGATACTGCGGCATACTGGTGGCGCCGTCGGCGATCGGCTTCGTTGCCGAGCATTCCAGCTTCGGCCCGATCTTCATCACCATGTCGGGACTGCTGATCATCGTGTTGCTGATGGCCGGGCTCGCTCACCGCGCCGAATTCGCGCCAGCACCCGCCGAATAGCGTTTCAGCTCCTCGTGGAGAAAATCCACCACCCGGCGGATGCGCACGCTGGTACGCACGTCGCGATGCATCGCCAGCCACACCGGCAGAACTGGCAGCGGCAGATCTGGCAGAACCTTCTCTATCAAAGGATCCCTGTCGGCCAGCGGCTCCTGACCGAGGCCGATGCCGTTTCCCGCCCGCACCGCTTCCCACAAAACGATCTGGTTGTCGGCCCTAAAGCGGAAGCTGCTCCGGGTGACGGGGATGCCATGCTGGGTAAAGCCCCTGATGATCTCGTCGCCGCGGTCGAAGCCAACCAGGTCGTGGTCGACAAGATCGGCAGGCTTCAGCGGACGGCCGCGCCTGTCGAGATAGGATTTGGCCGCGCAGGCGCAGAGCTCGATGTCGCAGACCTTGCGTGCCATCAGCTCGTTCTGCGCCGGCTTGACCATGCGGATGGCGATGTCGGCATCTCGACGCAGCAGGTTCTCGACCTGGTTGGAAGCAACGATCTCGACCTCGATGCCGGGCTCCTCGATCCCCAGCCGCATCGTCATCTCAGGCAGGACATAGGCCGCCACCACCTCGCTGGCGGCGATGCGCACCGTGCCTTCGATGGCCTCTACCGAACCCAGCGCCAGGAGTGAGAAGGCGCTTGCCTGCTCGCTGACCGCCTTGCCGCGTTCGAACAGCGTGCTGCCGGCCTCCGTCAGTTCGTAGCCGTGCCGTCCTCGACGGAACAGTGTGACGCCGAGCGCCCGTTCCAACTCGCCGATGTGACGGCCAAGCGTCGGCTGGCTGGCCGAAAGCTTTCGCGCGGCGGCCGACAGGCTGCCGGATTCCGCCACGGCGACAAAGCTCTTGATCAGGTTCCAGTCAATTTCTGTCATTCATTTATGAATACCAAAACGCCATCTGTAGTCAATTTCCATTCGCGTTCGGAGCGATCATATTCCGGCTGCAGACACCAACACGGATTGCAACCACCAACCAGGAGAACTCAGATGACCAAGATCGCTCTCACCACCGCCGCCATCCTCATTTCCGTCAGCGCCGCCTTTGCCGGCAGCGACAAGTTTGGCTCGGACGACGCCAGCCAGCCGGCTGTCACCAGCACCGACAACACGACCACCGCTTCGATCCACAGCCCGTATGCGGCCGTCCGGCAGCCGGTCATGCAAGGCAGCAACCGCGACCTCTTCGGCAGCCGCTGATCGCGCCTCCCGACCGACCACGCAAACCCAACCCAGGAGTGCTTCCAATGACCAAGATCGCGATTCTAGGCGCCAATGGCCGGCTCGGCCGCGTGGTCGCCAAGGCCTTCATCGACGCAGGCTACGAGGTCCGCGCCGTGACCCGCAACGGCAAACTGCCAACTGAACTTGAAGGCGCTACGGCCGTTGCCGGTGACGCGCTCGACCGGGAAGCGCTGATCCGCGCCACGGAAGGTGTCGACATCATCTTCAACGGCCTCAACCCGATCTACACCGAATGGGTCAAGTGCCTGCCGATCGCCGAGAATGTCATGGCCGCTTGCCATGCCAACAACGCACTGCATCTCTTTCCCGGGACCGTATACAATTACGGGTCGCCGATGCCGGAGGTGATCACGGAAGACACGCCGTTCCGCCCGACGACCGAGAAGGGGCGCATCCGCGTCGCCATGGAGGACCTGTTTCACCGCGAGGCCGAAGCACACCGCGTCCGCACCATCATTTTGCGGGCCGGCGACTTCTTCGGCGGCACCGGCAGCGGCTCGTGGTTCGACCTGGTCGTCGCTGCCAAGATCAACAAGGGTATCTATACGGCGCCCGGCCCGGTCGACCTCGTGCATGAATGGGCCTACCTACCGGATCTGGCCAGGGCCTTCGTCGGACTGGCGCAGAAGCTGGACAAGCTCGGCGCCTATGAAGCCTTCAACTTCCCCGGCCATCCCGTCACCGACCTGGAGATCAAGGCAGCCGCAGAGAAGGCGCTTGGGCGTCCGCTCAAGATGACCTCGATGGCCTGGTGGGTGCTGCGCGCCGGTAGCCCGTTCGTGGCGATGTGGCGTGAGATCGTGTCGATGTCCTATCTGCGCTTCGAACCGCACCAACTGGCGTCGGCAAGGCTGGAAGGCATCATCGGCGCGATCCCCCACACGCCGCTGGATCAGGCCGTCACTGAAGCTCTCGGGGATATCGGCATTGCCACCGTGACCGGCGTTGCGAAAGCTGCCTGACGTCCGCGATGGCGGGCGATGCTCCTCCGCACATTGACAATCTCCGCGAATTGAGAGGGCGCCTCAGAGCCGTCCCATCAACAGCAGCACCATAAGCACCACCAGCACCACGCCGACAATACCCGACGGCCCATAGCCCCAGGAGCGTGAATGCGGCCAGGCCGGCACCGCGCCGATGAGGATAAGGACCAGGACGATGATGGCGATGGTGGTGATCGGCATGAGAACCCCGCAGTTCGACGTTTCGCCCAAGAACAATGCAAAAGGCCCCCCGGTTGTTCCGGGCGGCCTTTTGCGGTCAAATCGGCATTGGTCTATTCGGCGGCTTTCGGAAAGGCGATATCCGGCTCGGCTCCGACATCCTGCCCCTGCGCATCGGTCGAGGAAATCTCGCCCTTGCCGCGCCGGAACAGCCGGCTGATCAAGCCGCGCCGCGCGCCCGGCTTGACCTTGGCGCGGGTGAACACCATCAGCATCGACGGCGTCACCACCAGTGTCAGCACCGTGGCGAAGGACAGGCCGAAGACGATCGCCGACGACAGCGAAATCCACCATTGCGTCGACGGCGCGTTGATCGTCGTCTCGTGATGGAAGATTTCCAGGCCGAGGCCGAAGGCGATCGGCAGCACGCCGAGAATGGCCGACACTGCGGTGAGCACGACCGGGCGGGCACGTTCGCGGCAGGTCTGCAGCACCGCCTCGACCTTGTCCCAGCCTTCTTCACGCAGCCGGTCATAGGTGTCGATCAGCACGATGTTGTTGTTCACCACCACGCCGGCCAGAGCGATGACGCCGATGCCCGACATGACGATACCGAACGTCTCGCCTGTTATCAGCAGCCCGAGAAACACGCCGATCGTCGCCATGACCACGCAGGACAGCACCAGCCAGACGCTGGTGAACTTGTTGAACTGCGCCAAGAGCACCAGGAAGATCAGGAAGATCGCCGCCCCAAAGGCCTTGCTGAGGAAGGCGCTGGCTTCGGCGCTGTCCTCGTTCGAGCCGGCCAGCTTCCAGCGGATGCCGCTGCCGAGATCCATATCGGCGACGGCCTTGGTGACCTGCTCCTGCACAGCCGCGACCTGAGCGCCGGCGGCGACGTTGGCCTGGACGACCACCGTACGCGCGCCGTCGATGCGGTTGAGGATGCCGACCGTCGGCTCGGGCTTGCGCACGACGAAGTTCGAGATCGGCACCGAGCCTTGTGAGGTCTGCACCCTGAGTTCGTCGAGCGTCGACAGCGTGCGCCGGTCTTCGGGCAGCCGCAGCCTTATGTCGACCGCGTCGTCGGCTCCGGCAGGCCGGTATTCCGAGAGCTTCAGCCCGTTGGTTACCAGTTGCACCACCGTGCCGACCGAGGTTGGGCTGATGCCGTACTGCGCCGCCTTGGCACGGTCGACCTCGAGCGCCCAGTCGACACCGGGCGGCGGCAGGCCGTCGGAAATATCGATGACTCCGGGCACCTTGCCGATGCGCGCCGCGACCTCACGGGCCTTGTCGTCGAGCCCCTTGGGGTCGACGGCCGAAAGCCTGATCTGGATCGGCTTGCCGGTCGGCGGACCGGCTTCCGGCACGCGCACCTCGACATCGACGCCGGGAATGCCGGCCATGACGCCGCGCAGATCATCCAGGATGTGGTTCGCCGACTTGCGCTCGCGCCAGTCGATGAATTCGTACTGGATGACGCCGACGACGTCTTCGGGAACGTCCTGGCCGCCGCCTTGCGTCTTGCCGACGCGGGTGTAGACCGACTTCACGCCTGGCCAGCCGAGCAGCCTGTCTTCCGCGATCTTGGTCGCGGTATCCATTTCGGCCAGCGAAAGATTGCCGCGCGCATGCACGTAGAGCAGGCCGTAATCCGGCTCGACATTCGGGAAGAACTCGACGCCGGCGCCGTATTTCGAATAGGCAAAGCCGACGCCGAACAAGAGCGCGACGGTCAGCACCAGCACGGTGATGGGGAAGCGCACCGCCTGCTTGACGATCGCCATGTACCAGCCGTCGCGATTGTCATCCTCATGATGCGGCGGCGCCTTGGCGAAGATCGCCCCCAGCGTCGGCGCGAAGACAAGCGCATAGAGCATCGAGGCCGATAGCGTGACGATCAGCGTGATCGGCATGTACTTCATGAAGTCGCCGATGATGCCCGGCCAGAACAGTAGCGGCGAGAAGGCGGCGATGCGCGTCATCGTCGCGGCGATGACCGGACCGGCCATGCGCTTGGCTGCGAGCGCGAAGGCTTCCTCCTTCGGCATGCCTTCGCTCATCCGCCGTTCGGCGAACTCGGTGACGATGATGGCGTCGTCGACCAGCATGCCGACGGCCAGGATCAGGCTGAACAGCACGATCATGTTGATCGTGTAGCCCATCATCGCCAGCAGCAGGATGCCGATCAGGAAGGACGACGGAATCGCAAGCCCGATGAGCAGCGAGGCGCGGCCGGACAGCGCGTAGAGGATGACGATGAACACCAGGATGACGGCGATCATCACATGGTTCTGCAGGTCGCCGAGCAGCTGGTTGACGAAGACCGACTTGTCCTGCGTGTAGGTGACGTTCATGCCCTCGGGCATCGACTTGACGAACTCGTCGGACACCGTCCGCACCTTGGCGATGGTGTCGATCAGGTTTGAGCCGATGCGCTTCTTGACTTCGATGGCGATGGCCGGCTTGCCGTTGAGACGGGTCACCGTCTCGGCATCCTTGAAGGTCGAACGGATCGTCGCGATGTCCTTGGCCTGCACCACGGCATTGGGGCCGGCGACCACCGGCAGTGCGGCGACGTCCTCCGGCGTTTCGATCAGCGACGGCACCTTGACGGCGTATTTGCCCTCCGAGCCTTCGATATTGCCGGCGGCGACCAGGCTGTTGGAGTTGCCGACCGCACCGATCAGCTGATCGAGTTGCAGCCCATAGGAAGACAGCTTCATCGGATCGATGACGACCTCGACGAGATCGTCGCGCGCACCCTGCAGCGAGCCTTCGAGAACACCGGGAACCTCCTCGATACGGTCGCGTAGTTCGCGCGCGGCGGCGGTCAGCACGCGTTCGGGCAGATTTCCCGAGAGCGTGACGACGAGCACGGGAAATTCGGAAATGTTGACTTCGGTGACGACGGGTTCTTCCGCCGCCTGCGGCAGGTCGGCCTTGGCGTCCTGCACTTTGCTGCGCGTGTCCTGCAGCGCGGTGGCCAGATTGGTCTGCGGCTGGAACTCGACCAGCACGTAGCCGCCGCCCTGGAAGGCGGCCGAACGCATCTCCTTGAGGCCCTTCAGGCTTTTCAGCTTGCTTTCCATCGGCCGCAGCAGAAGCCGCTCCGAATCCTCGGGCGAAATGCCCTGATAGATCAGGCTGACATACATCATCGGAATCGGAACGTCGGGCTCCGCTTCCTTTGGCGTCGCCTGATAGGCGACCCAGCCCGCCAGCAGAAGGAAGACGAGGACCGAAATGGTCAGGCGGGCATTGTTGATTGCGAGTCTGACGATATCCATGGCTAACGCCTGTTCTTGAATTTCCACGAGCTGCGTCGCAGCCGATTGTCCCCGCCCAGGGCTAGTCCGTCGCGACTTGTGCTACGCTACTGGGTGCCGGTCGTCGCCTCGCCGATCAGCTTCTTGATGGTCGCCTGGTCGGCCTCGACCGGGTTGACCAGATCGCCTTCCCTCACCAGTTCCTGGCCGGCGACGATAATGCGGGCGTCGGCCGGGATGCCGCCGAGGACGAGGCCGGTCGGCGTGTCGTCGACGAGGTCGATGGGGAAGAACGCTACCTTGTTGTCCTTGCCCACGGCACGGATGCCGAGGTCGCCCTTGTCGCCGAGCGTCACAACCGAGCGCGGCAGCAGCACCGCGTCGGTGGGCTGTGCGTTGAGCGAGATTTCCGCCGTCATGCCGGCCGGCACCGAGCCGTCGGCATTGGGGACGGCAACCTCGACGCGGAAGGTGCGGGTCGCGGACGAGGCGTCGCGGCTGATGTAGCGCACGGTGCCTTCAACCGTCTGGCCGCTGACCAGCCGAATGGCGGCCTTGTCGCCGAGCCTGAGATAGCCGAGATCGCGCTCGCTGACTTCGCCGCGGGCAATCACCGGATCGAGCTTGAGGATGGTCGCCACCTCGCCGCCCTGCATGATGGAGCTGCCAAGTTCCACCGGCACCCGGTCGATAACGCCGTCGAAAGGCGCCTTCACCTCGTTGCGGTCGAGTTCGGCCTGTGCCGTTTCCAGCAGCGACTGCGCCGAGGTCAGGTTCGAGCGCGCGGTGTCGAGCTGCAGCTTCGGCAGATTGCCGGTCTTCATCAGCCGCAAGGCTGCGTCCAGCTCGGCCTGGCGCTGCACCACCAACTGCTTGGCGTTGTCGACCATCGAGATCTTTTCTTCCGCCGCAAGCATCAGCACCAGATCCCCCGTCTTGACGTGATCGCCTTGCTTGACAGGCAGCTTGTCGATGACACCGGCGACGCGCGTCGCCAGCACCGCCCGCTTGTCGGCTTCGGTCAGCCCGGAAATGCGGATGGCGCGTGCATAGGTCTTGCGTGGCGGCGTCACCACCGCGACGGTGCGCAGCGGTGCCTTAGGCTCGGCTTCCGCCGTCTTCGGCTTGCTTGCGTCCGGCGCCTTGGCCTGTTCGGCTTCGGCTGCCTTGGCTTTGTTGGCGGCTACGCTGCCGACCGACGAAAACTCGCCTGTCGCCATCCACGCCGCGAAACCAATGAGCACAACAACGGCTGCAAGCTTGTGAAACCTGATTCTCATCGTCGTTTTTTCCACTGCGGGTTCGGCCAGCGTCCTCATAACGCGGGCGCGTCGCCGATATGGGTGCGCGCCGAGCCGTGTTCAATTTGCCGTGATCGGCGAAGCGCGCTTCTACATCAAAGCCGCACCGCAATATAGTCCGAAAGTTGCAAGATCATTGCGCCACCGGGCAAGATGCGCCCGCCGCAGCCCAGTTTTCGATCGCTTGATAGGTTGCTTCGGCGGAGCCCGGGGCTGGTTCACGACCCGATCCCGGCGCCCAGCCCCAGGCAACCAGTCTGTCGTCGCGAACATGCAGCGCGATATCCTTCAAGCTACGGTTGCCATTGCGCAGGGGATCCTTGATCTGGGCGCAGATTTCGGCCGAGGATTTGCCGAACCAAGCCATCTCGGCTGGCGCCAGATGCCAGTTCTCGGCCCCGGGCGGACCGTGCAATGCACTGGAATTGCTGGAGAAATGGCAAGTCATGCAACGCAGGCCCGGATTGCCGAAACCCGACCCGTCAGCACCGCGCTGGACATTGAAGGCGTGCACGCGCGTGCCGCCGTAATGCGCACCCGACCAGCGCGGCCGCTCGTCCGCGACATGACAGTCGGCGCAGCGCGGATGCGAGAACACCGCATAGACCTTGTCCCATTCGGACAGGCCTTTCGCCGCGTCGACGGTCGCCGGCGCCGGCGTCTGGCTCTCTTGCGCGCTCGCGAACGGCGCTGCGAGCATAAGCATGGCAGCAGGCGTCAGCATGATGAGGAGCTTCTTCATGCGAAGGCCACCGTTTTCGACAGCGGCAGCGTGCGGATGCGCTTTCCGGTGAGCGCGAAGATGGCGTTGGCGAGCGCCGGAGCCGCCGGCGGCGTGCCGATCTCGCCGACGCCGCCCATCTTGTGGAAGTTTTCCAGGATGGCGACTTCGAAGACCGGGCACTGGAAGATCCGCATGGCGTCGAAATCGTGGAAGTTCGACTGTTCGACCATGCCGTCGGCGAAGGTGATTTCCTGACCCATAGCTGCGGAGAGTCCGTAGATGGCGGCCGAAATCAGCTGCGCCTCGATGATGCCGGGATCGAGCGCGGTGCCGACATCGGCGGCGATCCACACCTTCTCGATGCGGATGCCGGCCGGCGTGTCCGCCACCTGGACGATCTCGCCGACCCAACTGCCGAAGGACAGCGTGAAGGCCATGCCCCTGGCCTTGCCGGCGGGCAGCGCCTCGCCCCATTTCGCCATCGCGGCGACTTTCTCCACCACCTTCACCGCCGAGGGATAGGCGGCCATCAGTCTCTTGCGCATCTCGATCGGATCGATTTTTCCGGCAACGGCGATCTCGTCCATGAAGCCTTCATGGAAGAAGCCGTTGACCGAACTGCCGACCGAGCGCCAGGAGCCGACAGGGATGGAGACCGGCCCCGCGATACCGCTGACCCGGTAGTTCGGGATGGTGTAGGGCTGGTCATAGGCACCGTCGACGATGCTCTTGTCGGAACCGAGCGGCGATATCGAAGGAAACAGCCGGCGCAGCATGCCGGCAATCACCGATGGCGAGGCCATCCTCATGTCGACGGCGACCGGCATGCCATCGTCGCCGAGCCGCGCCTGGAACTTGCCGATAGCGGCCGGCCGGTAGGCGTCGTGGCGCATGTCTTCTTCACGCGTCCAGGTCACCTTGATCGGGCGCCCGCCCGTCTCCTTCGCCATCAGCGCGGCGCACAGCGCGTAATCAACCTCGACGCGCCGGCCGAAACCGCCGCCCATGAAGGTGGTGTGCACGGCGATCTTGTCCTGCTCGATGCCGACCGCGTTGGCGCAAAGCTGCCGCACCAGGGTCGGCGACTGGTTGCCGCACCAGATGTCGAGCGCGCCGTCTCTCAATTGTGCCGTTGCGTTCATCGGCTCCATCGTCGCATGCGCCAGATAGGGCATGGCATAGTCGGCCTCGACGATCCTTTCGCGTGGCGCGTCCGCAAAAGCGGCATCGACATCGCCATTGTCGCGCATCACCGACCCCTTGGTGCCGAGCGCCTGCTTCAGCACATCTGAAATGGCGGCGCTGCTGAGTGGATATTCGGGATCGGCCCACTGGGCGTCGATCGCCTCGGCCGCCTTGAACGCCGCCCATGTGTTGTCGGCGATGATACCGAAGCCATGGCCGTAATTCGTCTCGAGCGGCACGATCTTGATCACGCCGGGCATTTTTTCGGCCCTGGAAAGGTCCGCCTTGACCGGCTTGGCCCAGAAGCGCGGGCTCATCTTGACCGTGCCGTAGACCATGTCCGGCAGCCTGACATCGATGCCGAAGATCGGCGCCCCGGTCACCTTGGCCAGCATGTCGATGCGCTTCTGCGGCTTTCCCAGCAGTTTCCAGTCGGCCCGGTCCTTGAGCCTGACTTCGGCCGGCGGCGCCATCGCGGCAGCAACGGCGGCAATCGCGCCATAGGTCAGCGACTTGCCCGACGCCTTGTGCAGGATCGAACCGTCGGCCGTTTCCAGATCGGCCGCCGCGACACCCAGTTTTTGCGCCGCAGCCGCGATCAGCATCTGCCGGGCGGCAGCACCCGCTTGCCGCATCTTGTCAAAACCATCGCGTGTCGAAGCCGAACCACCGGTGCCCTGCAGGGCAAGGAACTTGCCGACCACGCCGAGACCGGAGCGCACCGCCTGCGCCGTCATGCTCTCGTCGAAGAAGGCGAACGGACCGCCCTCTTCCAGGATCGCTGCGTTGTAATAGGCATGGGAGGCGGGGCCGTGCTCGACCTTGACCCGGTCGAGGCTCACATCGAGTTCTTCGGCGACCATGACGGCGAGCGTCGTCGAAATGCCTTGCCCCATCTCGGCGCGCGGCGCGACGATGGTGATGGTGTTGTCGGCGCCGATCTTCACATAGGGGTTGAATGTCGCCTCGCCCTTGCCGAGTTCGGCCTCGAGCGGGTTCGGAAAGGGCTTGCGATAGTAGTAATAGCCGACGGCAACGCCGCCCGCGACAGCGGCAGCGCCAATCAGGAACGTGCGGCGGGCGATCTTTCCGACACTGGCCATCGTCAGAGCCCCGCCGTCTTGAGCGCCGCGGCCTTCTTGATGGCCGAGCGGATTTTGGGATAGGTGCCGCAGCGGCAGAGATTGCCGCCCATGGCATTGTCGATGTCGGCATCGCTTGGGTCGGCGACTTCATCGAGCAGCGCCACCGCGCTCATGATCTGGCCGGCCTGGCAGTAGCCGCATTGCGCGACCTGTTCCTCCAGCCATGCCTGCTGCACCGGATGCAGTCTGCCTGCTGTGCCGATGCCTTCGATGGTCGTGACAGCGCCACTGACCTGCCCAACCGGGAGTGAGCAGGAACGCACCGGCTGACCATCCACATGCACCGTGCAGGCGCCGCAGGCGGCGATGCCGCAGCCGAATTTCGGCCCGGTCTTGCCAATGAGATCGCGCAGCGCCCACAGCAGCGGCATGTCAGGATCGGCATCGATATCGAAAGACTGACCGTCGACGGTAAGGCGCATGGGGATACCCTTTGTTGTCGTCCACTGCCAAGGGCGAAGCGTCCTCTCGACCGTTTCGCCCAATACAGATTGACAAATTTCGTCATTTTGTCAAATAGGATTTTGCAGGATAGAATTGCTCCATGAACCAGATCGAAGACATCGCCGCCACAGATCCCAAACGCGTCCGTATCCTGGATGGCGCGATGAAGGTGTTTTTGGCCTATGGCTTCACCCGCACCACCATGGACGACATCGCCCGCGCCGCAGACATGTCGCGCCCGGCGCTCTATCTCTTGTTCAAGAACAAGACCGACATTTTCCGCGCCATCGCCATGATGATCCTTTCGCGCTCGGTCGAGGCGGCAAAGATTGCCCTATCCGGCGATGGCCCTTTCACCGAGCGCATGATGCGGGCCATCGATGAGGCATTCATCTCGATGATGAGCGCCGTTGTTGCCTCGCCGCACGGCGCCGAACTGCTGGACATGAAATCGAGCCTTGGCGATCTGGTCGGCTGCTGGCGCGGCGGGCTTGGCGAACATATTGCCGCCGCGATCCAGGGCGAGGCAGCCAGGAACGGCGTCGACCTGGCGGCCAGGGGCCTGTCGACACAACTGCTCGCCGACATGCTGCTCGACGGGCTGGAAGGCATGAAGGCGCGGATCAGAGATCCGGAGGGACAGCGGCAGGCGGCCGCTGCCCTGATCAGGGTGATCGACCTGACCTTGAAAGCTCGATGAAACCAGCTGTATCAGGTTTCAGTTCAGGCCCGACGGCGAACCACCTCCGGATTTTTGCGCACAGCGAGGAATTCCTTGACCCGCCGGCCGGGTGCCGGACCGCGCACCGGCTTGAAGCCGTCATCGAGTTCGCCGGAGAGATCGAGCGTCGGTCGCTTGCCGACGGCGTCGTAATTCTCTTCCAGCCAGTCGCTGGCGGCTGTGCGGCCGAGATCTCTGAGATAGGTCAGGAACGCCCATTCGGCATTGACCTTCGACGACGCCGACAGGTCCTTGAACGCCTCGTCGGCATCGATGCGGTGCATGCGGATGTCGCGATATTCGCCATGCGGCAGACGGCCGGCGGCGATCAGTTCCTTGACGAAGGCGATCGAGCGGAATTCGCGCAGCAGCCCGGCGTTGAAGGTGATCTCGTCGATGCGGTTCTGAATCTCGTTGGCGCTCCTTGGCGTTCCCTCCCGCACCACCGGATTGATCTGCACCAGAAGCACATCCTCGGTCGCCGCGGTCTTGAAAAACGGATAGAGCGCCGGGTTGCCGCCATAGCCGCCGTCCCAGTAGGGCACGCCCTTGATCTCGACGGCGCGGAACAATTGCGGCAGACAGGCCGAAGCCATCACCACGTCGAGGTCGATCTCGCCGTCGGAAAAGACGCGCAACTGTCCGGTTTCGACATTGGTCGCCGAGATGAACAGTTCCATCGACTTGCAGGCGCGGACATTGTCGAAATCGATCTCCTGCTCCACCACGTCGCGCAACGGGTTAAGGCCGAGCGGATTGGCGACGTAGGGCGAGAACACGCGCGACATGGTGTCGAAGAAGACATAGCCAGGCGTATTCTCGATCGACCAGTTTCCCCAGGCGACATCCCACGGCATGCGCTGCACTGGGCTGAACCGGCCCTTGGCCGCCACCGCGCGCCAGAAATCCTCAAATTTTTGCCGCGCTCCCTCGACACCGCCGCGCACATATCCGTCGGCCAGCGCCACCGCGTTCATGGCGCCGGCGCTGGTGCCGGACACTGCTGATATCTCCAGCCGTCCGTCCTCCAGCAGGCGGTCGAGCACACCCCAGGAAAAGGCCCCGTGCGAGCCGCCGCCCTGAAGCGCGATGTTGATCTTCTTCTTCGTCTCCTCCGCCTTGCCGTTTTTGGTCATGGCGTCGTCCTTGGTTCGTTTTGGGTAGATGAGAAGATTTTGCGCCTCACGCGGCGGTCCAGCCGCCATCTACCGAGAGATGGGTGCCGTTGATCTGCGCTGCCGCGTCCGAGCACAGGAACACCGCCGCTGCCGCGATCTGCTCCACCGTGACGAATTCCTTGGTCGGCTGCTTGTCCAGCATGACCTCACGGATGACGGTCTCGCGGTCCATCTGATGGGCCTTCATCTGATCGGGGATCTGCGCCTCGACCAGCGGCGTCAGCACATAGCCCGGGCAGATGGCGTTGCAGGTGATTTTTTCGCGCGCCAGTTCGAGCGCGACGGTCTTGGTCAATCCCATGATGCCGTGCTTGGCCGAGACATAGGCCGACTTGAACGGCGACGCGACCAGGCCGTGTGCCGAGGCGATGTTGACGATCCGCCCGCCGCCGGCATTTTTCATCAGCGGAATGGCGGCTGCAATGGTGTGGAATGCCGACGACAGGTTGATGGCGATGATGGCGTCCCATTTCTCGATCGGGAACTCTTCCACCGGCGCGACATGCTGGATGCCGGCATTGTTGACCAGGATATCGACCGAACCGAATGTTTCGGCCGCCTTGGCGACAAGCGCCCGGCATTCCGCCGGTTTCGACATATCGGCCTTGATGTAGGCGGTCTTCACTCCATACTGTTTGGCAATCGCGTCGGCGATGGCGTGGTCGGCGGTCGTGTCGGAGAAAGAGTTGACGACGACATTGCGGCCTTCGGCCGCCAGCGCCTGGGCGATGGCCAGGCCAATGCCCGATGTGGAGCCGGTGATGACTGCGGTTTTTCTGGCGGCCAAGGGCGGAATCCTCTGGTTGCGGCAAGAGCGAGCTTATGTTGCACTGCAGCATATATGCTCAATGCGACGCAATAACAGCGGCCAGAATTTTCGGGGAGATGAAATTTTCGTCATGAGCGGCCACACGGCCGCTCACCAGGAGGATATCGTTTGGATCGCCCGTCGCTCGCTAGGCGCCGATAAGCCTCAGGCAGCCAGCTCCGGCACCGGCCCGACATAGCGCGACTGCGGGCGGATCAGCCTTCCGGTCATCTGCTGTTCGCGCACATGCGCGATCCAACCGGCGACGCGCCCGGCGGCAAAGACATTGCTGAAGGCTTGTGGCGGAAAGCCCGCCGCCTCCAGCAGCAGCGCGGTGTAGAACTCGACATTGGTCTGCAGCGAGCGCGACGGCTTGGCGATCCGCAGCACGTCGAGCGCTACCTGTTCCACTGTCTCCGCGAATGCCAGCCGGCGGCCGGTTTCGCCCTCGCCGCCGAGTTGCCGCACGACGGACTTCAGCACATCGGCGCGCGGATCGCGCACGCGGTAGATGCGATGACCGAAACCCATGATGCGCTCGCCATGCGCGATCTCGTCGCGCAGCCAGCCGGCGGCATCGCCATGCGCCTCGATCGCATCCAGCATCTCGATCACCGGGCCTGGCGCACCGCCATGCAGCGGCCCCTTGAGCGCGCCAAGTCCGGCCAGCACTGACGATGTCAGGCCGGCCTGCGTCGAGGCCACCACGCGCGTCGCAAAGGTCGATGCATTGAGACCATGGTCGCAGACGGTCACCAGATAGGTGTCGAGTGCTTTCGCCAGTGCTGGGGAGGCGGCGTTGCCGCTCAGCATCCTCAACATGTCGGCGGCATGATCGGCGCGGCTGTCCGGCGCGATCGGCTGCTCGCCGCGCTGCAGGCGCAGCAGGGCCGGCGTCAGCACGGCGGGTGCCGCGATCAGCCGCAATGCGTCCGTCAGCGTGTTGCCGTCCGGCAGCAGCGCCATGCCGGCGCGCATGGCGCTGTAGACATCGAGCGACGCCAGCCGGGGCAACGAGGGCAATAGTCGCTCGAACACGTCCGCACGTGCCTGGCCCAGCGCCAGCACCAGTTCCGCATCGCCGGGAAGGTCGTCGAAAAAGCCATCCAGCAGCAGCCGGACCACCCGGGCATAAGGCCAGCGGCCGGCCAGTTCCGGCAGCGAATGACCCCGGATCGTCAGACGGCCGCCAAGACCATCCACATCGGAAAGCACGGTTTCCGCCGCCACCACGTCATCGAGCCCATTCGCCATAGCCTGTCTCCTTGAAGCATTTCCGGATCGGAGATAGAGATGGGCAACATTTCCATCAATCTTGATCAATAGAATCAATATCAGGGTTCGATATGTCCGAGTGGTTGTCCAGGGAAGAAGCGCTGGAGAGGCTCAAGGTGCGGGCGCAGACGCTGTACGCCTATGTCAGCCGTGGGCGCATCGGCATGCGGCCCGACCGCGCCGATCCGCGCCGCAGCCAGTATCGTGCCGACGATATAGAAGCGCTGGCAACGCGGAGGGCGCGCGGACGGAGCCCATCAGCCATCGCTGAAAGCGCCATTGCCTGGGGCGAGCCCTCGATCGCAACGGCGATCTCGACCGTCTCGCACGGTCGGCTCATCTATCGCGGGCAGGACGCCGCGGTGCTCTCCGGGCACGCCACACTGGAAGAAGCCGCCGCAGTGCTCTGGGCTCTGCCGGAACCGGTGGCTTTCCAAGCACCATCGCCGGATGCGCCCCATCAAGCCGGCCGGGCCTCGGCTTTTGCGCAACTTGCCGTGCTTGCCGGCCAAGGGCGTCCGTCACTTGGGCGCAGCGCCGCCTCGCTGCATGCCGATGCCGCGCACGCGGTCGGCGTGCTGGCCGGCGCGCTGGGCGCACCGGCAGGACCGGATCCCGTCCATCAGCGGCTGGCACAGGCCTGGTCGGTAGATGCCGGCGGCGCCGATGCGATCCGCCGCGCGCTTGTCCTGCTTGCCGATCATGAGCTGAATGCATCGACCTTCGCCGCGCGCGTCGCAGCCTCCACCGGCGCGCCGCTGGCCGCTTGCCTGCTGGCAGGGCTCGCGACGCTGTCAGGCCCTCGCCATGGCGGCGCCGGCGAGGCGGTGATGCAACTGGCCGAGGATGCGGCGCGGCATGGCGCCGATGCGGCGATTCGGCGCTGGCTCAGCCATGACCGGCCGCTGCCGGGGTTCGGTCATCAGCTCTATCCCGACGGCGACCCCCGAGGGGCAGCGCTTCTGTCGGTGATCGAGGTTGACGGCACACTATCGTCGCTGCGCGACGCTGCCTTTGCGGCGACCGGCGCGCTTCCCAACATCGACTTTGGGCTGGCCGCGCTGACGCGCAGTCTTGGCTTGCCGCGCGATACGCCGTTCCGCCTGTTTGCGCTCGCACGCAGCGTCGGTTGGGCAACGCACACGGTCGAACAGATAACAAGCCGAAGTGTCATCAGGCCGCGCGGCCGCTATGAGGGCCTGCTGCCGTAAGATCGCAAGAGCGCTAAGCTCAGGACATCGTGTCGAGCTTGCGCTGCATGGCCGCGATCTGGTCCTTCAGTTCCTGAAGATCGTCGGGCTTGTCAGGTGTTTCCTTCCTGGCCGGCTCGGGCGACGGCGCAGCGGCCGGCGCGGTGCCGGCGGGCGGGAACGGCGTGAACAGCCGCATCGCATTCTGGAACATTTCCATGTTGCGGCGTGTCTGTTCCTCCAGCGCCTTGATCGGCGTGGTGATCTTCATCATGTCGAGCGGCGACTTGCCGATCGCCCCCTTCATCTGCTCGCGAAAGCGCTCCTGCTCCTTGGAAAAGGCGAGCATCGACTGTTCGAGGAAGCTCGGGACGATCATCTGCATCTGGTCGCCGTAATAAGCGATGAGCTGGCGCAGGAACGGGATCGGCAGCATGTTTTGCCCGTCCTTGTTCTCCAGTTCGAAGATGATCTGGGTCAGCACCGGATGCGTGATGTCGTCGCCGGTCTTGGCGTCCTGGACGGTGAACTCCTCGCCCTTCTTGACCATCTCGGCGAGGTCCTCGAGCGTCACATAGGTGCTGGTGCCGGTGTTGTAGAGGCGGCGATTGGCGTATTTCTTGATGATGATCGGATCGTCTTTAGCGGCCATCTACATCCTCCCGGGACACCGGCGCGCCTCTGAGCAAGCCGCCGATAACGATTGTGCCTTTTTTTTGAGGATATGCGCAAAAGCTTCACAATTCCAAGCAGTTTGTGCAGTGCGGGATCACTAAATGCTGCATAGCAGGCAAAATATGCTGCGCAGCAATGGACGAATGGCCGCCATGGCAAGGCACGACCTGCTTGCGGCGCATGGGCGCCCTGCCTATTTCCGGTTTGACTTGGGGTTGGGAAAGGGCAAGAAAAGTCCCTAACGACAGAACGACACCCTTGAAGTCTGGAGAAGAAAATGTCCGTTTCCATCGTCATTGCCAGCGCGGCGCGCACGCCGGTCGGCTCCTTCAACGGCGCCTTTGCCGCCACCCCGGCGCATGAGCTCGGTGCCGTTGTCATCAGGGAATTGCTGTCACGTGCCGGTGTCGAACCAGGCGAGGTCGACGAGGTCATCCTCGGCCAGGTGCTGACCGCCGCTCAGGGTCAGAACCCGGCCCGCCAGGCATCGATCAATGCCGGCCTGCCCAAGGAAACCACAGCCTGGGGCCTCAATCAGGTTTGCGGCTCGGGTCTGCGCGCCATTGCGCTCGGCATGCAGCAGATCGCCACCGGCGATGCCAAGGTGATAATCGCCGGCGGCCAGGAATCGATGTCGCTTTCGACGCATGCCCAGCACCTGCGCGCCGGCGTCAAGATGGGCGACTTCAAGCTGATAGACACCATGATCAAGGATGGGCTGTGGGATGCCTTCAACGGCTATCACATGGGCAACACCGCCGAAAACGTCGCGCGTCAGTTCCAGATCACCCGCGACGACCAGGACCAGTTTGCGCTGGCCTCGCAGAACAAGGCCGAGGCCGCGCAGAAGGCCGGCAAGTTCAAGGACGAGATCGTCGCCGTCACACTCAAGGGCAAGAAGGGCGACACCATTGTCGACCAGGACGAATACATCCGCCATGGCGCCACGCTCGACGCCATGACCAAGCTGAAGCCGGCCTTTGACAAGGACGGCACGGTGACCGCCGCCAACGCCTCCGGCATCAATGACGGCGCCGCCGGCGCGCTGCTGATGAGCGAGGCGGAAGCGGTGAGGCGCGGCATCACCCCGCTGGCACGCATCGTGTCCTGGGCAACCGCCGGCGTCGATCCGCAGATCATGGGCACCGGCCCGATCCCAGCATCGCGCAAGGCCTTGGAAAAGGCCGGCTGGTCGGTCGGCGATCTCGACCTGGTCGAGGCCAACGAGGCCTTTGCCGCGCAGGCCTGCGCCGTCAATAAGGACATGGGCTGGGACCGCTCGATCGTCAACGTCAATGGCGGCGCCATCGCCATCGGCCACCCGATCGGTGCTTCCGGCGCCCGTGTCTTCAACACGCTGGTCTTCGAGATGCGCCGGCGCGGCGCCAAGAAGGGTCTCGCTACCCTGTGCATCGGCGGTGGCATGGGCGTCGCCATGTGTGTCGAAGCACTCTGAAGAACTCACCAACCGGGCGGCGCGAGCCGCCCGTTCTGTATCCAGTGCCTGCCAAGCCCGACAACAGGGCGGTATCAAAAAAAGGGGAAATGCATGACCAAGGTAGCAATCGTCACAGGCGGATCGCGCGGCATCGGCGCGGCGATCTCGATCGCATTGAAGACCGTCGGCTATTCGGTTGCCGCGAACTACGCCGGCAATGACGCCGCAGCGGCGAAATTCAAGGCCGAGACCGGCATTCCGGTCTACAAATGGTCGGTCGCCGACTATGATTCCTGCGCCGCCGGCATCCGCCAAGTCGAGGCCGATCTCGGCCCGGTCTCGGTGCTGGTCAACAATGCCGGCATCACCCGCGACGCCATGTTCCACAAGATCACGCGCGAGCAGTGGAAAGAGGTCATCGACACCAACCTGTCCGGCGTCTTCAACATGACGCATCCGCTGTGGAGCGGCATGCGCGACCGCAAGTTCGGCCGCGTCATCACCATCTCGTCGATCAACGGCCAGAAAGGCCAGGCCGGCCAGGTCAACTATTCCGCCGCGAAGGCTGGCGACATCGGTTTCAGCAAAGCCCTCGCTCAAGAGGGAGCCCGCGCAGGGATCACCGTCAACGTCATCTGCCCTGGCTACATCGCCACCGAGATGGTCAAGGCGATCGACGAGAGGGTGCTCAACGACCGCATCATCCCGCAAATCCCCGTCGGCCGCCTCGGCGAACCGGAAGAGATCGCGCGCTGCGTCGTCTTCCTCGCATCCGAAGATGCCGGCTTCATCACCGGCTCGACCATCACAGCCAACGGTGGCCAATACTTCGCCTGACGACGTGGCGATGTAGGAGATCGACGGGCCGGCACACCGGCCCGTTTCCGGCACGGTCCCTTTGACGTGCTCGCGACCGTAGCTGACCCAATTCGGCACGCGAAGGTTAACAGCCGGCAGCCGCCCTGTGCAAAAGCTCCCTGGCAACCTGTGGATTCTCGGTGGATAAACTGTTCACAACACAAGATATTGGGGTGAACAAATCGGGAAAATTACGCCATCGCTGATTCGTCGCCGATTCGTTCCGGTTATGAGCTGAGCGTTAACGACGACAGCCGGAATCGCCTGCCCAACTGCTTAACGCAGGTTAAGAAAGATCAACAATTTCATAATGTTGGTCGAGGCGCGCCAAGCCACCGTGATTGTTTCCAGGCAAAGGTTAACGGCAACGCCCTCTTAGCATGAAACGGGCCAGTTCAGCGATTCAGCATGTGGTGCGACTCGCGGTCGCGAAATCCACATGTAGCCGTGAACAAAAGCTGAACCCGCAGGAGTCACTGATTCGTCGCCGATTCGTTCCAGACTCGTTCTATCCGTTAATCCGCAGCCGGTTGAAAGCTTGACAAAACCACCCTTCTCGCCGCCGGCGGAACATTCCGCTTTCGCTTCGCGCCCGAAATCCCTATGTGTCGCCTGTCATACGCGCCATTTGAGGCACGCTCCCGACAACCAGAGGCCAAGAAGCCTTATTTCCAGGTCCCAGAAGCCTTATTCTAGGTTGATGAACATCCAGCCCAAACACACCGAGCCGCTGATCCTGTCGGGCCGCGACGTGACCGCCGTGCTCGGGCCGACCAACACCGGCAAGACCCATCTCGCAATCGAGCGCATGGTGGCGCATGAGAGTGGTATCATCGGCCTGCCGCTCAGGCTGCTGGCGCGCGAGGTCTACGCCCGTGTCTGCGAAAAGGTCGGCGCCCACAAAGTGGCGCTGATCACCGGCGAGGAAAAGATCCAGCCGCCGGGCGCCAGATATTCGGTCTGCACTGTCGAGGCCATGCCGCGCGAGACCGACGCCGCCTTCGTCGCCATCGACGAAGTGCAGCTCGCCGGCGACCTCGAGCGTGGCCACATCTTCACCGACCGCATCCTGCATCTGCGCGGCCGCCAGGAAACGCTGCTGCTCGGTGCAGCCACCATGCATGGCATTCTGCAGCGCCTGCTGAGGGGTGTCTCGGTGGTGACGCGGCCGAGGCTGTCGCATCTTGCCTATGCCGGCTCCAAGAAGCTGACCCGCCTGCCGCGGCGCACGGCGATCGTCGCCTTCTCGGCCGACGAGGTCTACGCCATCGCCGAGCTGATCCGCCGCCAGCAGGGCGGTGCCGCTGTCGTGCTCGGCGCGCTCTCGCCGCGCACCCGCAACGCCCAGGTGGCGCTGTTCCAGTCCGGCGATGTCGACTACCTCATCGCCACCGATGCCATCGGCATGGGTCTCAACCTCGATCTCGACCACGTCGCCTTCGCCCAGAACCGCAAGTTCGACGGCTTCCAGTATCGCAACCTGACCGCGGCCGAGCTCGGCCAGATCGCCGGCCGCGCCGGCCGGCATCTGCGCGACGGCACCTTCGGCGTCACTGGCCAGGTCGACCCGCTGGACGAAGAGCTGATCAAGAAGATCGAAGGCCATGATTTCGATCCGGTGAAGGTGCTGCAGTGGCGCACCGCGCATTTCGACTTTGCCAGCCTCGACGCGCTGAAGCGCTCGATCGAGACCAACGCCCCCGTCGAGGGACTGACGCGGGCATTGCCTGCCGTCGATGCACAGGCGCTCGAGCATCTGTCGCGCGACGAGGACATTCGCGCACTCACCACCAATGCCAAGCGCGTGGCGCTGCTGTGGGAAGCCTGCGCGCTGCCCGACTACCGCAGGATCGCGCCGGCGCAGCATGCCGACCTCATCGCTTCCATTTACACGGACCTGGCACGCCACGGCCATGTCGACGAGAATTACATGGCCGAGCAGGTGCGCCGCGCCGATACCACCGAGGGCGATATCGACACGCTGTCGCATCGCATTGCCCAGATCCGCACCTGGACATTCGTGTCGAACCGGCCCGGCTGGCTGGCCGATCAGGCACACTGGCAGGAAAAGACGCGCGAAATCGAAGACAGATTGTCGGATGCGCTGCATGAGCGGTTGACGAAACGCTTCGTAGACCGCAGGACTTCCGTCCTCATGCGGCGCCTTAGAGAAAATACCATGCCTGAAGCCGAAATTAGTCCTACCGGAACCGTCCTTGTCGAAGGCCATCATGTCGGCGAGCTGCAAGGGTTCCGCTTTACCGCGGACCAGACCGCCGGCGGTGAAGACGCCAAGGCGGTGCGCACCGCCGCCCAGAAGGCGCTGGCCGCCGAGTTCGAGGCTCGCGCCGAACGCTTTGGCGCCTCGGCCAATGGCGACATTGCGCTTGGCTCGGACGGCACGCTGCGCTGGATCGGCGCGCCGATCGGCACGCTGGTATCAGGCGAAGACGCGCTGAAGCCGCGGCTGGTGCTGCTGGCCGACGAACAGCTGACCGGCCCGGCGCGCGACAAGGTCGCCGCGCGTGCAGAGCGATTCGTCAATTTCCAGATCGAGTCGCTGCTGAAGCCGCTGGTCGATCTCAGGAACGCCGACCAGATTTCTGGCATCGGCCGCGGCATCGCCTTCCAGCTGGTCGAGAATTTCGGCCTCATCAACCGCCGCGACATCGCCGAGGAGATGAAGTCGCTCGACCAGGAAGGCCGCGCCGCCCTTCGCCGGCTTGGCGTGCGCTTCGGCGCCTACCATGTCTTCGTGCCGGCGCTGATCAAGCCGGCGCCTGCCGGGCTGGTGACATTGCTGTGGGCGCTGAAGAACGACGGCAAGGACAAGCCGGGCTTTGGCGACGTGGTCCATGCGCTCGCCTCGGGTCGCACCTCGGTGGTGATCGACCCTGCTTTCGACAAGACGTTCTACAAGCTTGCCGGCTACCGCAATCTCGGCCGTCGCGCCGTGCGCATCGACATACTGGAACGGCTGGCGGATCTGATCCGTCCGGCGACCAACTGGAAGCCCGGCCTCGGTCAGCGCCCGGACGGCGCCTATGACGGCCAGTCCTTCATGGTGACGCCGCCGATGATGTCGATCCTCGGCGCCACCGCCGACGACATGGAAGAAATCCTCAAGGGTCTCGGCTATCGTGCCGAGCCGAAGCCGGCCGTCGAGGTCAAGGCGCGGCTCGAAGCACAGGACAATGCCGCGCGCGAAGCGGCGGTGGCGAAGCTTGCGACGGAAGAAGCTGCACGAGTCGAGCAGGCCGAAGCGGCGGAAGCCGCGGCAACGGATGCCGCAGCAGAGGCAGCCGTCGAAGGGTCGGAGCCGGCATCGGACGCAGTGGCCGTTTCGGAAACCGCG
This sequence comes from Mesorhizobium sp. M1066, assembly GCF_040318635.1. NCBI lineage: Bacteria > Pseudomonadati > Pseudomonadota > Alphaproteobacteria > Hyphomicrobiales > Phyllobacteriaceae > Mesorhizobium > Mesorhizobium sp. M1066. The sequence goes on from NZ_JAMYMR010000009.1 coordinate 27,795, forward strand.
GCCGAAATTCCCGCCGAAATCACCTCCGACGCCGCGGCTGAACCTGCTGCGCCTGCCGTGGAAGAACAGGCGGACGCTCCGGTCGAAACCGTGCAAGACGAAGCGCCTGTAGCCAAGGCTGCGCCCGACGTCGCCGAACCGGCGCCGGTTGAACCGCAGGCAGAGACTGAGACTGCCGAGATCGAAGTTGCAGCGGCAGAAGAAGCCGCAACGGCCGAGTTGGTGTCAAATGCCGCGCCGGCAACGGACGCCGCGCCGGACGAACCTGTGGCGGTGACTGAAGCAGCCGCCGGCGAACCCGCTCCGGAAGCCGAAGCGCCAAAACCCATCCTGTTGTGGCGTCAGGGCCGGTTCGAACAGCGTCCGCGCAACCGCGACGACAACCGAAGGAACAATCGCCCACGCAACGGACAAGCGCGCGGTCGAAGCGATGCGCCTGCGGATGCCGCCGGCGCACCGGCCGCAGCTACGCCAAGTGAACGGCCTGCCCATGAAGGCCGGCGCGATGGAGCCGGCAAGCCGCGCTTCGACCGCTCGAAATTCAAACCCAAGCCGCAGGCCGAAGGCGAACAGCGGCGTGACGGCAGGCCGCAAGGCGAGCGTCCCGACCGCCGTGAGGGCCGTCCCGACTGGAAGGGTGGCAGGCCGGATGCCAAAGGTGGTCCGCAAGGCGGCAAGCCGGCCTTTCAGCCGAAGCCGCGCGAGGAACGCCCGGTGCGTTTCGATCCGGATTCGCCCTTCGCCAAGCTCGCCGCATTGCGCGACCAGTTGAAGAAATAGAACCCGGCTCGCTTCGATGGTTGCCGAAGGCCGCCAGCGCATCGACAAATGGCTGTTCTTCTCACGCGCCGTGAAATCGCGCTCGCTGGCGGCAAAACTGGTCGTCGCCGGCCGCGTTCGCATCAATCGCGACAAAGCAGCGCAGGCCTCCGATCAGGTCAAGCCAGGCGACGTCCTGACCATCACGCTCGAGCGCCGCATCTTCATCTGGAAGGTGCTCGGCGCCGGTACGCGGCGCGGCCCGGCCGAGGAGGCCCGTACGCTTTACGAGGACATGTCGCCACCGCCCGCACCGAAGGGCGAAGCCCCTCCCGATGCGATTCCGGGGCTGCGCGAGGCCGGCAGCGGCCGCCCGACCAAGAAGGAACGTCGCCAGACCGACCGATTGCTCGGCGAAGACTGATGGCCTGGCGTCCAAAAACACGCAGTGGTTCTGGGACAACGGCACGCCTGAGGCGAGAACTGAGCCCGGCAAACAGACGCTCTGCGGGACATGGCTGACTTCCGCCGGGCCTGCAGTCTGGAATTCCATTCCGGAAACACCGGCACCGTCCGCAATGGCTACCCTTGCAAGCGGTCGACAAAGGCGTTACCTGACGGAAAAAGCCCAACAAAATGGGACGTCCCGGAGCCGACCGATGACCTATGTCGTGACCGACAATTGCATCAAATGCAAATACATGGACTGCATCGAAGTCTGTCCGGTCGACTGTTTCTACGAAGGCGAGAACATGCTCGTCATCCATCCCGACGAGTGCATCGACTGCGGTGTTTGCGAGCCGGAATGCCCGGCCGACGCGATCAAGCCTGACACCGAACCCGGCCTCGACAAATGGCTGCAGGTCAACACCGAATACGCCGACAAATGGCCCAACATCACCGCCAAGAAGGAACCGCCGGCCGACGCCAAATCCTTCGACGGCGAGGCCGGCAAGTTCGAGAAATACTTCTCGCCAGAGCCCGGCGAAGGCGATTGACAACACGGCCGCAAAGGCCGGTATTACGCTGGGTAAGAGGCACGTCGCATTAACCGGCTTGACAGGCGGCGCTGGCCTGTGGCCTTCGCTTGTGCAGCAAAACCTTGATTCTTCCGACTTTTTGTGTTACATCAGCGAAACATGCCGGTGACACAACGTCGATTTATGGCGCAGACGCCCCAAATCACTGAAAGGTGAAAATCCCATTCGGACCAGAGCGATCTGGGCCAGGCGGTCGCAATGTCGCGTTTGCCGGTCCGGCTTTTCCGATGGGTTCATCTGTTGTGCGGCTAACGATCGGCTTCCCCGATCGCGCGAGTTCGGACCGGCAGGACGCCGGTGCCACAACAAGGAGTTCAGGGCGTAATGGCAACGATCACCCCGCAGAAGAAGTCCACCGCTGCGCGTCACGGTTTCAAGACCGGCGAATACATCGTCTACCCGGCGCACGGCGTCGGCCAGATCGTCTCGATCGACGAGCAGGAAGTTGCTGGACACAAGCTGGAACTGTTCGTCATCGACTTTTCGAAGGACAAGATGCGCCTGAAGGTGCCGGTCGCCAAGGCGACCTCCATCGGCATGCGCAAGCTGTCGGAAGAGGATTATGTCGAGCGCGCGCTGAAGGTCGTGCAGGGCCGCGCCCGCGTCAAGCGCACCATGTGGTCGCGCCGTGCCCAGGAATATGATGCGAAGATCAATTCGGGCGACCTGATCTCGATCTCGGAAGTCGTGCGCGACCTCTACCGCGCCGACAACCAACCGGAGCAGTCCTATTCCGAGCGCCAGCTCTATGAGGCGGCGCTCGACCGCATGGCCCGCGAGATCGCGGCCGTCAACCGCATGTCGGAAACCGAAGCCGTGCGCTTGATCGAGGTCAACCTCAACAAGGGCCCTAAGCGTGGCGCCAAGGCCGACAATGAAGAGGCCGAGCAGGAAGAAGCTGCCTGATCCTTCTCGCCTTTGATTCGAGAGATCCTGCCTGAAACGATTGGAGGCTCCGGTTTGACCGGGGCCTCTTTTGCTTTCGGGCGGCGGCTTCGATGTTGATGATGTACTGCGCACCGGCGTGCTGCATCGCGGCTTGCTGGCGCGCTCCGGGCCGTCCAGCGCGCATTTTCGGTTAACGTTTGTCCCCACTTGTCGCCTTGCCAGCAAAGCAGACCGCAGCAATGGTTTCGCGCAATTTCGTTGGGCCTTGCCATGTTCCTGGGCTGGAACCGGATGGGCGAGGACGGTGCCAGGCCGGCGCCGAACACATTTCGCGACAGCATGGTCGTCGAGATCCTCAATCCCAAGACGGCACTGTTCTTCCTGACTTCCTGCCGCAGTTCGTGGATCCGTCAGCCGCCCTTGCCGTAGGGTTGCAATTCCTCATCCTCGGCATCGTCGTCAATCTTATCTTCTCGATGGCCGACCTGGCGGCGGTCGGCATCGCCTCGCTCGCCGTTGGCCGGTTCACTGGCGGCGGCGCCGGATGGGTGATCCCCAAGACATGCGGTTCGATCCTCGTCGGACTTGGCGTGGCGCTCGTCAGCCATCATATCTGAACCTGCAAATGAAAAGCCGCGGCTTCAGGGGAGAGCCGACTGTGAAATTTTAGCGGCTGCCGACAGCAAGGGCAGTATGCCGGAGGGCGGCTGACGGCCTGCTCGCGCATCCGGCAACATATCCCGGAAACCGGCGCCCTTCAGGGGCCATCACCCGAATTCAACACACTCTGGGCCGCGCGCTTACGCGCCGCCGCCTTCCTTCTCAGCCTCCTGCTTCAGCGTTGCAATAAACCGCTTCGTCCGTTGCTGCTCCGGATTGTTGAACAGCACCGCGGCCGGCCCTTTCTCGACGACGCCGCCGGCATCGAGGAACACCACTTCCCGGGCGATCTTGGAGGCGAGGCGCAGATCATGCGTCGCCATCACCATGGTCGTGCCTTCGCTGGCGAGCTTGCCAAGCACGTCGACCACCTCTTGCGCCAGTTCCGGGTCGAGCGCCGAAGTCGGCTCGTCGCAGAGCAGCACTTTCGGTGACGGTGCCAACGCGCGGGCGATCGCCACGCGCTGCTGCTGGCCACCCGACAAGGTCGCTGGCCAAGCGTCGGCCTTGTGCACCATCCCCACCTTCTCCAGCAAAGCCAGCGCCCGCTCGCGTGCCCTCTCAGGCGACCATCTCAGCACCGTCACCAGCCCTTCCATCACATTCTCGATCGCGGTGCGATGCGGAAACAGTTGAAAATTCTGAAACACCATGCCGGTCTGCAGCCGCAGGCGCTGGATATCCCTGGCCGGAACCCTGCCGCCGGGGTGGAATTCGAGCGTCTCGTCGCCGATCCGAACCGTGCCCGAAGTCGGAACCTCCAGGAGGTTGATGCAGCGCAGCAGGGTGCTCTTCCCCCCGCCCGAAGGTCCGACCAGCGCCGTGACGCTGCCTTCGGCAATGGTGACCGTCACGCCCTTCAACACGAGATTGTCGCCGAAGCGCTTTTCGATGTTGCTGAGGCCGATCATGAGCGTGCCTCCAGGAAGCCGCCATAGCGGTTGAGTCGGATCTCCAGCCGCGTCTGCAAGGCCGACAGCACCGAACTCAGCGCCAGATAAAGGATCGCCGCCTCGACATAGAGGATCAGCGGCTCATAGGTGGTGGCGACGATGCGCTGCGCCGCCTGGAACATCTCCGGCACGGTGATGGCGGCGGCCAGCGACGTGTCCTTGACCAGCGAGATGAAGGTGTTGGAGAGCGGCGGCACCGCGACCCGGCCGGCTTGCGGCAGAATGGTGCGCCGCATCGCCTGGCCCCAGGTCATGCCGATCGAATAGGCGGCTTCCCACTGGCCTTTCGGCACCGAGCCTATGGCGGCGCGAATGATTTCCGACGTGTAGGCGCCGATGTTCAAGGTAAAGCCGATCAGCGCCGCCGTGAAGGCGTCGAGCAGGATCCCGACCGACGGCAGGCCGTAGAAGATGAGGAACAGCTGCACCAGGAGCGGCGTACCGCGGAAGATCCAGACATAGAAGCGCACCAGCGCGACCAGCGGCTTGGGGCCGAACAGCCGGGCGAGTGCAGCACCCAGGCCGACCGTCAAGCCGAGAGCAAAGGACAACAGCGTCAGCGGCACGGTGAAGATCAGCGCCGCCCACAGGAGCGAAGGCAGCGACTCCAGCATCAGTTGCAGCCAGTGCGGCACGTAAGACCCTCCAGATTGGTCGAAGCAGCTTGGTCAAAGCGAGAATGCGTCGGCCATATCACGACAAAAGCGGCGGGCCGTCAAAGACGGCTCGCCGCTCGATGTGTCTCATGGGCCGCGGACCGGCCCGCCTCATAGATTAGTTCGAAACGTCCTGGCCGAAATAGGTGTCGGAGATCTTCTTGTAGGTGCCGTCGGCCTTGATATCGGCCAGCGCCTTGTTGATCGCCGCGACCAGCTCCGGATCGCCTTTGCGCACGATGACGCCGGAATAGTCGGCGTTTTCCTCTTGCGCGGCGATCTTCACATTGGCGTCGGGCTTGTGCTTCTTGAAGTCGAGGAACGACAGGCTGTCATTGATGGTGGCGTCGGCACGGCCGGTCAGAAGCAGTTGGATCGACTGGTCGAAGCCGTCGGTGCCGACCAGTTCGGCGCCGTTCGTTTCGGCCAGCTTGCCGAAATTCGAGGTCAGCGACTGCGCCGACTTCTTGCCCTTGAGATCGGCGAAGCTCTTGATGTCGGTGTTGTCGCCGCGCACGATCAGCACCGCCTTGGAGGCGATGTAGGGATCGGAGAAGTCGTACTTTGCCTTGCGGGCGTCGGTGATGCCGACCTGATTGATGACGGCATCGTAGCGATTGGCGTCGAGGCCGGCGATCAGTCCATCCCACTTGCCTTCGAGGAATTCGGCCTTGACGCCGAGCTTGTCGGCGACCGCCTTGGCGATTTCGACGTCGAAGCCGACCAGTGCGCCCGAGGTGTCATGATAGGTGAATGGCGCATAAGTGCCTTCCGTGCCGACCTTGATGACCCCAGCCTGCTTGATCTGGTCGAGATTGGCGCCGGCATGGCCTGCAGTGACAGCTACGGCCTGCAGCGTTCCGGCGATGATGAGCGATTTGAGCCATTTCATTTTTCTGTGATCCCGTCCTTGGCCGGCTGACCGGCATATTGTGAGCGCTGGAAACTGACAGATGCAAGTCGAAAAAATAAGGAACAGAATTTCAAAACCAACCGGTTTATGAAACCAGATACTCTAAATGGCACTTTCTGCTCGTCATCGCAGCCATCACGAACCGTCCTGGGAATCCTTCAGGCAACACAATCCCGCCGCCACGGTCGCGGAACCTTTCCCGCGCATGGCAGTTCTGGCTGTTCTAGGGCACGACGCCGCCATTTCAACCCGGGCGCCAGCCAAGTTTGCAAAGTAATCCGCACCACCCAGGGAGCGCCTCATGATGGAAGACACGGCAGGACGGATCATGGTCCGCGCGGCAATGAAGGCTCCCTACCTCGAGCGTGACGAAGAGCATCGGCTTGCATTGCTCTGGAAAGAGGACAACGACCAGAACGCGCTGCACAGCATCACCGTCGCCCATATGCGGCTGGTCATTTCCATGGCCTCCAAATTCCGCCATTACGGCCTGCCGCTCGGCGATCTGGTCCAGGAGGGTCATGTCGGATTGCTCGAGGCCGCCGCCCGCTTCGAGCCGGAGCGCGAGGTGCGGTTCTCGACCTATGCGACATGGTGGATTCGCGCCTCGATGCAGGACTATATCCTGCGCAACTGGTCTATCGTGCGTGGTGGCACCAGCTCGGCCCAGAAGGCGCTGTTCTTCAATCTGCGACGCCTGCGCGCGCGGTTGGCGAATGGCACGGAGCCGCTCTCCAACGCCACGCTCTATCGCGAGGTGTCGGAGGCGCTTGGCGTCTCCGAAGCCGATGTAGCGATGATGGATTCGCGGCTCTCGGCGCCCGACTCCTCGCTCAACATGCCTATTGCCGACGATGCGGGTTCGACCGAGCGCATGGATTTCCTGATTTCGGACGATCCGCTGCCCGACGAGATCGTCGGCGACAAGATCGATGTCGCGCGCCGCTCGCTCTGGCTGAGGGAGGCGCTTCGCGCGCTCAACGCACGGGAGCTGAGGATCATCGAGGAACGGCGGCTGAACGACGAGGGCGCCACACTCGAAGCGCTCGGCGAAACGCTCGGCATCTCCAAGGAACGCGTCCGCCAGATCGAGGCCCGCGCCATGGAAAAGCTCAAGGTCGCATTGGTAAAGCAGAATCCGGAGTTCATGGCGACTGCCGCCTGAACGGCGGCAGGCGTCCAGCGGCGCCTACTTGTCGGTGACGATCTTGACCTTGTCGCCGGCCGAAACCGCGGCACCGGGCGACAGCGCATTGAGGACGCGGAACAGGTCGAGCTTGCGGTCGACGCCGACCATCTGCGCCGAAAGCGAACCCATCGTCTGCCCAGGCTGGACGGTGACGACGCGGATGTGCAGCGGCTTCAGCGCCGCCTTTTCGGCAGCGCTCAAAATCCGGAACGAGCCGCTGACCGAGCGGGCGATCGTGTCCAGCGACGTGCTGGCGGAAGGGGCCGCGGTCAGCAGCCGGTAGACCTGGCCGCCGGCGCGGATCACCGCAATGTCGAACTGCCAGCCTTCGGCGCCGGCATGCGCGGTCGCCGCCTCATTGCCGTTGATGGTTTCCTGCTTGACGCTGCTGTCGACGAGACCAGCCACCCAGCCGCTGCGGATATAGTCCGTCAGCGCCCGGTTCTTGTCGATCGAGACGCCATCGAAACGGATTGCTATGTCGCCAGGGCCGGTGGCCGTCACCGCTGCCGCCGAATTGTCGATGATGAAGCCGTCCGGCACCGTGAACGACACGCCAAGGCCCGGGTGCAGGAAGGTTTCGCCGCGCACATAGCCTTCCTCGGGTGTGTCGCCATAGAGCAGGCCGTCTATGCCGGCGAGGAAGGAATCGCGGTCTCGCGTGCCGACGCCCGGCGCGCCGAACTGGCGGGCATGGCGCTGCGCCAGATCGATGCGCTGCGGCGTGTTGGGGTGCGTGGCCAGGAAGTCCAGGCTGGCATCGGTGGCGCCGCTGATCGAGCGGAAATCGGTATAGGCCGACATCGATTGAAGGAAGCGGCCTGCGGCGAAAGGATCGTAGCCGGCCTCGCCGATCGATTTGATGCCGATGGCGTCGGCTTCCAGCTCCTGGTTGCGCGAAAATTGCGCCAGCCTCAGCTTGCCGCGGATCAACGCCGCCTTGGCGGTCGGGCTGTCGCCGAGCACGTCCGAAACCACCTTGGTCGCCAAGCCTTCCTCGGCCTCCAGTTGCTGGCGCTGCAGGCCGTGATTGGCGGTGACGTGGCCCATCTCATGCGCGATGACGGCGGCAAGCTCGGCCGAATCATTGGCCAGCGCCAGGAGGCCGCGGGTGATGTAGAGATAGCCGCCCGGCAGCGCGAATGCGTTGACGTTGGGCGAATTTAAAATGGTGATGCGATAGGTCTGTGTCGGGTTGGCGGACACCACCGTCAAACTACCGACCACCTTGGCGACCATGCGCTCGAGCTTGGGGTCGGAATATTCACCGCCATAAGTCGCCAGGATGCGCGGGTGCTGCGCCTTGGCCAATTCGGCGAGCTTGTTGTTGGCGCCGACATTGTCCACCGTGATCGGCCTGTCGGAAGGCTGGAAGCCGGATTCCTGAACTTCCGGCGGCGTGAACATCTGGCAGCTTGCCAGCGCCACGGCAAAGCCAGCCAGCGCGAGAAAGCGCGCCAGCGGTTTCATTCCCAATGTGTTAGTGCCGATCTCCAGAACGGCTTCCTTTCGGGTTCCGGCACATGACAATGAAAATCGGGGGCGATCTTCGGAATGTTCACGCGCCATATCTCAAACTGCTGCGGTAGGGCGGACCTAGCCACACTCCCCCGGTCATGGCAAGCAAACGCCACATCGCCTGGAGCCGGTTTGACCGTAAATTATGTCCGCTTCCGGGCAACATCGCGTGATGTGGAATATCCAGCACCCGCGCCGATATAGCGCCGGAACGCCTCCGGACCAGCCCCGGTAAAGAAATCATCAGCCTTGCCGGTTGCGGCCACCAACCCATTGTCGACAAACACCATGTGCTCGCCGATGCGGCGTGCATCCTCGGGCTGGTGGGTGACAAATAGCACCGTCATGGCGCGTTCGGCATGAACGGCAGCAACCAGATCCAGCATCTCGTCGCGCAAAGCGGGTCCGAGCGAAGCGAAGGGCTCGTCGAGCAGCAACACCGGTCGGTCGCGCACCAGCACGCGGGCCAGTGCGACGCGCTGGCGTTCGCCCCCGGAGAGCTCGCGCGGCAGGCGTTTCTCCTTGCCCGCGAGACCGGTGCGCGCAAGCGCCTCGGCGACCGCGGCGCGGTCCGCCTCGGTCAGTCCCAGGGAGGGCGAGCGGCCGAGCCCGACATTCTGCTCGACGGAAAGATGCGCGAAGAGATTGTTCTCCTGGAACACCATCGACACCGGCCGCGCCGAGGCCGGCTCGGTGCTGACATCGGCCCCGCCGATCAGCACGCGGCCCGATTGTGGGGTCTCGAAGCCGGCGACCAGATTGAGCAGTGTCGACTTGCCCGAACCGCTCGGACCCATGATGGCGGTGATCTTCGCCGTGGCGAACTCGACGTCGAAGACAAGTGGCGCATCGCCATAGCTGCCATAACTGAACGACACATTGTCCAGCCGCACCGGCGCGCCCTTTTCGAGCCTGTTGGCCGCCCTCTCACGCATCGCGGACCTTCTCCCTTCCCAGCCAGTGCGCCGCCACGATCAACGCGAGACAGACGAAGCCGAGCAGCAGTGCCAGGCCGGCGGCATCCTCGGTGCGGTAGCTGCCCATCCGTGCCAGAAGAAGGTAGGGCAATGTCTGCACGGAATCACTGCCGAACAGGGCAATGACACCGAGATCGCCGAGCGACAGCGCCATGGCGAAAGCAAAGGCCGTGGCGAGCGGTCGCCGCAGCGATGGCCAGTCGACCAGCATCAGCCGGTTCCAGCCCGCAATGCCGAGCAGTGCGCAGAGCCGTTCGTGACGCTCGCTCGCCGCATCATAGGCGGGACGCACGGCGCGCAGGGCGAACGGCATCGCCATCACCGCATTGACGGTGACGACCATGACCGGGGCGATGGCGAAGACATCGCCGGCATGGCGCAGCAAGAGGAACCAGCCGGCGCCAACGACGATCGGCGGCACGACAAGGACAAAACCGGCGCCTGTATCGGTGGCGCGTTCGAGCAGTGTCTTTGCGCCGGCACGGCGGTTCAGCGCCAGTGCCCGCCGCGCCATGGTCAGCGCCAGCGACAGCATCACCGAAAGCAGCGCCGACAGGAAGGCGAGCGCCGCGCTGGTCAGCGTTGCCTGCCGGACAGTGGCCTCGCTGGCCAAACGGCCGAGGTCCGCACCCAACCCGGCCACCACGGTTGCCGCCATCGGCCCTACGACGAACAGCAGCGCCAGGATGATGACTAGCGCGTTCAACCAGGTCTCGCTCCGATTGACCGAGAGATAGCGGCGTTGCGCGACCGGCAAATTGGTGTCGCCGACCACATTGGCGCCCAGGCGCGTCAGGGTCAGCACAACGATAAAGGTCAAGGCGATCTGCAACAGCGTCAGTGTAACGGCCCGCGCGGGATCGAAATCGAAGCGCAGCGCCTGGTAGATGCCGACCTCAAGCGTCGTCGCGGCCGGCCCGCCGCCGAGCGTCAGCACGATGGTGAAGGATGTGATGCAGAGCATGAACACCAGCCCGGCGACGCCGGGTAGTGCGGCGCGCAGCGTTGGCCATTCGATCAGCCGGAACGCCGGCCGCGCCGCCATGCCGAGCTGGCTCGCCAACCGCCATTGGTCGGCCGGTATGGTCTGCAGCGCCTCGAGGAACAGCCGCGTCGCCAGCGGCAGGTTGAAGAAGACATGGGCGACGAGGATGCCGGACAGGCCATAGATGCCCGGCCAGCTTCCCCCGCCGATCATGGCAAACACGCCGGCGAAATAGCCGGCGCGGCCATAAAGCGCCAGTATGCCGAGTGCCGCAACGATGGCCGGCAGCGCCAGCGGGACGGCGAAGAGCTGCAGGATGAAGGCGCGGCCAAAGAAGCGTGGATGCCGCGACAGCGCGCGCGCCACGAACAGTGCCGGTACGACCGAAAGCAGCGTCGACAGCGCTGCTTGCCAGAGCGTGAAGCGCACGACGCGCAGGAGATAGGGATCGAAGGTCGACCAGGCGCCCGAGAAATCATGGGCGCCTTCGAAAAGCAGACCGGCAAAAGCGCCGCCGATCAGTAGCGCGATTGCAGCGAGCGCGAGGGTGCCAGCGGTGATGCGGGGGTCAGACGCGCGTTGCACGCTGGACCACCATTCTTTCCATCGCGGCAATTACAAAGGATTGCGTTCCTTGGCGGCCCCCTCTGTCCTGCCGGACATCTCCCCCTCCAAGGGGGAGATCGGCCGCCACCCATGCTTCTGCTAGTCTCCAACGTTGCCGGACTATAACCAGCAACGACGCTGCCAATCTCCCCCCTTGAGGGGGAGATGGCCGGCAGGCCAGAGGGGGGTGGAGTGGCGCGAACATCAAAAGAACTCGCAAGCCTACTTGCTCATCACCGCCAGCCACTCATCGACCCAGGCCTTGCGGTTGGCGGCGACCTCTTGCGGGCTGAACAGCAAGGTCTTGGTCGGCTTGACCAGTTTGTCGAAAGCCGGGTTGAGCGGTTTGTCGGTCTTGCCGGCCGGGAACATCCAGTTGGTTTCGGGGATGGCATCCTGGAACTTCGGTCCAGTCATGAAGGCCATGAACTTCGCCGCCAGCGGATTCTTGGCCCCCGTCGTGGTGATGCCTGCCACCTCGATCTGCAGATACTCGCCCTCTTCGAACGAGGCCGCCTGGTAACGCTCGGTGTTCTCGGCGACCATATGGTAGGCTGGCGAGGTCGTGTAGGACAGCACCATCGGCGCCTCGCCCTTGGTGAACAGGCCGTAGGCCTCGCTCCAGCCCGGCGTCACGGTCAACACCTTCGCCTTGAGCTTGGCCCAGGCCTCCGGCGCCTTGTCGCCATAGACCGACTTGACCCACAAAAGCAGGCCGAGGCCCGGCGTCGAGGTGCGCGGATCCTGGATGACGATCTTGTCGTCGGCGCTGCCTTCGACCAGTTCTTTCAGGCTCTTCGGCGGGCTCTTCAGCTTCTCGGTGTCGTAGACGACAGCGAAATAACCGTAGTCGAACGGCACGAAAGTGTCGTCGCTCCAGCCACCCGGCACAGTGACATCCGCCACCGCGCTATGCGGCGCGAACAGGCCTGTGGCCTTGGCATCGGCGGTCAGATTGGTGTCGAGACCGAGCACGATATCGGCCTTGGTCGATGCGCCCTCCAGTCTGACGCGGTTGAGCAGCGCGACGCCATCGGCAACCGAGACGAACTCGACATCGCAGCCGCATTCGGCCTCGAATTCCTTCTTCACCACGGGACCCGGACCCCAGTCGGCGGTGAAGCTTTCATAGGTGTAGACGGTGAGCTTGTCCTTGGCCAAGGCCGGCCCGGACAGGACCACGGTCACGGCTGAGACAAGAGCGTATAAAAGCGTGCGCATCGGCGCCTCCTTCGTTCGAATTAAAAGGAATTGAGGCGTCGGACTGTCCGAAACGTCTAATCCCTCCGCCGGTACAAACCGGATCAGGTTCAGCGGGTTGGCGAGACTGCCTCTCAGCCGGTCCGCGAAGATCGCGTCCGGCACCCCGTTAGAGCGTTTCGACACATAGGCCGGGCCGATCCCCCATGCAAGTGGGAGTTTGCCGCCTTCCGTTTCCCGTGCCGGGCTGGTAAGGGCCACACGATATGAGCACATTCACCATCCTGCTTGGCGGCGATCTCATCCGCACGCCACGGCTCGACCGTCAGGTCGAAGGCTCCCGCGTCATCGCCGCCGACGCCGGCATCGGCCATGCGCGGCTGCTGGATCTCGTGCCGGAACTGTGGGTGGGCGATTTCGATTCGGTGCCGGCCAACCTGCCTGACGATCTCGCTGCCGTGCCGCGCCGGACCTTCCCTGCGGAGAAGGACAAGACCGATGGCGAACTGGCCATCGCCGCCGCACTCGAGCGCGGCGCGACTCGCCTGGTGCTCGCCGGCGCCTTTGGCGGCAGGCGCGCCGACCACGCTTTTCTGCATCTAGCGCTTGCCCTGCGGCTGGCCGAGGCCGGGACTGATGTGCTCCTGACCAGCGGCGCTCAGGAAGGCATCCCGCTGCTGCGCGGAACGGCCGGCTTCGACTATGCCGATGGCACGCTGTTTTCGGTGCTCGGCTTTTCCGAGCTCGCCGGCCTGACCGTCACCGGCGCCAAATGGCCGCTGAACCACGTCAAGGTGGCGTTCGGTTCGTCGCTGACCATCTCCAACGAGGTCAAGGGCCGCCTCGAAATCGCACTGGACCATGGCCGCGCGATGCTGCTCGCTCATCCCTATCCCTTACCTGAAAGCTGACATGGCCCCGCCTCTTCTCAACCTCGACGGGATAAAACTGACCTTCGGCGGCACGCCGCTGCTCGACGGCGCCGCCTTGACGGCTTCGGCCGGCGACAAGATTGCACTGGTCGGCCGCAACGGGTCGGGCAAGTCGACCCTGCTGAAGATCGCCGCTGGCCTGATCGAGCCGCAGGACGGCGAGGTGTTCCGCCAGCCTTCGGCAACTATCCGCTATTTGCCGCAGATGCCCGACATGGAGGGCTTTGCGACTGTCCGCGCCTATGTCGAGGCCGGGCTTGGCCCTGCCGACGATCCCTACCGCGCCAGCTATCTGATGGAGCATCTCGGACTGTCGGGTGAGGAACGTCCGAACGACCTGTCGGGCGGCGAGGCGAGGCGCGCCGCCCTTGCCCGCGTCATGGCGCCCGAGCCCGATATCCTGCTGCTCGATGAGCCGACCAACCATCTCGACCTCTCGGTCATCGAATGGCTGGAAGAGGAACTCATCCGCACCTCCTCGGCACTGATCGTCATCTCGCACGACCGCCGCTTCCTCGAACGCGTGTCGCGCGCCACCATCTGGCTCGATCGCGGCCAGACCCGCAGGCTGGACAAGGGCTTTGGCCATTTCGAGGAATGGCGCGACCTGGTCCTGGAGGAAGAAGAGCGCGAGCAGCATAAACTCGGCCGCCAGATCGTTCGCGAAGAGCATTGGCTGCGCTACGGCGTGACGGCGCGGCGCAAGCGAAACATGCGCCGGCTCGGCGAGTTGCAGACCATGCGCCAGCGTTTTCGCGGCCATCGCGGTGCCGAAGGGTCGGCGACCATGGTGGCGAGCGACGCCGCCGAGTCCGGCAAGCTGGTGATCGAGGCGAAAAACATCGAAAAGAGCTTTGGCGATCTCACCGTGGTCAAGGGGTTTTCGACCCGCATCCAGCGCGGCGATCGGGTTGGCCTGGTCGGGCCGAACGGCGCCGGCAAGACGACGCTCTTGAAGATGCTGACCGGCGAGATGAAGCCCGACGCCGGTTCGGTGCGGCTCGGCACCAATCTGGAGATCGCCACGCTCGACCAGAAGCGCGAGGCGGTCGACCCGCAGGAGACGCTGGCGCAATATCTCACCGACGGGCGCGGCGAGAACCTCGTCATCAATGGCGAGCAGCGCCACGTCGTCTCCTACATGAAGGATTTCCTGTTCAAGCCGGAGCAGGCACGCACCCCGGTGCGCGAGTTGTCCGGCGGAGAACGGGCACGGCTCTTGCTGGCGCGGGTGCTGGCGCGGCCGGCAAACCTTCTGGTGCTCGACGAGCCGACCAACGATCTCGATATGGAGACGCTGGAACTGCTGCAGGAACTGGTCGCCGGCTTTGCCGGCACCGTCATCCTGGTCAGCCACGACCGCGATTTCCTCGACCGCACCGTGACCAGCCTGATCGCGCCGGATGGTGAAGGCCGCTGGATCGAATATGCCGGCGGCTACTCCGACATGCTGGCGCAGCGCGGCGGCACCAGGCTGGACGACCGCAAGGCGCGCGCGAAGGCCGAAAACGGCGAGGCGCCAGTGACGACCAGAAGTGAAGCGGCCGCGCCAAAGGGGCCGGCGAAGAAACTGTCGTTCAAACAGAAATTCGCGCTGGAATCGCTGCCCAAGAAAATCGAGGCTGTGACGGCTTCGATCTCAAGGCTGGAGAACAACATCGCCGATCCGGCCTATTACGAGCGCGACCCGGCCTCCTTCCAGAAAACCATCGCCGCCCTCGACAAGGAGCGCGCCACGCTGGCGGCGCTGGAGGAAGAGTGGCTGGAACTGGAGATGCTGCGCGAGGAGATGGAAGGGTAAGGGATTGTGTGTGAACTTTTATGCGCCTATAGTATGCGCATAAAAGAGAGCGATTTCCATGCTTCAATCGACACCAAAACCTCAACGGCAATCCGTCAACACGTCCATTGATTCTCAATTGGTCAATGACGCCAAAGCGTTGGGCATCAACATTTCCCGCGCCGCCGAGGCGGGGATCGCGAAAGCGATTACGGCGGAAAAGACGCGTCGATGGCAAGAGGAAAACAAAGAAGCCATTGAAAGCTCCAATGAATATGTCAGGCGCAACGGACTGCCATTGGCCAAATACCGGCTGTTTTGATGGCACGTTACGATCTTTATCGGAATGCTGAAGGCGGCGGCTATTTTCTCGATGTTCAGTCCGACCTTCTTGAAGGACTGAGCACAAGAGTCGTCATTCCGTTGATGCCGCCCAACATAGCCCCGGTTCCGGGCCGCCGACTAAATCCAACCTTCGCTATCGATGGCAAAGATCATGTAATGGTCACGCAGTTCATGTCAGCCTTGATGGCCTCTGAATTGCCGGATGCCGAGGGAAATCTCTCCCGGCACCACGACGACATCGTCGCCGCGCTCGATATGTTGTTCCAGGGCTTCTGAGTCAACGAGGCGTCGGGCCGGCTTCCTTCTCAGCCCGCCGTCTTCGCCTGCCAGGCCTTGATTGCCTCGTCGAACACCTTCTCGCCGGGAATGCCCTTTTCCATGGTCAGCAGTGCCCGCCGTCCGGTCTTGTAGACGACCGGTACGTCGATCCAGTCCTGGCCGCGAAGCAGGGTCATGTTGGCGTCTTCGTCGGCCTTGGTATCGTTTAGCGCGACGAGGAAGAAGCCGTCGGCGATCTTGGCCGGAATGCCGATCAACGGGCTGCCGGCATCCTGCTCCGAACCCTTCATGGCGACGCGCAGGATGTTGTCGACACCGCCGCCCTCGAAACCGTCGGGCGTCAGGAAGATCATCTCGATGATATGGCTGGCCGGCAATGTCTGGTCGGTGTTGCGGCGAATGGTCATGCGCAACTGGATGTCCTTGCCGGGAATGGTGGCCTCGGCGCGGATCGCCGGCTCCGGCGGCAGGTCGCCACCGGGCGATTCCTGCACCAGCGACCAGACGATGTTGCCGGGCTCGGCGGAACCCTGGGCGGTGCTGGTGCGCTCCTCATAGAAGATCGCCTTCTGGCCGACAGGCAGAGCGGCTTCCGCAGGCGCAGCTGCCGTGGCGGGCGGCGCGGCGCCGGCCGGTGCGGTCGGCGTGCCGGCAGCATCGGCTGGCGCTGCCGGGGCAGCTCCGTTGGCAGGCGGTGTTGCGGGGGCGGCACCTGTAGCGGGGGGCGCTGCCGCGGCAGGTGTGCCTGCGGCCGGAGCGGAAATCGCCGGTGCGTTCGTCGCCGAGGGCGGCGTGGTCAGCGCGGCGACCGATTCGCCTTCGCCGATGCCGCTTTGGCCACCGGCCGGACCCGGGTCGACTTCACTGCCCTGCGGCGTCAGCCGCTGCGTGAATTTCGTGCTTTCGGCTTCCGTGCCGCCAGCCGCGGGCGCCGGAGGCGTTGCCGCGGCATCGGTTGCCGGCTTGGCAGGCGCTGGTTTCACCGGCTCGGTCTTGGCGACCTGATTGCCGCCAAGCCCAAGCATTTTGCCGAAGGCATCCTTGTTCAGCCAGATTCCGTAGCCGCCGCCGGCTACGACCAGAAGAGCGACGAGGGCCGCGATCAGCCCACCATAGCTGCGCTTGCGCTCGGCGGGACGCAGGCGCTGAAAGGTGTCCGACACCGGCTCTTCGTCGCTGGAAAAGACATCGGCCTCGTCCTCCTCCTCGTCGGCATCCATACCTGGAAGAGGCGTGTCGGCGCGAACCAGCTGGGAAGGCGCCGGCGTCGCCCTTTGCCAGCTCGGCTCGACCTTGGCGGCAGGTGGTGGCGCGGGCTGATAAGATTCAGGCTTTGCAGCGGGCGGTGCCGGCCAGGCTGATTCGGCCTTGGCCGGCTGCCGTGTATGGCTCGGCTGATTCTTGTTGCGATCGATCGACGAAAAGATGTGTTCCAGCTCCGCCAGCGGATCGGTCTCCGGCAGGCTCTTGACATAGTCCCGCTCGACACTCGCGATCGCGTCTTCCAGCGAACGCATCTGTGTGGCTATGGCTTCGGCGGCCGGCGGCGGCGAATATTCCTCAAGCTTCTTCGCCAGCATGGTGCGAACGCTGGCATAGATGCGCGTACGCTTTTCCGGCGTCTCGTCACCATGCTTGCCGAGCGCCTTTTTCAGAATAGCAACGTAATCTGCCATGCTTCAGTCGACCTGTATTTTGTTTCCGCGCCGGCCCCCGCAAATCGGCCGCGATGCCCGGAAAGGCTTCAGAAACTAGTCTTGAAACGGATCGGTCACAAGTATCGTGTCGTCCCGTTCGGGGCTGGTGGAAAGGAGTGCGACCGGGGCGCCGATCAGCTCTTCGATGTAGCGGACGTATTTGACGGCCTGGGCCGGCAGATCGTTCCAGCTGCGCGCGCCGGCAGTGGTGCCTTTCCAGCCCTCGAGCGTCTCGTAGACCGGCTCGACACGTGCCTGCGCGCCCTGGCTGGCCGGCAGATAATCGATCATCTCGCCGTCGAGACGATAACCTGTGCAGACCTTGATCTCGTCCAGCCCGTCGAGCACGTCGAGCTTGGTCAGCGCGATGCCCTTGATGCCGTTGACAGCGACGGCCTGGCGTACCAGCACCGCGTCGAACCAGCCGCAGCGGCGCTTGCGGCCGGTGACGACGCCGAATTCATGGCCGCGCGTGCCGAGGAATTCGCCGACCTCGTTCTTCTGCTCGGTCGGGAACGGACCCTCGCCGACGCGTGTCGTATAGGCTTTGGTGATGCCGAGCACATAGCCGATAGCGCCTGGGCCGACGCCGGAGCCGGCGGCAGCCTGTCCGGCAACCGTGTTCGACGAGGTCACGAATGGATAGGTGCCGTGGTCTATGTCAAGCAGCGTGCCCTGCGCGCCCTCGAACAGGATACGTTCGCCGGCCCGGCGCTTGTCGTCGAGGATTTTCCAGACCCGGTCCATATAGGGCAGGATGTCGTCGGCGACCGAGGTCAGTTCCTGCATGATCGCGTCATGCGTGACTTCCGCATGGCCAAGCCCCCGACGCAGCGCATTGTGGTGCGTCAGCAGCCTGTCAACCTTCACGGGCAGTGTTTCCAAATCCGCCAAGTCCATCACCCTGACCGCGCGCCGGCCCACCTTGTCCTCGTAGGCGGGGCCGATGCCACGACGGGTCGTGCCAATCTTCGTCCCGGAATTGGATGCGGCGTCCTCACGGAATCCGTCCAGCTCCCGATGCAGGGACAGGATAAGCGCTGTGTTTTCGGCTATTTTCAGGCGATCCGGTGCCACTTCGACACCTTGCGCCTTGAGCTTCGCCACCTCGGCGACGAAAGCGTGCGGGTCGAACACGACGCCATTGCCGATGATAGACAGCTTGCCCTGGCGCACGACGCCCGACGGAAGCAACGACAGCTTGTAGACCTTGCCGTCGACGACCAGCGTATGGCCGGCATTGTGGCCGCCCTGGAAACGCACCACGACATCGGCCCGCTCCGACAGCCAGTCGACGATCTTGCCCTTGCCTTCGTCACCCCACTGCGAGCCGACGACCACCACATTGGCCATGTTTCTTTTCCCTTGAGACGCCGCCAAGCGGCTTGAATATGGTTCGAAACGACAGGCCTCTATAACGTCAAGACCTCGCGAGCGCGACCTTTCTTTGCCGTCGAAAATGCCCTGAGGCACAACAATTTTCGGCTTTGACATCATTTACTTGGGCGAGCGAGGGCAATAGGCCGGCAAACACCGCAGCTCCGGCGACTGGAATCCCGCGATGCATCGAAGCGCCTACATATTCCTGCTGCTCACCACCTTGCTCTGGGGCGGAAATTCGGTGGCCGGCAAGCTGGCGGTCGATCACGTCTCGCCGATGACGCTGGTCTTCCTGCGCTGGGTTCTGGCCGTGGCGATCATGCTGCCCATCGGCTGGAAGACCATCCAGAAGGACTGGCCGGTCGTCCGCAAGCACTGGTTCGTGCTGGTCGCCCTCGGCGCCAGCGGCTTCACCCTGTTCAACACCATCTTCTACACGGCGCTCAACTACACGACAGCGATCAATGTCTCGATCGAACAGGCGGCGATGCCGATCCTGATCATGACTGCCAATTTCGTCTTCTTCCGCCTGCGCGTGAACTGGGCTCAGATTGTCGGCGTCGTGCTGACCATCGCCGGCGTGATCCTCACCGCCTGCCATGGCGACCCGCGCCGGCTGTTGACGCTGGAACTCAATTTCGGCGACGCCATCATGCTGGTCGCCGTGTTTCTCTACAGCGGCTATTCGGTCGGACTGCGGTTGAAACCGGTGATGCATTGGCAAAGCCTGATGCTGGCCCTGTCGGTTGCCGCACTCGTCACCTCGTTGCCGTTCTTCCTGTGGGAGGTCGTCGCCGGGAACGTCATCATGCCCGACGCGCGCGGCTGGACCGTCATCGTCTATACGGCGATCGGCGCCTCCGTCGTTTCGCAGATCTTCTACATCAGAGGCAACGAACTGATCGGCGCCAACCGCGCCGGCCTGTTCATCAATCTGGTGCCGATCTTCGGCACGCTGCTGTCGGTGCTGATCGTCGGCGAGACGTTCCACCTCTATCAGGCATTGGCTTTGGTGCTCGTGCTGGGCGGCATCGGGCTTGCCGAATACAGCGGGCGCAAGATGGCGTTGGCGGACCAACGCGGATGACATGTGGCGGCTGACGCCCTCCGCCGTCGCGGCAATTCACGCGAACGGCCTGGACTTTGCCAATGGCCGCGGAACGGCGGCATAAACCCTGCCGCGTCCCAACTTGGAACATTTCACCTCCAGCGGAGTTTGAACGGCAGGGAGGCGACATGATGAGCCACAACCCTCGCAGCACGGCAAGCATCGCTGGTCACCCTATCCATCCTATGCTGATTCCGTTTCCGATTGCTTTTTTCGTCGGCACCTTCGTTTGCGATCTTATCTTCTGGCGAACAGCCGATCCCGGATGGGTCACCGGATCGCTCTGGCTTCTCGGCGCAGGCCTGATCATGGCAGCCCTGGCTGCGCTTGCTGGCCTGACGGATGTTCTCGGCGATGTTCAGATCCGCAATCTCACGACGGCATGGCTCCATGCCGGCGGCAATGTACTCGTCGTGTTGATCGAGCTTTACAACTGGTACTCGCGGTATGCGGGCGGAGCGGCGGCCGTGATGCCAACCGGCTTCGTCCTATCGCTGATCGTGGTTCTCATCCTGCTGTTTACGGGCTGGAAGGGCTGGGAACTGGTCTACCGACATCGCGTGGCTGTCTCCGATGGCTCGGACGAGTTGACCTGAACCGGCCGCCGCGGCGGCCGGCATCAACGAGGGCGACCGCCTGTCCTCGATCACATCGCGTTGACGTCGAACTGCAGCCGCTTGGCCGAGTCGATGGACTTATGCGCCTTGACCTTTTCCAGCACGGCTTCCGGGAACGGCGCGTCGAGATAGAGCAGCGCTATGGCATCGCCGCCCGGCCGGTTGCGGCCGAGCTGGAAGTTGGCGATGTTGACGCCATTCTCGCCGCAGACAGTGCCGAGCAGCCCGATAATGCCCGGCGCGTCGGCATTGGTGGTGTAGAGCATGTGCTGGCCGACCTCGGCATCGAGATTGATGCCCTTGATCTGGATGAAGCGTGGCTTGCCATCCGAGAAGCATGTGCCGGCGATCGAGCGCGTCATGTGCTCGGTCTTCACGGTCAGCTTGATATAGCCGTCGAAGACGCCCGACTTGTCGCGCTTGACCTCGGCGACAATGATGCCGCGCTCCTTCACCATGATCGGCGCCGACACCATGTTGACGTCCGAGACCTGAGGCCGGATCAGCCCGGCGAGTGCGGCGCTGATCAGCGCGCGCGTGTTCATCGTCGCGGTCGAGCCGTCGAACAGGATCTCGACCTCCTTGATCGGATCCTCGGTGACCTGGCCGACGAAGGCGCCGAGCACCTCGGCGAGCTTGACGAAGGGCTTCAGCCGCGGCGCCTCCTCGGCGGTGATCGACGGCATGTTGATGGCGTTGGAGACGGCGCCCTTGATCAGATAGTCGGCCATCTGCTCGGCAACCTGCAGCGCGACATTCTCCTGAGCCTCCGTCGTCGAGGCGCCGAGATGTGGCGTCGCCACCACATTCTCCATGCCGAACAGTTCGTTGTTCTCGGCGGGTTCGACCTCGAAGACGTCGACGCCGGC
The DNA here is from genome assembly GCF_040318635.1 of Mesorhizobium sp. M1066. NCBI lineage: Bacteria > Pseudomonadati > Pseudomonadota > Alphaproteobacteria > Hyphomicrobiales > Phyllobacteriaceae > Mesorhizobium > Mesorhizobium sp. M1066. The sequence goes on from NZ_JAMYMR010000009.1 coordinate 49,146, forward strand.
GCCGGCCACCTTGCCGCTCTTCAGCGCCGCGATCAGGTCGGCCTCGACGATCAGACCGCCGCGTGCGCAATTGATGATGCGCACGCCCTTCTTCATCTTGGCGATCGCCGCGGCATCGATGATGTTGCGCGTCTTGTCGGTCAGCGGCGTGTGCAGGGTGATGAAATCGGCGCGGGCGAACAGTTCGTCGAGCTCGACCTTGTCGACGCCAAGCTCCTCGGCACGGCTGTCCGACAGGAACGGATCAAAGGCGATGACGTGCATCTTGAGGCCAACGCCGCGCGTCGCGACGATCGAACCGATGTTGCCGCAGCCGATGACGCCCAGCGTCTTGCCGGTGATCTCGACGCCCATGAATCGGTTCTTTTCCCATTTGCCGGCATGGGTCGAAGCGTTGGCTTCCGGTATCTGGCGGGCAAGCGCAAAGATCATCGCCACCGCATGTTCGGCTGTCGTGATCGAATTGCCGAACGGCGTGTTCATCACGATAATGCCCTTGCGGCTTGCCGCCGGGATATCGACATTGTCGACGCCGATGCCGGCGCGGCCGATGACTTTGAGATTGGTAGCGGCGTTGATCAGCTTTTCGGTGACCTTGGTCGCCGAGCGGATGGCGAGGCCATCATACTGGCCGATCACTTCGGCGAGCTTTTCCTTGTCCTTGCCGAGATCGGGCAGATAGTCGACCTCGATGCCACGATCCTTGAATATCTGCACGGCGGTGGGGGAGAGTTTGTCTGAGACGAGAACGCGGGGCGCCATGGCGGCCTCCTTGAAATGGATTTGATCCTGATGGGAATGGGCGGCCCGAAGGCCGCCGCGAATGATCTCAGGCCGCCGCTTTGAGCGACGCCTTCTGCGCGGCGAAGGCCCAGTCGAGCCAGGGCAGCAGCGCTTCCAGATCCGACGTCTCGACCGTCGCGCCGCACCAGATGCGCAGGCCGGGCGGTGCGTCGCGATAGGCGCCGATATCGTAGGCGACGCCTTCCTTGTCGAGCACCGACACCAGCCCCTTGGCGAAAGCCGCCTGCCCGTCGGCGTCGAGCGCGGACACGTCCGGGTCGGTGAAGGACAGGCAGACGGACGTGTTCGACCGTGTCGCCGGCTGGACGGCGAGATGGCCGAGCCAGGAGGATTTGCCGACAAAGCGATCGAGGACCGCCGCATTGGCATCCGCCCTGGCGATCAGCGCGTCGAGGCCGCCGGTCGACTTCGCCCAGTTGAGCGCATCGAGGTAATCCTCGACGCACAGCATCGAGGGGGTGTTGATGGTCTCGCCCTTGAAGATGCCTTCGATCAGCTTGCCGCCCGAGGTCAGGCGGAAGATTTTCGGCAGCGGCCATGAAGGCTTGTAGGTCTCCAGCCGCTCGACGGCGCGAGGCGACAGGATCAGCATGCCGTGAGCGCCCTCGCCGCCCAGCACCTTCTGCCAGGAGAACGTGACGACATCGAGCTTTTCGAAGTCGAGCCTCTGCGCGAATGCGGCGGAAGTCGCATCGCAGACGGTCAGGCCCTTGCGGTCCGCGGGAATGAAATCGCCGTTCCGCACGCGCACGCCCGACGTGGTGCCGTTCCAGGTGAAGACCACATCGCGGTCGAAATCGATCCTGGTAAGATCAGGCAGTTCGCCGTAGCCGGCTTCGATCTTGCGCACATCGGCGAGCTTCAACTGCTTGATCACGTCGGTGACCCAGCCGGAGCCAAAGCTCTCCCAGGCGACCATGTCGACGCCGCGCTCGCCGAGCAGCGACCACAGCGCCATCTCGACGGCGCCGGTGTCCGACGCCGGCACGATGCCGATGCGGTAGTCCGCCGGAACCTGGAGAATTTCCCGCGTCAGCTCGATCGCTTGTTCGAGCTTGGCCTTGCCGATCTTGGCGCGGTGGGAACGGCCGAGCGCAGCATTACTTAGCGCCTCGACCGACCAGCCGGGGCGTTTTGCGCAGGGACCTGAGGAAAAATTGGGGTTTGCCGGACGGAGTCCGGGCTTCGTATGCGTCGTCATCGTGGTCTATCCTTCCAGATAGTGGCCCCTCGTTGGGGAGGGGTGGCCCACGGACGGCGATATGCGTTCAGGCTTCGGGCGTCAAGAGGAAAGTTTTTGTCGCTGGCGGGATACCGGCGATCTTTGATCAGGATGTCGTGACTTCAAACGCAAACGGCGGACCCCGAAGATCCGCCGTCTGTGTTTTCGGTCAGCCCAAACCTGCTACCAGAGATCGTAGCGCAGCCCGACCTTGACCTGATGATAATCGATGCCGTTTTTGAATACAGGATTGCCGACATCGTCTGCTGTCACGTATTTCGCGGAAGGCAGAGCCGTGTATTGATAGCCGACATCGACTGCAACATTCTTGCTGACCTGATAAGCAAAGCCAGCGCCGAGCGTGTAGGCGAAGCTGAACTGCTTCTCCGACTGCGTCGTCCCGTCATAGCCGTTTGGATCGTCGCATTCAAAGATGGTCGTGGTTGTGCCTGATGTTGTCGATGAATTCTGACAGTTGCGAGCGCCTTCAGCGTACTTGTAGGTGCTGTACGCTATGCCGACACCGCCTCCGACATAGGGCGTGAAGCCGACATAAGTGCCCAGATCGACAAACGCGCTGGCCATTACATCGTAGGCCTTGTTGTTGCCGTCGTTGGAGCCTTCGCACCCGCGGGTGCTTGGGCCGGCGAATACGCTTGTACTACCGCCGCTGGTGACACTCACCGTCTGCGTTCCATCGCAAGTACTGTCGAATTTGCTGGCGAATTTGCTTGTCGGCAGCAGACCGAAGTTTAATTCACCGCGGAAATAATCGTTGAAATGATAGCCCATACCTATCGACCCAGACAGCGGGCTGGTGTCCGTTACCAAACCAGCCGGAGTTTCCGAAAACTCATAGGGCTTGTTGAAGGCATAGCCGAGGTCGCCGCGCAGATACCAGCCGGAACCGACCTCAACCGGCACATAGTCGGGCGCCTGGTCGACATAGATCGGCGGATCGTAGTCGGCCGCGTGCACGGGCGTCAGCGGCAAGAGGGCTAATGCGCCAAGCGCCAGCGCCATACGCGATGTGAGTGTCATGGTCCCCAACTCCCGAATTTGGCGCCGCCAGCAATCGCAACGGCAGCCATCGTTTCAAGGAGCATTGTTAACCATAGTGGTTAAGTGCCGGTTAAGGCTAACAGAACGTTAGCGAATTCATTCCGGCAGAATTTTCATTCCGGGCAGCTCAAACGAAAACCGCCCGGTCGATGCCGGGCGGTTCGCGAAATTTCAAGTAATGCTGGTGTTACTTGGTGTAGATCGGCTCGGGTTCGGGCTGGTAGGCAACGACCGGAGCGGCGCAACCATTGTTGCCACCGAACTGGTAACGCAGGCCACCGCGCACTTCGTGTGTGTTGATGCCACGGTCGAAGCCGGGACCGGAGCTGGTGATGTTCCAGTCGAACATGCGGCCGCCCTGAATATGGGAGAAGCGGTAGCCGGCATCGAGAATGATCTTGTCGGTCAGGCAGTACGAAGCGCCGGCCATCAGACCGTAGGCGAAACGCCAGCTTGATCTGCCGGGATTGAACTCGGTGGTGTTCGGGTCGTAGACATCATCCCACTTGACGCGGGCGCCGCCGATGCCGGCGCCAACGTAAGGCGTGATGCCATGGTAGGTGCCGAGATCGACATAGGCGTTGGCAAGCAGCAACAGGGCGCTCATCTTCGACACTTCGGTCGATGTTCCGTTGATATCCGAGGTGCCGCCGTTGAAGTTCGACTTGAACCAGTAGTCGGCGGTCAGGTCGGTCCGGAAGTGGTCGTTGATCTTGTAACCAACGCCGGCACCGAGCGAGAAACCGCCCTTGAGCTTGCCGAAATCGAAACTTCTGGTGCCGGGCGTAACCGTACAGTTACAGGGATCGACGGTGTAGGTCATATAGTCGATGCCGCGCACGGTCGACTTGTGATAGTCGATGTCGCCGCGGATGTACCAGCCGCCGACCTCGACCGGCTGCTCGTAGACAGCCTGAGGCGGAGCCTCTTCGACCATCGGTTCCACCAGGTCGGCTGCGAACAACGGTCCTGCCAGCCCTGCGAACAATAAGGCGAGCAGGACCTTTCTTGCTGTCTTGAACATGCTTGTCACCCCTGAGAAGCTCGGAACGGCGAACCCGCCCGAAATGCGATTGGCTTTCAGTCGTGGATAATGAATTGCAAAGGTTAAAAGGCGTTTAACCCTGTTGCTTAACCACGAATCTCGAAACTTCGAGGAACCGGGCGCGATTTCCGGAGGTCGGAATCGACCGCCCGGCCAACGAAAAAGCCCGCCGGAAAGGCGGGCTCTGAACTGGCGAAGGTGTGCGTGCCGGGCGCTGGGGTCAGGCGGCGCTGCGCGTTTCCGAGATGACTTCCACGATGCCATTGACCACGGATTCGACAAGTTGCGGGTCGTCGCCTTCGGCCATCACGCGGATCAGCGGTTCTGTCCCTGATGGCCGGATAACCAGCCGTCCGGTCTTGCCGAGGCGGTTACGGGCGTCTTCGATGGCGGCCTTGACCGGCGCCTCCTCAAGCGGCTTGCCGCCGGAAATGTGGACGTTCTTCAGGAGTTGCGGCACGGGTTCGAATTTCTTCGACAGTTCGCTGACCGGCCGCCCCTGCCGCTTGATGCAGGCCAGCACCTGCAGCGCCGAAACCAGGCCGTCGCCGGTGGTCGAGAAATCCGACAGCACGATATGGCCCGACTGTTCGCCGCCGACATTCAAGCCATGCGCGCGCATATGCTCGACGACATAACGGTCGCCAACCTTGGTGCGGTGCAATTGCAGCTTCATGCCGCCGAGGAAGCGCTCGAGGCCGAGATTGGACATTACCGTCGAAACGACGCCGCCGCCCGCAAGCCGCCCGCTCTGGTGCCAGGATTCGGCGATCAGCGCCATGATCTGGTCGCCATCGACGATCGCGCCGTTTTCATCGACGATGACGACGCGATCGGCGTCGCCGTCGAGCGCGATGCCGATGTCGGCGCGCACTTCGTGCACCTTCTTTTGCAGGCCGGCCGGATGGGTCGAGCCGCATTCCTTGTTGATGTTGAAGCCGTTGGGCTCGACATTGATGGCGACGACTTCGGCGCCCAGTTCCCAAAGCGCCTCGGGCGCCACCTTGTAGGCCGCGCCATTGGCGCAATCGACGACGATCCTCAAGCCCGCGAGCGACATCGAGCGCGGCAAGGTGCGCTTGGCGAATTCGATGTAGCGGTCATGCACGCCGTCGACGCGCTTGGCGCGGCCAAGCCCGTCGGAATCGGCGAGCGCCAGTTCGATATCCTTGTCGAGCATGCTCTCGATGCGCTCCTCGATTTCGTCGGAGAGCTTGTAGCCGTCGGGTCCGAACAGCTTGATGCCGTTGTCGTAATAGGGGTTGTGCGAGGCCGAGATCATGACGCCGATATCGGCGCGCAGCGAACGCACCAGCATGGCGACAGCCGGAGTCGGGATCGGGCCGAGCAGGAACACGTCCATGCCGGCGGCACAAAGACCGGCGACCATGGCATTCTCGATCATATAGCCGGAAAGCCTGGTGTCCTTGCCGAGCACGACACGATGACGATGGCTGCCGCGCTGGAAGGAAAGGCCGGCGGCCATGCCGACCCGCATCGCGATTTCCGCGGTCATCGGAAACTTGTTGGCGCGCCCGCGAATGCCGTCCGTGCCGAAATAATTCCCTGCCATGCCAGTCAGCTTCCTCGACGTTTTTTCCCCGGCACGTCATGCCACAATTGGCCAGGGCGCTATGATCACATTGTGTGATTATACGTTACCAATCCTTAGAAAACCATTGTTGTGCACTGCACACACGTGGCCGCAACCTGACATGCCCAGACTGCCATGCTGCAATATACAAGTCATTCGAGCCTTTCAGCGCGGATGCATCAGGAAAATCTTGCTCTCAACCAGGCAACGGACAACGATTTCATCACCTTATCGGGAGAAGCCGGTTTTCGGCGATATATACGCCACTTAGCATCTGGCGCAACCGGCCGTTGAGCGTTATTGATTTGCAGGGACGTATCATGGGCTGCTGCAACGGAGAAACGCTATGCTCATCCACCGACTTGCCACTTTGACCGGCCTCGCCGTCGCGACCTTGTTCCTGGCCGCGCCAGCCAACGCACTGACGATGGCCGAGTGCAGCACGAAGTATAACGCCGCCAAGGATGCGGGGACACTTGCCGGAGCGACCTGGAATCAGTTCCGCAAGGCTCAATGCGGCACCGATGCCGCGGCAACCACCGACGCCAAGCCAGCCGACACCAAGAAGGCCGCGGAAACGAAGCCGGCCAAGGCTGCCAAGGCTGCCGCCGCGACGGACGACAGCACAGCCAAGGGCCTGACGGCGAAGGAATGCAGCACCAAATACCAGGCGGCGAAAGCTGCCGGCACGCTGAACGGCATGAAGTGGAACGACTTCCGCAAGTCCGAATGCGCCGCCGGTGCATCCGCCGCTGCCGCCGCCAAGCCGGCAGCCACCAAGGCAGCCGCGGCTCCCGCCGACGGCAAGGGCCTGAGCATGGCCGAATGCAGCACCAAGTATCAGGCTGCCAAGACGGCCAACACGCTGAAAGGCATGAAGTGGAACGACTTCCGCAAGGCCGAATGCGGTACCGGCGCCTCGGATGACGACACGGTGCCGGCCGCCGACGAGGCGAGCTACACCAAGGAGCCGGCAAAGCCGACCACGGCCGCACCCAAGGGCGTCACTTTCCCGTCCGCGATCTCGGCGAAATATGCCAGCGAGACCCCCGGAAAAGGCCGCATGCACACTTGCCTCGACCAGTACTATGCCCTCAAGGACGCCAATGCGCTTGGCGGCCTGAAGTGGATCCAGAAGGGCGGCGGCTTCTACAGCCTGTGCAACGCCAAGCTGAAGAGCTGATCGCTTAGCCATAGTCTCCGAACAAAGGCCCGCGCATCGCAAGATGCGCGGGCCTTTTTTGTTGCGCGAAGACGTACACTGCCTTGCTCGCATCTGCATGTCGCCGGGCTGCCGGCATCATCAATTCGCCTACACTGCCCACCGCCAACCTCATCGGTAGTCCATAAAGATTCTGTTGAACATATAAAGAACAAACCATATACAAAAAGACGTCAAACTTATTATCAACCAGGAGGGTCTTATGCACAGTTTGAAATTGGCGGTATTGGCTGCGACCGCGTTTGTCGCTTGGAGCGTCGCCCCCGCAAGCGCACTGACGATGAAGGAATGCGGCGAGACCTATCGAACAGCCAAGGAGGGCGGCACTCTGAACGGCATGGACTGGACGGCTTTTCGCAAGGAGAAGTGCGCGACATCAGCAGCGGACAGTGTCAGCGAGGATACGGTCAAAACCGAGCCGCAGACGAAAACGGAAACCAGCGCGTCGGTCGCCCCCACTGTAGCGCCCGCGGGCGTGACATTCCCGACCACGCTGGCCGCCGAGTTCAAGACCGAAAAGCCCGCGAAGGCGCGCATGAAGACCTGTCTCCAGGGCTACCATGGCAACAAGGACGCGGGCACGTTGAACGGCCTTCGCTGGATCCAGAAGGGCGGCGGTTATTACAGCCTGTGCAATGCCAAGCTGAAGAGCTGAGCGACAAGACATCTGAAGAAGAGAAGGCCTGCGAACCGCAGGGTTCGCGGGCCTTTTTGTTGCCTTCGAGGGCACGCCCGCGGCGACGTTGCCAATCTCCCCCCTTGCGGGGGAGATGTCCGGCAGGACAGAGGGGGTGCTGTCCCGCCGACCAGTCAACAGTCACAGCCCACGCCTTCACCGATTACGGATAAAGAAAGAACGGGATTAATTGGAAGGGTAGGCGATCCTTCACACCCCGCTCTGCCCTGCCGGGCATCTCCCCCGCAAGGGGGGAGATTGGCTATCACCTAGGCTTTCGCCAATCGTCACCGTCGCAGATGCGAGGTCGCGGACAACTCCTCCCCAACGCCAAAAACAAAAAACGCCGCGGAGCAAGCCGCGGCGTTCGATGAAATCAGTGGTCAAGCTCAGCTCGATGGCTGCGGTTCCATGCCGCCTTCGGGCTCCGGCCCCTTCTTGCGGCGGCCACCGGACTTCGGCACGGCCGAGCCACGGCTCGGCGGCGTATCGTCGCCAAGGTCGCGCGCCGGCTTGTGGCCGGCGATCAACTGCTTGATCTCCTCGCCGGACAGCGTCTCGTATTCCAGCAGGCCCTGCGCCAGCGCGATCCATTCCTTCTTCTTCTTGGTCAGGATGGACTTCGCCGATGAGTAGGCCTCGTCGATCAGGCGGCGTACTTCGGCATCGATGATCTGCGCTGTCTCTTCCGAGACGTTCTGCGTGCGTGCCACCGAATGGCCGAGGAACACTTCTTCCTGGTTGTCGCCATAGGCGACATGGCCGAGCTTGTCGGAAAAGCCCCAGCGCGTGACCATGGCGCGCGCCAGTTTGGTCGCCTGCTCGATATCCGAAGAGGCACCCGAGGTGATGTTTTCCTTGCCGAACTTGAACTCCTCGGCGACACGGCCGCCCATCATGATGGCGAGCCGCGAGATCATGTATTTGTAGCTCATCGAATAACGGTCGCCTTCGGGCAACTGCATGACCATGCCGAGCGCGCGACCGCGTGGGATGATCGTGGCCTTGTGCAGCGGATCGGCCGATGGCACGTTCAGCGCAAGAATGGCGTGGCCTGCCTCGTGGTAGGCGGTCAGCTCCTTCTCGGCCTGCGTCATGGCCGACGAGCGGCGCTCGGCGCCCATCATGATCTTGTCCTTGGCGTCCTCGAATTCGGCCATGGTGACGAGGCGCTTGTTGCGCCGTGCCGCCATCAGCGCGGATTCGTTGACAAGGTTCATCAGGTCGGCGCCGGAAAAGCCCGGCGTACCGCGCGCGATCACCTTGAGATCGACATTGGGCGCCAGCGGCACGTTGCGCACATGCACCTTGAGGATCTTCTCGCGGCCGACGATGTCGGGGTTCGGCACCACGACCTGGCGGTCGAAGCGGCCTGGCCTGAGCAGTGCCGGATCGAGCACGTCGGGCCGGTTGGTGGCAGCGATTAGGATGATGCTTTCGTTGGATTCGAAGCCGTCCATCTCGACCAGCAGCTGGTTCAGCGTCTGCTCGCGTTCGTCATTGCCGCCGCCGAGGCCGGCGCCGCGATGACGGCCGACAGCGTCGATTTCGTCGATGAAGATGATGCAGGGCGCGTTCTTCTTGGCCTGGTCGAACATGTCGCGGACGCGGCTTGCACCGACGCCGACGAACATCTCGACGAAGTCGGAACCGGAAATGGTGAAGAACGGCACATTGGCTTCGCCGGCAACCGAGCGGGCGAGCAGCGTCTTGCCGGTTCCCGGAGGGCCGACGAGCAGCACGCCGCGCGGAATCTTGCCGCCGAGCCGCTGGAATTTCTGCGGATCGCGCAGGAACTCGACGATCTCTTCCAGATCTTCCTTGGCTTCGTCGACGCCGGCAACGTCCTGGAAGGTGACGCGGCCATGCGCTTCGGTGAGCAGCTTGGCCTTCGACTTGCCGAAGCCCATGGCGCGACCGGAGCCGGACTGCATCTGGCGCATGAAGAATATCCAGACGCCGAGGATGAGGATCATCGGCAGCCACGAGATCAAATAGCCGAACAGCGAATTGGAACCGTCCGTTTCAGGCCGCGCATTGATGGTGACGTTCTTGTCCTGCAGCCGCGAGACCAGCGAAGGATCGCCGGGCGAATAGGTCTGGAAGCCGCTGGCATTGTCGGTGTAGGTGCCGCTGATACGGGCGCCCGCGATGGTCACCGTCTTGACCCGGCCCGCCGCGACATCCTGCAGGAACTGCGAATAGGGCACATCGCTGGAAGCCCCTCGCGTCTGCGGCGTCTGGAACAGATTGAACAGGGCTATGAGCAGGACCGCTATGATCGCCCAGAGCGCGAGGTTGCGATAGTTCGGATTCATCAATTGTCCCGTTGGCGTCCGCAGGGCGGACACGCGTCATGAGAGGAAACTTGCGCCTAACATAGGGAGAGCACCTCCCCTTGCCAAGCATAACAGCACGTCTGGGTTAAGCTTTCGCGCACCATCAGCCGGCACTATGGCCGCTGAAAGGCAAGGGCGGGACCGGGGCCGCGCCAATCAGCCCGGCGACGGCCTGCGCCGGCGCCAGGTCGAAGGACGGCAGGAAGCGGGCAAAGGGGGTAACGACCGGCCGCACTTCCATCATCGCCGACTTCAGCCCATATCCAGGCAAACCAAGGCATTCCCCGGCGTGCCACAACGCCGGTTCGGCCGCGAGCGCCCCGCGCATCAGGCTCGGCGGGGTTTTTACTTCGCCCGTCGCCAGCCGCTTCGCCGCTGCAGGGCCCAAGGGGGCAATCAACAATACGCTGCTGCTGTCGTTCAATGTGATGCGCCGGCGGCCATCCCACAGGGTGCTGCCGGTGGCGGCGGCGGCGGACAGGCCGCGCGCCTCGCGGCGCAGGAAGATGCCGGAGCGCCGGGAATCGACAACCGTCCGCGACAATGTGGCGCAAAGAAATCCCGCCTTCAGCCGACCGAACAGAGCCTCGCTGCGGGCCTGATCCGGCAGGAAGGCAACCCCGCCGGTCGTGGCCAGCAGGATGCGCAACGCATAGACAGCCGCTCGCTCGTCGCCGGCGGTCAACAAGCCTGGATCAAGGCGAACGAGCCCGCGAACCGGCTGGGCCGCGAACCCGCCGATCAAGCTTGCGGCAGCGAGGCCGAGTTGACTGCGCGCACGGCCCTCATGCGCGGCCAGCGCCAGCGCATCATCGACACGCCGCGCACCGTTGCTCTTGGCAAGGGCCGCCCGCATGCGCGGCCGCTCGAAAGCCGCGTCGACATTGGTCGGGTCGTCGGCCCAGCCGACATTTTGACGGCGCAGGAAATCGCGCAGTGCCGCGCGCCGCAACCCGAGAAGCGGCCGAACGATCCACGCGCGCCAGTCATACAGGGTGGCCGGCGCCATCCCGGCAAGTCCCCGGCCTGCCATTTCGGCATGGCCTTGGCCCTCGTCCCGCGCCAATCCTTCTGCGCGCGCTTGCCGCATCAGCACCGTCTCCGCCTGATCGTCGGCGGTATGGCCGGTAAGGATCATGCCGACGCCTTCGGCCTGTGCCGCTTCGGCCAGAAGCCGGTAGCGCGCCTCGCGAGCGGCGGCGGGCAGGCCGGTCGATGGCTTGGGGCCCGACCATGTCAGGATGCGATGTGAAATTCCGAGTCTGGCGCACAGCTTCGCCACTGTTTGCGCTTCCGCAGCCGAACCGGACCGCAAACCGTGGTCGATCGTCACCGCCAGCAGCCTGGTTGCCGGCGCCGTGCGGTCGAGATGGTGTTTGAGAAGAAGAAGCAGGGCGGTCGAGTCGCTGCCGCCGGACACGGCCGCAACAGCGCCGCTGGTAAAATCGATATGCGAAAAAGGGTTAGTCGAAAGGTCCGGCTCGGTGTCGAGCATAATGCATGTCGCCCAAAAGTGATCCCGGTTTCAGGACAACGACATGTATGACAAGGATCAGCAGGCAGCCAGAGCCTTCTCCTGCTTGACGCGTTCCTTGAGCGCGCTGGAAATATCAGGGTAGCGCTTGCCGACCTCGCTGAAGGTGGCGCAGGCAACGTCGTGCTGCTTGAGGCCGACCAGCGACACGCCGAGCTTCAGCAACATGTCGGGAGCTTTCTTGGCCTTGGGGTAATCCTTGCTGGCGGCAAGGAACGTTTCGGCCGCATCGCGGTATTTCTGCTGGCCGAGCAATGACTCGCCCAGCCAGTAATGCGCGTCCGCCGCCTTCGCATCCCTGGGGAAGCGGGCGATGTGGTCGCGAAAACCCTGCTCGGCGGTGCCGTAGTCGCCCGAGAGGATGAACTGGTAGGAGTTGCGGTAGAGCTCCTCCGGGTTATTGGTGGCGGGCAACGCCGCGACCACCGTATCGGATTTGCCGGCCTTGGGCGCCGCCCCGGCGACTGGCGCGGTGTCCTGCGCCGGCGCGGTCGATTGTGTGTTGCCGCCGGCATCGATGACATTGCCGTTCTTGTCGACCGTGATGGTGCCGAAATTCTTTTCCGGCGCTCCGGTACCGGGAATAACCTTGCCGGGGTCGCCATCGGGAGATTCGACGATGACGTCCTCGACCGTCTTGCCGCCTGCCGATTGACCGTTGCCGGCCGCGGCGCCGGCATCGGCCGGCGCCCGTATTGCCGGGGCTGTTGCCACGTCGGTGTCGGCGCCGGTGGCGGCGTCCGACTTCTTCTGTGCCGGCGGCTGTCCGCCTTGCGTGCCGCCGCCTTCAAGTTGCTGGAAGCGGAATTCATTGTCTTCCTGCTGCTTGCGGATCTGCTCCTGCATCTGCAGGACCTGGAAATTGAGTTCCTCGATCTTGCCGTTCATCTGCCGCAGCTGCTCTTCCAGGCTGGTGACAGCGGCAGGATCGGACTGCACCAGCTGCACCTGGTCCGGTTTCTTCTTTTGACCAAAGAAGCTGGGCAATTCGATACTGGGAAGATGAAAGGTAAAGCCGCTGTCGGTTGATTGCCCTGTGCCGCTCGCCCCGGTGCCGCTAGCCAGGGCGGTGACGCCTGATAGGAGCAGCAGCGCAAGCGTGCCGCTCAGAACCGATCTCAAATGCATGTGCCTCTCGCAGTGATTTCGTTAGCTTGTTCGCGCCTTCCAATCAGCATGGGACCAGCCAAGCGCCCTCGGCTCATAGCAGGAGCCGAGACTTCGGCCAAATTTTGTTTCGAGCATCCGGATATGAAAAAGGCGGCCCCAGGGCCGCCTTTCGCACAGGTATGTTGCATTTTTATCGCTAAGACGGCCGCACGTTCTTTGACGCGCCGGTCGGCTGCATGATGCCTCAGGAGCCAGCACCGCTAAGCGTGGTGACCGCGCGGCGATTCTGCGACCAGCAGGAGATGTCGTCGCAAACCGCGACCGGACGTTCCTTGCCGTAGGAAATGGTCTTGAGACGGCTGGCCGAGACGCCCTTGGCGACAAGGAAGTCACGGGTAGCGGCGGCGCGGCGGGCGCCGAGCGCCAGATTGTATTCACGTGTGCCGCGTTCGTCGGCATGGCCTTCGACGACGATGGCATACTGCTTGTACTGGTTCAGCCACTGTGCCTGACGAGCCAGCGTCGTCTGCGCGTCGGCACGGATCGAGGTCGAGTCCGTATCGAAGAAGATGCGGTCACCGATGTTGACGGTGAAGTCCTGCGCCGAGCCGGGCGTTGCCGCGCCGGCGCCGTTAAGGCCAAGATCCTGAGCGCTGTTCGGCGTCTTCTTCGAGGCGCAACCTGCGATGGCGAGCATCGCCACCAGCGCGATCATAACCGGGTTTCTGGTAAGTGCTGCGATACGGCCCATGCCGCCTCTCCTTCGTATTTCGAGTGATCTAATTTGAGTGATTTCGTTGATCACCCAGTAACCACGTTTGGGTTAACCGGCATTCAAGAAACACGGTTAAAAATTGGTTTAGGCTGCCCGTCCGCAGCCGTTGGCGTGAGGCCACATTTCACGCGGACCCTAGGCGGAAATACGGCCAAAACGCGACCAAGGCATGGAAAAGGGGCCGAAACGGCCCCTTTTCAGCATGTGTGGCAATTCAGCCGAACCTATTCGAGCAGCGGCGACCAAGCGGGGTCCGAAGCGAAGTTCGCCGTCGGGATCGATTGCTCGTTGCGTCCGGTCAGATCGACCGAAACCAGTTTGGGGCCGCCGGCGGAATCGCGGAAGAACATCAGCACGCGGCCATTCGGCGCCCAGGTCGGCCCCTCCTGCTGGAAGCCGGAAGACAGGATGCGCTCGCCCGAACCATCGGTCTTCATGACGCCGATCTGGAATTCGCCGCCGGTCTGTTTGGTGAAGGCGATGAGGTCGCCGCGCGGCGACCAGACCGGTGTCGAATAGACGCCGTCGCCGAAGGAGATGCGGGTCTGGCCCGAGCCGTCGGCGCCCATCACGTAGATCTGTGCGCGGCCGCCACGGTCGGAGGTGAACACCACCTTGCTGCCGTCGGGCGAATAGGACGGCGAGGTGTCGATGGCGGTCGAATTGGTCAGCCGCGTCGTCGAACGGCTGCGCAGGTCCATGGCGAAGATGTTGGAATTGCCGTCATCGCGCAGCAGGCTCATGATCACCTTCTGGCCGTCGGGCGAAAAGCGCGGCGCAAAGGTCATGCCGGGGAAATTGCCGACCAGTTCGCGCTGGCCGGTCTCGATCTGCAGCAGATAGACCCGCGGCTGGCCGCTTTCATAAGACATATAGGTGATTTCCTGCCGGTTCGGCGAGAAACGCGGCGTCAGCACGATCGACCTGCCGTCCGAGAGATAGCGCACATTGGCGCCGTCCTGGTCCATGATCGCGAGGCGCTTCTTGCGCGCATTCTTGGCGCCGGATTCGTCAATGAAGACGACCCGGGTGTCGAAGTAGCCCTTCTCGCCGGTCAGCCGCTCATAGATCGCGTCGGCGATGATATGGGCGACACGCCGCTGATTGGCGTCGTTGGCGAAGAACTGCTCGCCAGCCATCTGCTGGCCGGCAAAGGTATCCCACAGCCGGTACTGGGCGCGGATGCGGCCGTCGGCTTCCTTGCTGACGCTGCCGGTGACCAGCGCCTGCGCGTTGATCACCTTCCAGTCGTCGAAGCGCGGCGCTGCATCGGGGTTGGTGATCTTCTCGATAAAGGCGCTCTTGTCGATTGGCGCAAACAGGCCCGAGCGCTTCAAATCGGCGGTGACGATCTGCGAAATCTGCGCCCCAAGCGCGTCGCCGCCCTGGAAATCCGTGATGGCGATCGGCAGCGGCTCGACATTGCCCTTGTTGACGTTGAGCTCGACGAGCGCCAGCGCCGGCAGCGTGCCGGCCGCGGTCATGCCCATCGCCATTGCTGCGATCATCAGGAGCGGCTTGAGGATTGATTTCATGTCTTCTCGCTTCTCGTACTGATTTTCGGATGCGCGGGCCTAGAGGCCGAGCATTTCCCTTGGATCGAAGGTGACGCGGACGTCGGCCCAGATGTCCTGCTTGCCGGCAGGAACCTGCAGGCCGGTGACATCGCATTTTTGCACTGCACGAACCGCACTTTCGTCGAACTGACGGTTTCCGCTTGACGTTTCGACCGCCGGGCGCCCGTCCAGCTTTCCGGAGGCATCCAGGTTGAACCGCACGACGACGACGAAGTTCTCGGAACCTTCCAGGCCCGCGGGAAGGGTCCAGCAGCCGCCAAGCTGGCTTTCCAGGGCGCCCATTTCGGACCTGGAAAGCTTCTGGCCCTGATCCTTGTCGCCGCCGAGCGACGCCTGCTGGGTCGAGCGCTTGGCGCCGCCGCCGGATGGCTTCTGCTTGTCGAGCAGCGCGGAGATCTCGTCGGCGTTGAATTGCTTGTCATCGGACTTCGGCTTCGACGACGCTTCCTTGACCGGCTTGTCGGCGTTCTTGCGCTCCGGCGCCTTGGCGCTTTCGGCCTGCGCCGGCTGCGGCTTCGGCCGTGCCTCCGGCGCGGGCGCCGAGTCGGGCAGCTGCGTCGCCTCGGCGGGGGGCTCCTGCGCTATGGCTTCGGCGACGGCGTCGGGCTTGACCTCGGGCGTCGGATCGATGGCGGCGGTCTTGTCCTGCGGCGGCGGGGTTGGCGCCGGCTTGGCCGGTGTCGGCTTGGGGTCGGGCTGCTTGACCGGCTCGGGCTTGACCTCTTCCTTGGGCGTCGGCGCCGGCGCCACTTCCGTTGGCGGCGGGGGCTTGGGCGTCTCCTGCGGCTTCGGCACGTCCTCGGGCTTCGGCTTTTCGATCGGGGTCGGCGCGGGCGGCGGAGCCGAGGTCATGTCGACGGGCTTGGGCTTGGCTTCCGGCGTTATCGGCTTGTCCGTGTCGACGCTGTTCTCGCCCACCTTCTGCGCATCCGGAACGATGTCCGGGCGCTGCGTCGGCACGGGTGCCGGCTTTTCATGCATCACGGCCTTCTTGTCGCCCTGCAACGTCTGCGCAATGGCTTCCATCGGAACGATGTCGACCGCGACCGACTCGACGTCGGACGACGGAAGCGCGGCCGGCGCCGTCAGCGTGAACAGGCCAAAGGTCAGCGCCGCCGCATGCAAGACCACCGATGTGGTGAGGCCGGTCTTCATCTTCTTGTCTACTGACCCTGTTCCTGCAATGAAACCAGACCGATGTTCTTGTAGCCGGCGGCCGAAATGCGGGCCATTACCTTCATCGCGGTGCCATAGTCGGTGGACTTGTCGCCGCGGATGAAGATGCGCTCCTCATAGCCGGTCTTCGAGATTGCCTGCAGCTTGGCCACCAGCTCCTCGATCGGAATTTCGGTTTCCTGGAGATAGATCTGGCCGGCGGCGTTGATCGAGACGGTAATCGGCTGCGTGTCGGCATTCATCGCCTTGGCCTGCGTATCCGGCAGGTCGATCGGCACGCCGACCGTCAGCATCGGCGCCGCGACCATGAAGATGATCAGCAGCACCAGCATCACGTCGACCATCGGCGTGACGTTGATCTCGGACATCAGCGCATGGTGACGGCCGCGCCGCCTGTGGCCGCGTCCGCCGCGTCCTCCTCCCATGCCCATGGACATACCCATCTGCTACTCCTCAGGCCTTGGGGGCCACTTTTTCATCGATTTGGCGCGAGAGTATGGCGGAGAACTCGTCGGAGAACCCCTCCATGCGCACTGCTATCTTGCTCGCATCGGACGACAGCTTGTTGTAGGCGATGACGGCGGGGATGGCGGCGAGCAGGCCGATGGCCGTCGCCAGCAGCGCTTCGGCAATGCCTGGCGCAACCACCGCGAGACTGGTGTTCTTGGAGCCGGCGATTGCCTGGAACGACGTCATGATGCCGATGACAGTGCCGAACAGGCCGATGAAGGGTGCCGCCGAGCCCGTGGTGGCGAGGAAGCCGAGGCGGCCCTCAAGCTTTTCCATTTCGCGCGTCAGCGCCAGGTCCATCGCCTTGTCGATGCGGGTCTGCAGGCCGAGCGGCGTTTTGGCGCCCTTCTCGAAACTCTTCTTCCACTCGCGCATGGCGGCGACGAAAATGGCGCCCATGCCGGTTGTCTTGCGATCGGCGAGCGTGCGGTAAAGCTCTTCCAGCGACTGCCCGGACCAGAACACCTGTTCGAACCGGTTGAGCGCCAGCCGCATGCGGGCATAGGAAACCAGCTTGTCGACGATGATCGCCCAGGTCCAGACCGAGGCGCAGAGCAGGCCGATCATGACCAGCTTGACCACCCAGCTGGCCGAAACGAACAGCGACCAAACCGACAATTGCGCGCCCGGGTCGGCGAGTGCGATATTTTCCATCGTTACGTCCTTAAGATTTTCCGGGCGAAGCTGGCGGCTGGCCCCTGGCATCCCTTGTGGTCGGTTCGCACGAAGCGACCGGAACAACCCCAAACTGTGCCGTTCTCGGCCTTTTCGGGGCAAATATTGGTGAAAGGAAGGCGCTCGGATAACGCCAATCTTCACCAATCTCTTCATGAACCGTTATGGTTAAGGATGGGTTAGTATATAAGGCGCGGCGCATTGCCACGCCTACTGACAATGCGCAAGCCATCGCTGTTGATCGCAATGGGGCTAATCAGCTGCGGGCAAGGCCTTGGGCATGAACGCCGCCACCCATTCCTTGGGAAAGCGCCTTGGGCGGCCATTCTCGCCGATGATCGCCGCCTCGACCTTGGCCTCGACCAGCACCTCGTCGCCGCGCTTGAGCTGCTGCGCCATGAAGATGCGCGCACCGGAAATGTCCTCAGTGCGGGTGTCGACCGTCAGGATGTCGTCGATGCGGGCAGGGCCGCGAAAGTCGATCTCCATGCGCCGCACCACCCAGACTATTTTTTCGCCATGCTTACCGTCGGCGAGTTCGGTGTGATGCACGCCGGTCAGCCGGAGATAGTCGGAGCGGCCGCGCTCGAAGAATTCGAGATAGCGTGCATGATAGACGACACCGGAGAAATCGGTGTCGGCGTAATAGACCCGCGCCATCAGCCGGTGGCCGAACGCTGTCAGCGCACCGGAAATGCCGGCCAGCAGCGTCGCCGATTCACCATGATCGCCCATTGCGCTTCCTTTTTCAGCCCCGACGAGGCACCTGTTTCCCGCGTGGCAGCATCGGATGGCACTGTTGACGGCGATGATCAAGACCTTGATGGCGGTGTTGCTTGTGCTCGCGGCGTTGGTGTGGCCCAGCCAGGCGGCAACCTTCTCGATGAAGCGCGGCCTCAATCTCGACCAGTGGACGACGTGGCCGGGCGAAGACCAATGGGGCGATGCCAAGGCGATCCTGCCCTATCCCGAATGGCGCAAATTCCTTGGGGAAGACGACCTCAAGGCACTGAAGGATGCGGGCTTCGATTTCCTGCGCATGCCGGTCGACCCGTCGCCTTTCTTGTCCGGCCAGACCGTGGCCTTGCGCGACAACCTCTATGCCAGCGTGCTGGACTCGGTGCGCATGATCAACCGCGCCGGGCTGAAGGTAGTCGTCGACATGCACCTGATCCCGGCCGGCGGCAGCCGCAAGATCGGCATGGCGCAAGTGATGGACGACCCGCAGACCTTCGATCTCTATGTCGAGATGGTGCGCAGGATGGCGCGCACGCTGGCGAGCGAAGATGCCGCCGAGGTCGCTTTCGAGCCGATGAACGAACCGATCGTCGATTGCGACAGCGACGGCACCAGCCTGTGGCCGGACCGCCAGCGCAAACTGTTCGCCGCAGCGCGATCCTCGGCGACGAAACTGACCCTGGTGCTGACCGGCGCCTGCTATTCCGCCGCGAGTTCGCTGGACACGATCGACCCGAAGATGATCCCCGACGACAACGTCATCTGGACCTTTCATTCCTATGATCCGTTCCTGCTCACCCATCAGGGCGCGACCTGGGCCGGCGACTTCATTCCTTACGTGACCGGCCTGCCCTATCCGTTGACCGCGGTGCCCAAGGCGCAGCTTGGGGTGACGCTCGACACCATCCGCGCCAGGATCAAGGCCGAGGCGCCATGGACACGGCAGAGCGGTCTGCTTGCATATCTCGACGAACAGGTCGCCAGCATGGACAGCCCCGACAAGCTGCTCGGCTTGATGGATGCGCCGTTCGAAAAGGTCGAGACATGGGCGCAGGCCAACGGCATCAAGCCGGAAAACATCACCCTGGGCGAGTTCGGCATGATCCGCCAGGAATACGGCAACGCCTATGTGATGCCAGCCGAGTACCGGGCCGCCTATGTCAGGGACATGATCGGGCGTGCCGAAGCACATGGCTTCTCATGGTCGGTGTGGAGCTATGGCGGTGCCTTCGGCCTCGTCGACGCCTTCAACGGCGACAAGGCCGAGCCGGATGTAATGGACGTGATCCGCGGGCTGCGTTGATCGCTCAGCCAAGATCGATCGACAAGATTCCGGGCGCATTCAAAAAACGTGCCGACGCAATGCTGAGCCAGGCCCGAGACGACGGGACGGCGCGCTGGAAAATTACTCTTCCTGGAACAGGTTGATCTGCTGCTGCGCCAGATCTTTCGGCGCGTCGAGGCCGAGATGGCGCCAGGCATTGGCCGTCAGCATGCGGCCGCGCGGCGTGCGCTGGATGAAGCCCTGCTGGATCAGATAGGGCTCGATGATGTCCTCGATGGCGTCGCGCGGCTCTGACAGGCCGGCGGCGATCGTCTCGATGCCGACCGGCCCGCCGCCGAAATTGCGCGCGATCATGCTGAGATAACGGCGGTCGAGCGCGTCGAGGCCGAGCGCATCGACCTCCAGCCGGGTCAAGGCCTCGTCGGCGATCTTGCGGTCGACATGGCCGTCGCCGGCGACCGAGGCGAAATCGCGCACGCGGCGCAAGAGCCGACCGGCGATGCGCGGCGTGCCGCGCGCGCGCCGCGCGATCTCCAGCGCACCGTCGTCGCCGAGCGGCATCTGCAGGATGCGAGCACCGCGCCGCACGATCTGCTCCAACTCCTCGACCGTGTAGAAATTGAGGCGCACCGGAATACCGAAACGGTCGCGCAGCGGGTTGGTCAGTAGCCCAAGCCGCGTGGTGGCGGCGACCAGGGTGAAGCGGGCAAGGTCGATCTTGACCGAACGCGCCGCCGGTCCTTCGCCGATGATCAGGTCGAGCTGGAAATCCTCCATCGCCGGATAAAGGATCTCCTCCACCGCCGGGCTCAGCCGATGGATCTCGTCGATGAACAGCACATCGCCTTCCTCGAGATTGGTCAGCAGCGCGGCAAGATCGCCGGCCTTGGCGATGACCGGGCCGGAGGTCGAGCGGAAATTGACGCCGAGCTCACGCGCCATGATCTGCGCCAGCGTCGTCTTGCCCAGACCGGGTGGCCCGACGAACAGTACGTGGTCGAGTGCCTCGTTGCGGCCTTTGGCGGCCTCGATGAACACTTTGAGATTGGCCCGCACCGCCGCCTGGCCGACGAAATCGTCGAGCGTCTGCGGCCGCAAGGTCTGCTCGGCATCCTCGCCGCGTTTTTCCGGCGCAATCAGGCGGGGCGACAGGCTCATGACGCCTTCCTTGCACATGGCAAGCAGCTGAACAAGCGACGGTTCACCGCGCCAGTTCCTTCAGCCCGAAGCGGATCAACTTCGGTGCATCCGCATCCTCGCCCGCCGTCTTCAGCGCCGCCGCCACCGCATTGGCGGCGGTGTCGCGCGAATAGCCGAGATTGACCAGTGCCGAGACCGCGTCGGTGATCGGCGCGGATGCCACGCCGTCGCCGAGTTCCTGCTTCAGGCCGATGGTGCCCGAGGCGGTGCCGGCATAGGCCGGCGCCTTGTTCTTCAATTCGGTGACGATGCGCTCGGCCACCTTCTTGCCGACGCCGGGCGCGCGCGAAACCATGGCGATGTCGCGCAGCGCAATGGCGTTGGCGAGATCCGCCGGCGCCAACGTCGACAGGATGGCCAGCGCCACCTTGGCGCCCACGCCCGGCACATTGTTCATCAGCAACCGGAACCACTCGCGCTCGAGCTGCGACTGGAAGCCGTAGAGGCGCAGCATGTCCTCGCGCACATAGGTCTCGATGAACAGCACCACCGCTTCGCCCGGCGAAGGCAGCGCGGCCAGCGTGCGCGCCGAGCAATAGGCGACGTAACCGACGCCATGGATGTCAACGAGGCAATGATCCTCGTCGACCTCGTCGAGCGTGCCCTTGAGCTTGCCGATCATGCCAAACCTTTCATGGAAGATGGGCTCTCATGGGTGCGTCTCAGGAGAGATGATGTCGAGCTCCGGGAAGTAACTGCGGTAACGAGCAGCGTCGCGGGTCAAAAGACGATGTCCAGCGACGGTCGCGTGAGCGCCGATAAAGAAATCGGGCAAGGTTCTTTCCCTGATGCCACCGGCCCGGCGATAGCGGGAATGCGTGACGCCGGCAAGGAATGCCGCGTCCCAAGGTACAAGTTCGCGATCCATCTCAAGCATGTCGACTGCTTTTCGAAGCGCCGTTTCCGTCGCAATCAGCGGCGCCAACTCGGACCAGACGATCGTGTTGACCACCAACGCGCCGTCGCGGCGGCAGGAGGCGATTGCCGATGCCGACCATCCTTTCAGCGGTCCGGCTGGACCCCAAACGTCGAGCAGGACATTTGTGTCAATCAACGTCGAGATCTTCACGCGGCCCCCTCAACCACTCCATGTACTGATCGGTGGTCATGCCTCCCAGATCCAACGTCCCCTCCATCCGGTCGAGGACATCGCTGAACCTGCGCAATTTCTCTTCCTGGGAGAGGTTCTCGTTGACGGCAACCAGCCGTACGCCCTCGTCGGTGGCCACGAACTCCACCTCGGAGCCCGGGGCGATGCCCAGACGGTCCCTTATCGGCTTGGGGATTGTAACTTGCCCCTTGGTGGTCACGCGCATGGTAATACCTCAGCGGTATTACTTATCCCTGCAACGTGAACAAGTCAAGAACATAGCTAGCCGGCCAGCGCCATTCTGTAGGCCACGCTTTGCCGATGATGCGCGTGACAGATGGCGACGGCCAGCGCGTCCGCGGCATGTTCGGTGTCGAAGACGGCTTTCGGCAACAGCACCTTCACCATCATGTGGATCTGCTTCTTGTCGCCATGGCCGACGCCGATCACAGCCTTCTTGACGGCGTTGGGCGCATATTCGGCGACGACGAGACCCGCACGCGCCGGCACCAGCATGGCGATGCCGCGTGCCTGGCCAAGCTTCAGCGTTGCCACCGCGTCCTTGTTGACGAAGGTCTGCTCGACCGCCGCCTCGTGCGGCATCGCGCTGTGCAGGATATCCGCCAGCCCGTCATGCAACTGGCACAGCCGCGTTGCCAGCGCCGCCTTGTCGTCGGACTTCACAGTGCCGGAAGCAATGAAGCGCAGCGAATTGCCGAGGCTTTCGACGATGCCCCAGCCGGTGCGCCGAAGCCCAGGGTCGATACCGATGATGCGAATCGCTTCCGCCATTTGCCGAGTTTACCTCCGGCGGACAGCGATGCCAGCGAAATGTGAACAAACCGGAAACAGAAGGCGGGCCGAGGTTTTAACCCCGAGCGAAAGCCGTGTTGAGCAGGCTGATCTGGTCGGAAACCGGATTGAGGCGGCGAGCCATCGATTGCATGTCGATCAAGGCGCCCGAACCATAGATCTCGTCGTCCATGCGGCGCACCAGTGCTTGCAGGCGCAGCGAGCGGGTGACGAGGTCGAGGAAATCCTCGGGCAGCTCGGCCCAGCCGGTGGCTTCGTCATGGGCGGAAGCGGTGTCGAGGCGCACCTTGGACTTTTCCGACGCGACCTGGTCGCGGGTCATCTCGCCGGAATTGGCGGCGCGCTGCAAAAGCAGCCAGGACGCAACCTGCATCAGCCTGGTGGTCAGCCGCATCGATTCGGCCGCATAGAGCGTGGCGCCCAGCCGCGACAGTTTCTTTGCCTCGGCCCGGCCCTTGCCGTCGAGATATTCGGCGGCCTGTTCGACCAGGCCCATGCCTTCCTGGTAAAGCGGCTTGAAGGATTGCGAGAAAACCCGGCGCTCCGCCAGCTTGACGGTTTTCGCACTGCCCTTCGAAGGCTCGTTCATTGATACGCCCCTGCACTTGCAACCGGCCGATTCGGCTCCCTGCCGATACACCCGGAACCCTATCTGACTGAAGCTTGAAAATGCGCTTCGTCACTGGCGAAGGCAAGCACATGTTTAACAGAAGGTTAACGGCGAGCCGCCATTGGGCGGCCCCCGCTGAGATGCGGACAAAAGGGAAATGAAGACAAAAAAAGAGCCGCGGATAAGGCGGCTCTCAGGAGTTAACAGGGAGGCGTCAAACAAAGTGGCTCCAACCACTCGGTAAGAATCCAGATCACTGGATAAACATAGTAAACACCTGTAAAGCTTAATGAAGCCTTAACGGCGCGGATGTTTTTTGACCGAACGCCGCCATACTGTGCCGTAACAGCACATCATCTCCTACGTCAGGCTAGCTCAGGCTGTCCTCCAGACGGCGGGCAACGCGATGAAGGCAAACAACAGCATGGCTGCGTAGAAGCCCATCGAGGAGGCCGCCACCAGCGGTTCGACCGCGGCATTGCCGGCAAGCAGGAAATAGAGGCCGATCAGCAGGCCGATACCGCTGATTGCGGTCAGCCAGAAATGAACGGTAGCGAGCGTCTTCTGCCCGATTGCCGGAAACAAATGGTAGAAGAAGGCGAAGACCGCCGACATCAGCCATCCGGCCACCATCGTGTGGGCGTGGGTCGGCATCTGTCCGTGATCCTGGCTGATCGCCATGTACAGGCCGAGCGCCATGCCGCACAGCGAATAGATGATGGCCAGGGTGAAGAAATTCCGTGCTATCCCTTGCATAATGGTCCCCCGAATTGCCTTTTCCCGTTTGCGGGAATGGGTTGATCGTCAGGCGATTGTTGTCGCCACCGGGCTCCCGGCATTGGCGCACTAGCATCGGCAGCGTATCCGGACGATGTCGCGCCAACCCCTCCCGACATCCGTATATTAGCAGAAAATCAGATAGTGCATTCACAATCTCGGCGACTTCGTAAGTTGAGGGCAGGCTGAAACAGAGCCGGATTTTTCGCGACATCGTACCGAAACAGGCACCGCGCTAAACGCCCGCTCCTCTGACGGCGGCGCCATCCGCGCCGCCACAAACCTGACCGGAACACTGCAGGAGCAAACCATGGACTGGTACTCGATCGTCAAATTCCTCCACGTCACTACCGCCATTCTGTGGGTCGGTGGCGGCTTCGTGCTGTTCCTGCTGGGCATGCTTGCCGAGCGGGCGGGCAACATAGAGGAAAAACTGCAGGCAATGCGCGCCAGCGGTCAGCTGGGCGGCAGGTTCTTTGCGCCGATGTCGATGCTGACGCTGATTTTCGGCCTCATCATGTGCTGGTTCTGGGTCGGCTTCTCCGACCTGTGGATCCTGATCGGCCTGGCCGGCTACGCCACGACCTTTTCGATCGGCATGTTCATCTTCAAGCCGACCGGCGAGCGCATGGGCGAGATGATCGCCAGGGAGGGCGTCACGCCAGCCGTTCTTGCCATCGGCCAGCGCATGATGAGCGCGGCACGCTTCGACTATGCGGTGATGCTGGTGATCATTGCCGACATGGTGTTCAAACCGACCGTGCATGACATCGGCATCCTCGCCGGCATGATGCTGGTCGTCGTGGTGGGTGCCACGCTGGCGTTTGGCGGTAACCGTCGCCTCCTGCCAAGCCCCGCCTGACCCTGATGGTGAGGAACCTGCGCGGTCGCCTTTCTACATCAGTCCGGCGATACCATCCCACAGCAGCTTCAGCGCCACGACCGCGACGGTTGCGTAGGTGAAGGGATAGAAGGTTTCCGGCCGCATCCGGCGCACCAGCCAGGCCCCGGCAATGGTCGACAGCGGCGCCAGCGGCATCAGCGCCGCCGATGCCGTCAGATTGGCGGTGTCGAACTGGCCGAGCGCGAAATAAGGCACAAGCTTCAGCGCATTCGTGGCGGCAAAGAAGATCGCGGCGGTGCCCGACAAAACCTTTGGATCGAGACGGATCGGCAAGGCATAGACCTGGAAGGGCGGGCCGCCGACATGGGCGACGAAACTGGTGAACCCGGCGACCGTGCCCCAGACCGCGGCGGCCACGCGGTTGGGCGCCGCCGCGTGATCGGCGCCATGGCGGAACTGCAGATAAAGCCAGCGCAGGACGAAGATGATGGCGACGGCGCCGACGATCAGCCGCACCGCCTCTTCGGTGACCAGTGCCGCCGTCAGCCAGCCAAGGCCGATGCCGATGACGGCGCCCGGCATCATGTCGACCAGCATCTTTCTGTTATAAACGCCCCACCATGTCCATACCGAGACGATATCCATCAGGCACAGGATCGGCAGCAGGATGGCTGCCGCCTGCACCGGCGGCATGGTCAGCGCCATCAGCGGCACGCCGACGAAGCCGACGGCGCCGCCGAAGCCGCCCTTGGACAGGCCGACCAGAATGACCGCCGGAATGGCGGCCGCATAGAACCACGGATCGAGAAGCAGGCCTGACATGGGAGGGGGCTGGTCCGGAGGGAAAGCGTGTCGACGCTTGAATAGCCCAGAATGCCGGGCGGAGCGACAGCAAATATGAGCGTGGCGGCCGCGCCTGCGAGCCGACGCAGGCCTGTGCCTACCGACGCGCCGAGACCAGCAGGAACATCGGCCGCTCGAGTTCCTCAGCCAGTTCGGGTTTGGCCTCAATCTGCTCGGCTGTCGGCCGGAATTCCTCGACATGGCCGATGGTGAAGCCGGACCGGATCAGTGCGTTGATGGTGGCGCCGATCGTGCGGTGATGTTTCACGACACCCTTGGCCAGCCAGTCGGTGCTGCGCGGTCCTTCCACCAGATACTGGTCGACAGGCCACGTCTTGCGGCCTTCGGCATCGATCACCCAGCCGGGTTTGGTCGGCGCCATGAAGATCGGATGTTCCGTCGACAAGACGAAATGCCCGCCAGGCGCCAGGGCCTGATGCACGGTCCCGAACAGATGCGACACATCCTCGACATAGTGCAGGGCGAGCGAGCTGTAGACGAGATCGAAGCTGGCTTCCGGCAGGCTGAGCCGATCGAGATCGGCCGTCTCATAGTCTATGCCCGCATCCGGGTGGGCGGCCCTTGCCCGGGCAAGCATCTTCTCCGACAGATCCAGGCCAAGCACCTGCGCCGCCCCATGCTCGCGGGCCCAGCGGCAGAACCAGCCGAAGCCGCAGCCGAGATCGGCGATCCTCGAACCGCTGACATCGGGCAGCATTGCGCGCAGCGCCGGCCACTCGGCGGCGCCATCCAGACCTTCGACGGAACGGCCGAGCTGGCTGTAGCCTGCGAAGAAATCCTCCCGGTCGTATATATTCTGCGCCATGACGGTCTCGTTTGGGCCGGCACCCTAACCAACCGGCCGCCGGCTTTCCACCCGGCTTCGATCGGCCCTCTGAAAACATGGCCGAGCCCAGCCTGGCTCAGGAAGCCTGCAAGGCCCTTACCCTGTCACGAGGCGCGGTTGCATCGAGCGGTGGCGGCCGCCGCCGGATGGGCTGCGCCTTGATGATGGCGGTGCTGGTCTCGGCCTTGTCGGCGATGCGGTCGAGAATCCCGTCGAGATCACTGATCGAGCGCACGAACAGCCGGGCGACGAAGCAGTCATCACCCGTCACCTTGTCGCATTCGCCGAATTCGGGGATCTCCTCGATCAGCTTCTGGACGATGTGCAGTTTGCCCGGCAGGGGCCGGATGCGCACGATCGCCTGCAAGGTATAGCCAAGCGCCAGCGGATCGATTTCGACGGTGAACGCGCGGATGACGCCGCGCTCCTCGAGTCGTCGAAGCCGCTCCGAAACGCTGGGCGACGACAGCCCGACCTGGGCGGCCAGTTCCTTCAGCGAGGTCCGCGCATCCCTGATCAGGATTTCAAGGAGATTTCGGTCGAGATCATCAAGCATTTTACATTTCTCGCTGATTTGGAACCATGGCCTAATATAACTAGGTCATTTACCCATACCTCCTTTCTCATTCGATGGAAAGCCGCGTTTCCGCATGAGATTATAATGGCTCAACTGATATGGAGGTTTGTTGTGAACGATACAGTGCGCGGCACGGTCGAAATGTCGGCCGCTATGGCGATACTGGGAACGATCGGATGGTTCGTCGTCCTGTCCGGCCAGCCGATCATGGATGTGGTGTTTTGGCGTTGCGCTTTCGGCGCGCTGACGCTGCTCATCATCTGCGCCGGGCTGGGCTTGCTGCGCAACAGACTGTCGTTGCGCATCATCGGCATCGCCGCGCTCGGCGGCGTCGCCATCGTCGTCAACTGGCTTTTGCTGTTCAGCGCGTTTTCCCGCGCGTCGATCTCGATCGCCACCGCCGTCTACAACACGCAGCCCTTCATGCTGGTCGGCTTCGGCGCGCTCGTCTTCGCCGAGCGGCTGACCCTGACCAAGCTGGCCTGGCTGGCCATCGCCTTCGCCGGCATGGTGCTGATCGTGCAGGCCGCTCCTGACGCCGCCCCCAATGCCGACATGGCCGGCACGGATTATTTTACCGGCATCGTCATGGCGCTGGGCGCGGCTTTCTTCTGGGCCGTCGCCGCCATCGTCACCAAGAAGCTCAAGGGCACGCCGCCGCACCTCATCGCGCTGATCCAGGTCTGCGTCGGCGTCGTCATGCTGGCGCCGTTCGCCAATTTTTCCCAGCTTCCGGCCGATGCGTGGAGCTGGACCATGCTGGCGACGCTCGGCATCGTCCACACCGGCCTGATGTACATATTGATGTACGGTGCCATCCAGAAGCTGCCGACGCATCTGCAGGGGTCGCTGTCCTTCATCTACCCGGTGGTCGCGATCCTGGTCGATGTCGTGGCCTTCGGCCATCGGTTGCACCTGAGCCAGATCGTCGGCGCCACCACCATCCTGATCGCCGCCGCCGGCATGAATCTCGGCTGGACGCTGTGGAGGACCAAACCACCAGTCGCGAGCCCACACCCGATCAAGTAAAGCGGTCCGCCGGCGTCCGGCGGGGCAACATCGCGATCCCGGCTGCCCGCCTGTTCAAAGCGGGCACTTTGCTCTATGCCGCAATCCAACCATCTTCGCCCGGCATAGGCGAAACTCGGGACCCGAAGAACCATGAATGACGCAACGCCCCCCAATCGCTGTCGCATCGTGCTGATCGCGCCGTCCGGCGTGCCGGCTGCCCGTATTATCGCGGCATTCGATGGCGGCGATGTCGCTTCGCTGATCCTGCCCGAGAACGGCATGGATGAAGCCTCCTTCCAGGCTTTCGCCGAACAGATCGTGCCGGCAGCGCAAGCCGCCGGCGTTGCTGTCATCATCGCCGGCGACACCCGCATAGCCGGCCGCGTCCAGGCCGACGGCATCCATGTCGAGGTCTCCAAGGCCGAGCTCGCCGAGACGATCGAGCATTTCCAGGCAAAGATGATGGTCGGCACCGGCGGCGCCAAGACGCGTGACGACGCGCTTGAGCTCGGCGAGACACGGCCCGATTACATCTTCTTCGGCCGCTTCGGTTACGACAACAAGCCCGAACCACACCCGCGCAACCTGTCGCTCGGCGCATGGTGGGCGGACATGATCCAGATCCCGTGCATCGTCATGGCCGGATCCGAAATCGCCTCGGTCGAAGCCGTGGGCGCCACAGGTGCCGAATTCGTGGCACTGTCGAGCGCCGTGTTCGCCGACGGCACCGATCCCAAGACAGCGGTCGCCAGCGCCAACGCGCTGCTCGACGAGACCGCGCCGCGCTTCGAGGACTGAAATGTCCCCGGCGACGCTTCCCCTCCAGGCTCTGCTTGCGGTGCTGATGGTCCAGGCTGCCGCCGCGGAGACCGTCCCCCTGCCGCAGCCCAAGCCGGAAATCGGCGTCCACACCGGCAAGCCGATCGACAAGCCATTGCCGCAGCCCGCCACCACGGCCGAGCCCGCGCCGCTGCCGTCGGCCGACACGGTCAATCCCGACCGCTTCGGCGCAAAACCCGCCGACGCGGCCTATGGCGCCTTCCAGCGCGGTCTCTACAAGACAGCTTACAATCTGGCATTGGTCCGGGCGCAAAACGGCGATCCGGCGGCGCAGACCTTGGTGGCCGAGATCCTGTCGCGGGGGCTCGGTGTACCGGTCAATTCGGCGCAAGCGGCGAAATGGTACGCGCTGGCCGCCGAACAGGGTGTGCCGGAATCGCAGTTCCAGTATGCGCTGATGCTGCTCGACGGCCGCTATGTCAAAAAGGATGGAAAAGAGGCCTACGCCTTGATGCAGGCCGCCGCCGAAGCCGGCAACCGGCTGGCGCAATTCAATTTCGCGCAGATGCTGGTCCAGCAGGACCCCGGCGATGCCGGCATGGCCAAGGCGGTCTCCTACTATGAGCGCGCCGCCGCGACCGGCCTCGCGGACGCGCAATATGCGATGTCGCAGATCTACGCCAATGGCGTCGGCGGCAAGCCACGCGACGACGCCCAGGCAAGGCGCCTGCTGGCGCAGGCAGCCAGGCAGAACTACGACACCGCGCAGATCGATCTCGCCGCCTGGATGATCGAAGGCCGCGGCGGTGCGCGCGACCTGAAATCCGCCTTCGGCTGGATGAAGCAGGCGGCGGAAGGCGGCAATGTCGCCGCCCAGAACCGCCTGGCCAAGCTCTACATGCAAGGCATCGGCACCGATCCGGACCTTGTGCTTGCCGGCGCCTGGTACGTCGTCGCCCGCCGTGCCGGCCTCATCGACCCACAGATGGACGACTTCCTGCAGGGGCTGGACGACGACCAGACCAAGCAGGCGCTGCAGAAGGCCAACCGGCTGCCTTGACGGCGGTTCTCGCGGTCATTGCAAGTGTAACCTCGGCTCCCCTCGCCTGGCACCGACCTGCCCGCTCCCTTGCCTCTTCTGGCGATTTGTGGTCTTGGGAGCCCGAAATCGCTTTCCCAGCGAACATCCCATACCAACGGCGTGGCCGTTGGCATCATTCCGGATCATCTCATCATGGCCAAGATCAATGGTAACGAAATCCGTCCCGGCTATGTCATCGAGCATGATGGCGGCCTTTGGGTGGCGGTCAGGACCAACACCGTCAAGCCCGGCAAGGGCGGCGCCTACAATCAGGTCGAACTGAAGAATCTCATCAACGGCACCAAGCTCAACGAGCGCTTCCGCTCGGCCGAGACCGTCGAACAGATCCGGCTCGACCTGAAGGATTTTTCCTTCCTCTACGCGCAGGAAGACGCACTGGTGTTCATGGACACCCAGAGCTACGAGCAGCTCGAATTGAACAAGGACTTCGTCGGCGATCGCGCCGCCTTCCTGCAGGACGGCATGATGGTGACGGTCCAGCTCTACGAAGAGCGGCCGATCGGCATTTCGCTGCCCGACTATGTGACGCTGACCATCACCGAGGCCGACCCGGTGGTGAAGGGTCAGACGGCGGCATCGTCCTACAAGCCGGCGATCCTGGAGAACGGCATCCGCGTCCTGGTGCCGCCCTTCATCGGCGCCGGCGAGCGCATCATCGTCGACACCAACGAAATCACTTACGTGCGCCGCGCCGACTGACGCATGTCGCCCAAAAGTGGCCTCGGTTCTGGGTCACCGACATGCATCGAGGCGGAGTTTAAAGCGCAGCACCGGGAAAAAGCACTATGGCACGCTCAGCCCTTCTCAACGTCATGGTCCAGGCCGCAATGAAGGCCGGCCGCTCGCTGTCGCGCGACTTCGGCGAGGTGCAGAACCTGCAGGTCTCGATGAAAGGCCCCGGCGACTATGTCAGCCAGGCCGACCGCAAGGCAGAGGACATCGTCTTTGCCGAACTGTCCAAGGCTCGGCCCGGCTATTCCTTCCTGATGGAAGAGCGCGGCGTGGTCGAAGGCGACGACGGCCAGCATCGCTGGATCGTCGACCCGCTCGACGGCACCACCAATTTCCTGCACGGCATTCCGCTCTTTGCCGTTTCGATCGCGCTGGAGCGCCAGGGCCAGATCGTCGCCGGCGTCATCTACAATCCGGCGATGGACGAACTGTACACCTGCGAACGCGGCGGCGGCGCCTTCATGAACGACCGCCGCTTGCGCGTCGCTGGCCGCATCAAGCTGGTCGACACCGTGATCGGCTGCGGCATGCCGCATCTCGGCCGCGGCCACCACGGCAATTTCCTGGTCGAACTGCGCAACGTCATGGCCGAGGTTTCCGGCGTCCGCCGCCTCGGCTCCGCCTCGCTCGATCTCGCCTATGTCGCCGCCGGCCGCATGGATGGCTTCTGGGAAACCGGCCTGTCGGCCTGGGACATCGCCGCCGGGCTGCTTTTGATCCGCGAGGCAGGCGGCTTCGTCTCCGACATGGATGGCGGCCAGGACATGCTCGACAACGGTTCGGTCGTCGCCGGCAACGAGGTCATCCAGCGCGCTTTGCTGAAGGTCGTCAAGAAGCCGCTCTCCTCCCGCTGACAGGCACGCCGCGCTGATGCGCCGCAGTCGCAAAACCGCAACGAAAGCTTGAAATACTGCCCGGCATGCGCCCAAATTGGAGGGCGCGGTGCAGGAACCCGGCTTAGTGAGAGACAACGAACCCTACCCCGATATCCCGTTCATCGGACGCTGGCACTATTCGCGTGCCGAGACGATCGCAGACGGTATCGTCCACGCGGTCGGCATCGTGCTGGCGATATCGGCCGGTTCCGCACTGCTGGCGCTGGCGGCGTTTCGTGTCGGACCGGGCGAATACATCGCCGCCGCCTTCTACGTGGTTTCGCTGCTCACCGTGCTCTCGGTGTCGATGACCTACAATCTGTGGCCGGTGTCGTCGCCGGCAAAATGGGTGTTGCGGCGTTTCGACCACGCCGCGATCTATCTGCTGATCGCCGCGACCTATACGCCTTTCCTGGCGCAGCTCGAAGGCTCGCCGCTGGCGCGCTGGATGATCGTGCTGGTCTGGACCGCGGCAGTGCTGGGCATTGCCATCAAGGTATTCTTTCCCGGCCGTTTCGACCGGCTGGCGATCGGCTTCTATCTTGCCATCGGCTGGAGCGGCATCATCCTGGTCAAGCCGCTTGTCCAGACGCTGCCGACGACATCGATAGCGCTGATCGTCGCCGGCGGCATCGTCTATTCCTGCGGCGTCATCTTCTTCGCCTGGAAGGGGCTGCGCTTCCACAACGCGCTGTGGCACGGTTTCGTCGTCACCGGCGCCGGCCTGCATCTGGCCGCCATGGTCGACTGTCTGGTCATCAATCGCCTCTGACACTATCGACGCGGCTATATTGCCAAGCGCCATTCAATTTGGTCACAATTCCGTTTAGAGTCGCGGTTTACGTGATCGGCGGCGGCATCGGAAACGGGGCACGGATGGCTTTTCTCAGATCCTTCGGCATGGGCAGACGTTCTGATGTCCTGATCTACGACCCGCATAAACTATCGAGCCCGCAGGTCTTTTTGCTGACCATGGTGATCTTCCTGGTCATCGTCGCCTTCATCGCCGCCATTCTGACCCGACAGATCTCAACCGCTTTTGGCAGCAATCCCGGCCTCAATGGCCTGATCGTCGGCGTGCTGGTGGTCGGCATCCTTTTGGCCTTCGCCCAGGTCGGGCGGCTGTTTCGCGAAGTGCGCTGGGTCAACTCCTTCCGTGCCGGCTCGGAGACGACCGAACCGGTGCTGCTGGCTCCGATGAAGGCGATGATCGGCCGCTCCTCGGCGATGGCCTTCTCGACCAGTTCGATGCGCACCATGCTCGATTCCATCGCCACCCGCCTCGACGAAAGCCGCGACACCTCGCGCTATCTCGTCGGCCTGCTGGTGTTCCTTGGCCTGCTCGGCACCTTCTGGGGACTGTTGAACACCATCGGTTCGATCCGCGAGACCATCGAATCGCTCGATCCCGGCACCGGTGACGCCGCCGCGGTGCTCGATTCCCTGAAGCAGGGGCTTTCCGCGCCGCTGGCCGGCATGGGCACGGCCTTCTCGTCCTCGCTGTTCGGCCTCTCCGGCTCGCTGGTGCTCGGCTTCCTCGACCTGCAGGCCGGCCGCGCCCAGACGCGCTTCTACACCGAACTGGAAAACTGGCTGTCCTCGGTGACCGACCTGTCGTCGGACATCGTCGTCGCCGACCCGGCCAAGACCGAATCCTCCGACGAGATCCGGGTGCTGTCGGAACGGCTGCGCAGCATGCAGGAGAATGGCGGCGGCTCCAACCCGCGCGTCGCCACCGCCATGGCCAATCTCGCCGACGGCATTTCCGGCCTGGTCAAGAACATGCGCTCGGAACAGCAGATCATGCGCGACTGGGTCGAAGCCCAGTCCGACGAGCAGAAGGCGATGCGCAACACACTGGAAAAGATCGCCGATGCCCTGAAGAAGCCCGGAGTGCACTGAAGTGGCACTCGCCAGGGGCCGGCGCACCGATCGCCGCATCGACTACTGGCCGGGCTTCGTCGACGCGCTGTCGACGTTGTTGCTGGCAATCATGTTCCTGCTCACGGTATTCGTGCTGGCGCAGTTCCTGCTGGGACGCGAAATCTCCGGCAAGGATACGGCACTCTCGCGCCTCAACTCCCAGATCAACGAACTGACGCAGTTGCTGGCGCTGGAGCGCTCGACGGCGCAGGACAAGGATGACTCGCTGGCCAATCTGCAGGCATCGCTGTCGGCGGCGGAAGCGGAAAGGAGCCGGCTCCAGCAGTTGCTGGCGCAAGGTGCGGGCGCCGGCGACGCCGCCAACCAGCGCGCCGCGGCGCTCGGCGGCGAACTCGACAGCCAGCGCCAGATCAGCCAGCAGGCACTGAGCCAGGTCGAGATCCTCAACCAGCAGATCGCGGCACTGCGCAAGCAGATCGGCGCGCTCGAGGATGCGCTCAACGTCTCCGAAATCCGCGACCGCGATTCAAACACCAAGATCGCCGACCTCGGCCGTCGCCTCAACGTCGCACTGGCACAGCGCGTGCAGGAGTTGAACCGCTACCGCTCCGACTTCTTCGGCCGCTTACGCGAAATCCTCGCCGACCGCGAGAACATCCGCATCGTCGGCGACCGCTTCGTCTTCCAGTCGGAAGTGCTGTTCCCGACCGGCTCCGAGGTGATCAACGATGCCGGCAAGGTCGAGATGAAGAAGCTCGCCGACGCCATCATCGAGCTGCAGAAGGAAATCCCGCCCGAGATCAACTGGGTGCTGCGCGTCGACGGTCATACCGACAACAAGCCGCTCTCCGGCGCCGGCCGTTACCGCGACAATTGGGAGCTGTCGACGGCCCGTTCGACCTCGGTGGTGAAATTCCTGATCGAGAACGGCGTGCCGGCCAACCGCCTCGTCGCCGCCGGTTTCGGTGAGTTCCAGCCGCTCGATCCCGCCGACACCGAAGAGGCGCGCAACAAGAACCGCCGTATTGAACTGAAGCTCACCGAACGTTGATCCATCATCACGCGAACTTGTTCGTCGGCTCAACTCTAGGGCGCATATCGAGGCCGGCAAGGCCTGAAAAGATTATCTTTTTTTAATTACACATTGTCGCGGGGCGGTCCTAGCTTGCCGCCTGGGCCGAGAACCGCCGGCGATGAATCCCCCTCATCGCGACGCGACGGAACCGGACGGCCCAAGGCCGGAAGGCGGGCGGACAACCGCCGCTTTCCTCCACAAGAGGAGACGCGTGATGCGCTCTTTCAAGACCTCGCTTAGAACTGCTACACTCACGGCGTTCCTCATCGCTGTTCCGCTTGCCGGTGCCTATGCCGCGGGCCATCACAAGGGCGCTCTCGACGCGACCGATCCGACCGACATGACCGGCCCGCGTGTCGAGGCGCTCATCCAACAGGTGCAGGGCGTGCATCAGGGCATCGTGGACGCGAGACAGGCCAACAACATCACCCCGGCCGTGGCGGAACGCCTGGAAATGCGCACGGCCCACATCGGTCAAGCGGCCGAGAAAGTCGCCGCGTCCTATCATGGCAGGATACCGGCCGCGCAATACCACGACCTGTTGCGTCGTCTCGACAATGTCGATCAGCGGTTGATGATCGATACCGGTAGCGGTTTCCTGATAGGCGACGGCGCCGACGGCGGCAACTACCCGAACGGTTGAACGGTCCAAGAGGAAGGGACCGCTGACGCCTTCGGGGAGCCATCCCGCGGGCGTCCTTTTTACCAGCCGAGCCACACCGCGATCAGGGCAATCGCCGCCGGCACGGTCTGGATGAACAGGATCTTGCGGCCAACCGTTGCCGCGCCATAGAGGCCGGCAATGGCCACGCACGACAGGAAGAACAGCTTGACCCGAAAACCGGCCGCACCGAGGTAAAGCCCCCAGATCAGGCCGGCGGCGAGGAACCCGTTGTAGAGCCCCTGATTGGCGGCGAGCACCTTCGAGGCACTGGCGAATTCGGGCGTCAGATTGAATGCCTTGTGCCCACGCGGCGTGTCCCACAGCACCATCTCCAGATAGACGATGTAGACGTGGATCAAGGCCACCAGCGCGACCAGGATGTTGCCGATCATGTTGTTTCCCCCAATTGTTGCCGGCAGCATTTCACGCATGACCGCCCCCACGCAAGATGCGTCCGTTGCGCGGTGCCTGAGGGTTGCAAACACATTTGCGTTGGTGTCTTTTCGCGCCGTCCCCAATCGCGGAAGCCGCCATGTCCTTTCAGAAACTCGATGACCTCGGTCACAAGCTCGAAGCACTCGAGCACGCGCTGGCCATCCTCGGTGCCGACGAGGCCACCCACATGGCCGTCGGCGGCGGCGAGAAGCGTGCCGAGGCGATGTCGGCACTGGCCGGCATGTATCACACCAGGGCAACGGCGCCGGAGATAGCAGACTGGATCGCCGCGGCAGAGCAGGAAGCGTTGGGTGAAGAGCAGCGCACCGCGGTCTCGGAACTGCGGCGCCAATATACCAACCTGACCTGCCTGCCGGTCGAATTCGTCGAACGCCAGACGACCGCGCGCATGCGTTGCGAGCAGCTGTGGCGCGGCCTGCGCGCCAAGAACGACTGGGCGGGCTTCCAGCCGGCGCTGGAGGGCGTCGTGGCGCTGGTGCGCGAGGAAGCGGCGCTGCGTGCCGACATGCTCGGCCTCGCCCCCTATGACGCGCTGATGGAGCAGTACGACCCCGGCAACCGCACCGCCGACATCACGCCAGTCTTCGCCGACCTGAAGGCTTTCCTGAAAGGCTTCGTGCCGGAGGCGCTGGCGATCCAGGACGCACGGCTGCGCAAGCACCCGCTGAAGCCGCTCTCAGGCACCTATGCGATCGACCGGCAGCGCGAGCTCGGCCTTGCCATGATGGCGGCGGTCGGCTTCGACCTGACACACGGGTCGCTGTCGGTGTCGCACCATCCTTTCTGCGGCGGCGTGCCAAGCGACGTGCGCATCACCACCCGCTACAAGACGTCCGACTTCCTGTCGGCGCTGATGGGCGTGCTGCACGAGACCGGCCATGCGCTCTACGAACAGAACCTGCCGAAGGCATGGTCGCACTGGCCGCTCGGCAAGGCGCGCGGCATGGCCGTGCATGAAAGCCAGAGCCTGTTCGTCGAAAAACAGCTCGGCCGCAACCCGGCCTTCTGGAGCTGGGCGCTGCCGGTGGTTGAAAAGCATCTCGGTGAGGCCTGGTCGCTCGACGATATCCTGCCGCATGTGCATCGCGTCGAGCGCGGCCTGATCCGTGTCGATGCCGACGAGGTGACCTACCCCCTGCATGTCATCCTGCGCTACGAACTGGAGCAGGAGCTCGTCGCGGGCCGGCTGGAGGTCGCCGACCTGCCCGAAGCCTGGGACGCCAAGATGCGCGATTACCTCGGTCTTTCCACCATCGACAATCCGGCCGACGGGCCGATGCAGGACGTGCATTGGCCAGGGGCCGCCTTCGGCTATTTCCCTTCCTATACGCTGGGCGCGATGATGGCGGCGCAGCAATGGGCGGCGCTGACGCGGGATCATCCTGCCGCCGATGACGATCTCTCCAAAGGCAATTTCGAGGCGATCAACGAGTGGCGCCGCGAAAAAATCTGGGCGCAGGGATCACGCTGGTCGACGCCGGATCTGCTCGAACGCGCCACCGGCGAAAAGCTCAACGCCATTTATTTCACCGATCACCTGAAGAACCGGTACGGGAAGGCCTGACGCCGTAGGAGCATTGCGTTTCATACCCTTGGAGCATATATTTCCGTATGAGGAATTGAAGGAACGCATCGTGGGAATTTCTACTCCGAAAGAACGTGCCACCTTTTCCATCGCCGCTGAAATCAAGAACCGGCTGGAGGACGAAGTGCCGAAAAGCGAGAGATCGCGTTTCGTGGAGAAGGCAATAGATCAGGCGCTACGTGCCGTTGCGGTCAAGCGCCTTAAAAAAATGCTGGACGAACTGCCGCGCGAATCCAGCGTTCGAGGTGAAAGTACCACCGATTTCCTACGCCTCCAGCGGATGAAGTGGGATGGCCGCCCCTTCGACGTGCTCGAAGGCACCAAGAAATGATCGTCGTAGATGCTTCCGTGTTCGTGAAGCTTCTCAAGCAAGAGGAGGACAGCAAGGCCGCACGCGATTTGGTCGATCGCATGTTGGAGCAGGGACAAGGTTATCTCGCTCCGTCAATAGTGTTGTATGAAGCACTATCAGCCGCCTTGCATGTCGAATTGCCGCTTGCCGTAGTCGGCCAGCTTTTCGATCAGTTTCGAGAGTTGGGGCTGGCAATTGAAGAGCCGACTATCCAGGACTTGGCTACAGCCGAGAAAATTGCAACGTCGGCCACTGCTGACAAGGGCCACCCAACTCTGTTTGACAGCATCTATCACGCAATGGCTATCGAACGTGGCGGCACTTTTGTCACGGCTGACCAGCGCCATTTTGCTAAAGCCAAACAGTTTGGCAGCGTTGTCCTACTCGCGGACTGGAAACCGGACTGAGCTGAGCCTACTCCGCCGCACCCCTGAAGGCGCTGGCGCCGGTTTCGAACTGCAGCTTGGCCAGCCGCGCATAGATGCCGCCCTTGGCGACAAGGCTTTGATGCGTGCCTTCCTCGACGATCGAGCCGCCATCCATGACCAGGATCCTGTCGGCCTTCAGCACCGTTGCCAGGCGGTGGGCGATGACGATCGTGGTGCGGCCCTGCATCAGCCGTTCCAGCGCCGTCTGCACCAGCGTCTCGCTTTCGGCGTCGAGGGCGGAGGTGGCCTCGTCGAGCAGCAGGATCGGGGCGTCGCGCAGGATGGCGCGGGCGATCGCAACCCGCTGGCGCTGGCCGCCTGACAGCGTCACGCCGCGCTCACCGACCTGGCTGTCATAGCCTTTTTCCAGCTTGAGGATGAATTCATCGGCAAGTGCATCCTTCGCCGCCGTCTCGATTTCGGCCTTGCTGGCTCCCGGCCGGCCGAAACCGATATTGTCACGCGCGCTTGCCGCGAAAATGGTGACGTCCTGCGGCACGATCGCGATGCGCTGGCGGACCGAAACGGGATCGGCCTCGCGCACGTCGACACCGTCGATCAGGATCTTGCCTGTTTCGGGATCGTAGAAGCGCAGGATCAGTGAAAACACCGTGCTCTTGCCGGCCCCTGACGGCCCGACGATCGCCACCGTCTCGCCCGGCATGACCTGAAAGCTCAAGCCGTGCACGGCGGCGCGGTCGGGCCTCGCCGGGTAGGAGAAGGAGACATTGTCGAGGACGATCGCGCCCTTGGCGACGACCGGCAGCGGCTTCGGATCGGCGGGAGCCTGGATCGCCGGCTTCTCGGCCAGGATCTCGGTCAGCCGTTCGGCGGCACCCGCCGCTTGCGCAAGCTCGCCCCAGACTTCCGACAACGCCCCAAGTGCACCGGCGGCGAACACCGAATAGAGCAGGAATTGGCCGAGCGTACCCGGCGATATCGAGCCTTCGAGCACGTCGCGCGAGCCGAACCACAGCACCGCCACGACGGACGAGAAGATGGTGAAAATGGCGAAGAAGGTAAGGAAGGAGCGCGCGAAGATCGAGGAGCGTGCGGCCTCGAAAGCAGCTTCCACCGCGGCCGAGAAATGCCCGGTGACCAGCCTCTCATTGGTGAAGGCCTGCAGCGTGCGCACCGCGCCGATTTGCTCGCTGGCATAGGCCGTGGCATCGGCCAGCGTATCCTGCGCCTGGCGTGATTTGCGCCGCACCGAACGGCCGAAAGCGACCAGCGGCAGCACGATGACAGGAATGGCGGCAATGACCAGGCCCGACAGTTTCGGACTGGTGATGACCATCATTCCCACCGCGCCAAGACCAAGGATGACATTGCGCAGCGCCACCGAGGCCGTGGCTCCTACCGCCGACTTGACCTGCGTCGTGTCGGCGGCAAGCCGCGACACGATCTCGCCGGACTGGGCGGTGTCGAAGAAGGCAGGCGACAGCGTCGTCACATGGGCAAAGACATCGCGCCGGATGTCGGCGACGACGCGCTCGCCTAGCGTGATGACGAAATAGTAGCGGCCGGCCGATGCCGCCGCCAGCAGGGCGGCCATCGCCACCAGGGCGGCGAAATATTCGGCAATGAAGGTAGTGCTGGACGACGAAAAACCATGATCGATCATGCGTCGCACCGCCAGCGGCAGCGCCAGCGTGGTTGCCGCCGCGATGACCAGCGAGATAATGGCGCCGACGACCAGTGTGCGATAGTGCGTGATGTACGGGAACAGGCGCCGGAGCGGCTTGAGCGAACGCCGGCGCTCGTCTGCGCTGGTGATTTGCGCCATCCCGATGTTTCCTCCAGCCGCCCTTGGGGTCTACGCCTCAATATGCGCTTGCCGCGGCCTTGTGATTCAATTCCGGCTGATGTATAGGCTCGCCGACCGTTTTAGAAGCCGTGGCTCCTCAATAGCTGCGGCTTCGAGTTTTAAAAAGAGGCGCATCGACGCAGGCTTATGCCCGTCGGCAGCGCCGGCAAGCCAGGAACCGAGCCATGAAGAGCGCTATTCATCCCGACTACCACACCATCAAGGTCGTCATGACCGATGGCACCGAATACTCGACCCGTTCGACCTGGGGCAAGGAAGGCGATACGATGAACCTCGATATCGACCCGACCACCCACCCGGCCTGGACCGGCGGCCAGCAGACCCTGCTCGACCGCGGCGGCCGCCTGTCGAAGTTCAAGAAGCGTTTCGAAGGTTTCGGCATCTAACTCAACGAGCTTTCACAGATCGAAAACCCGTCCTTGTGGCGGGTTTTTTGTTGCGGCGCGGCGCTACTCGGCCAGCAATTCCCTTAGCGCCATGCGCTTGTAGGCGGCGACCAGCCTGTCGCCCTCCTGGCGCTCAACCGAGATCGCCAGCCGCATGGCGGCCTCGCCCATCTGCCAGACCAGAAACGCCGTGGTTTCCAGTGTCGCCGGATCGACCGCCGGCCGCAGCCGTTTCAGCACCGCGGTGAGGAATTCGGCGTTGGCGCGGCTGTCGGCGAGTTCGAGTTGGCGCAGCGCCTTGTCGGCCTGCGTGCCCGACCAGATGTCGCGCATCACCGGCTCGGCCAGGAACAGCCGGTAATAGATGTCGACTAACTCTGAAAACGCGGACTGCAGGCCTTCGGCGTCGCTGACGCCGGCGAGTGCCGCCGAGATGCAGGCTTGGCTTTCGGCGGTGTAGCGCTCGGCCAGCGCCCAGATGATCGCCCGCTTGTCCGGAAAGAACTGGTAGAGCGAGCCGATCGACACACCGGCCCGTTCCGCCACTTCTCCCATGCGCATGGCATCGCTGCCTTGCTCGGCGATCAGCGCCGAGGCAGCCGCCAGCATGCGCTCGACCCGCTCGCGGCTGCGCTGCTGGCTCGGCGCCCGGCGCGGTGAAGCAACCTGCTCCTGCGGGGAAACGGGGGCTGCCGTGTCTTCCAATGACTGACTCCAAATGCATCAAAATCGCTTGACTCACAAAATACGAGGGTTTATCACGTTTTGCAAACGTGAGGATTATTCATGTTTTGGCGCGAAGGAAAACATAACGGGCATATGGAGCAAAATGACATGATCGCGAAACTTCTTCCCACCCTCATCTTCATTGCCGCACTCGGCTCAGGCGTCGTCGGCGGCGTCTTCTTTGCTTTCTCCAGCTTCGTCATGCCGGGCCTCGCCCGCATGCCGGCCGCAAGCGGCATTGCCGCGATGAATTCGATCAATGTCACAGCTGTGACCCCGCTGTTCATGACAGCGCTGTTCGGCACGGCGCTCGTCTGCATCGTTGTCGCCATCGGTGCGGTGATTGGCTGGAGCCAGCCGGGTTCGCTCTGGCTGATTGCCGGCAGCCTGCTCTATCTCATCGGCATCGTGGTGGTGACGATGATCTTCAACGTCCCGCTGAATGATGCGCTCGCCGCCGTCGATCCAGCCAGCAGCAATGGCGCAGCCCTGTGGCCACGCTACCTCAATGAATGGGTGATGTGGAACCATGTCCGCGCCATCAGCGGCATGGCCGCGCTGGCATCCTTCTGGTTCGCCACGCGTTGACGACGATGGAGCGACCGATGAAGGATCAATACGCAAATATGGCCTTCGGCATGGCAATCGGAGTTGGTGTCGGTGCCGCGATCGGCACCGCTCTGGATGACCTTCCGATGGGCGTCGCCGTGGGTATTGCGATTGGCGCCGCCTTCGGTGCGTGGCCACGCAAGTGACGGCAGCGCCGGCGACCTCTACGCCTTTGTCTTCCGATCGGAATGACCGAGGTCGCGATCCGGGTCGATGACGTCGCGGACCAGTTGCTTCAGTTTGGCCGCGTCCGGAAAACCGCCGTCGCGCTTGCGGTCCCAGACCAGCACGTCATTGCAGCTGATGGTGAAGATGCCCCCAGTGCCGGGCACCAATGTCACCTCGCCGAGATCGGTGCCGAAGGTCGACAGCAGTTCCTGAGCCATCCAGCCGGCGCGCAGCAGCCAATGGCACTGCGTGCAGTAGGTGATGCGGATGGCGGGGAGTATCTGCTCGCTCATGCCGGGCTTCCGCTCATGCCGCGCTGAGCTTGGCCATGGTCTCGTCGTCGACTTCAAAGTTGGCGTAGACGC
This sequence comes from Mesorhizobium sp. M1066, assembly GCF_040318635.1. Taxonomy (NCBI): domain Bacteria; kingdom Pseudomonadati; phylum Pseudomonadota; class Alphaproteobacteria; order Hyphomicrobiales; family Phyllobacteriaceae; genus Mesorhizobium; species Mesorhizobium sp. M1066. The sequence goes on from NZ_JAMYMR010000009.1 coordinate 91,117, forward strand.
TCTGCACGTCGTCGTCGTCCTCGAGCGTGGCAACCAGCTTCATCAGCGACTGTGCCCGGTCCTCGTCGACCGGAACATTGTTTTGCGGCTTCCAGATCAGCTTCACCGATTCCGCCTCGCCGAGAGCGCCTTCCAGCGCCTTCGAGACCTCGCCGAGATTTTCGAAGGCGCAATAGATCGTGTGGCCTTCCTCATCCGACTCGACATCATCGGCGCCGGCTTCGATTGCCGCGTCCATGACCTTGTCGGCACTGCCTGCGGAGGCCGGATAGTAGATTTCGCCGGCACGGTCCCACATGAACGACACCGAGCCGGTTTCACCGAGCGCTCCGCCGGCCTTGGTAAAGGCGGCGCGCACATTCGACGCCGAACGGTTACGGTTGTCGGTCAGCGCTTCGACGATGACCGCGACGCCGCCCGGGCCATAGCCCTCATACCGCACGGCTTCGTAGTTCTCGGCGTCGCCCATCGAGGCCTTGTTGACGGCACGCTGGATGTTGTCCTTCGGCATCGACACCGCCTTGGCGTTCTGGATCGCAAGGCGCAAGCGCGGGTTCATCGATGGATCGGGCGTGCCGCTCTTGGCGGCGACGGTGATTTCGCGCGCCAGCTTGGAAAACATTTTAGACCGCACCGCATCCTGGCGGCCCTTGCGGTGCATGATGTTCTTGAACTGTGAATGGCCAGCCATGGTGTCGTCTTCTCGGCTAGAGCATCCCGAAGCGAAGCGATCTGACCTCGTCTTCCGCATGCCCGAATTCAAAATTTCAGAGCGTCCCAGGTGCAACTCGTGGAAGCACGGCGTTCTCTGTCGGAATGGCCGGCTTATAGATAAATCGGCTCAATTCGTCCAGCCGCACCGCGCAAGACATGGCACTGCATGGCATGCTGCGGCCGCTCACGCCTCGAGGTCCGACTTCAGCCGGTCGATGATGCTGAGCGCATGTCCGGCATACTGGCTGATCCAGCGGTCGTGGATCTGCTTGATCGGCAGCGCGTTGAGATGGTTCCAGCGCTCGCGGCCGTCGCGCCGCGCAACGATCAGGTCGGCCTCCTCCAATACCTTGAGATGCAGCATGACGGTGCAGCGATCGATGTCGGGAAAGGCCTCGCACAGCATGCCGGTCGTCTTCGGCGCGTCCTTCAGCTGATCCAGTATTTCACGCCGGCGCGGATGCGCCAGCGCCTTGAAAACATTGTCGTCTTGCGATCGGCTTGACATGTTATGTTTATATAACATATTGTTGGGCCGATCAAGGGAAGGAGTTGTGGATATGTCACTTGGATTCAGTGTTTCCGGACGCATCGGCAAGCCGGTCGCCGACGTCTTCGACGCGGTCGTCAATCCGAAGAAACTGAGCGGCTATTTCACCACGATCGGCGGCGCCAGCGCCCCGCTGGAAGCTGGCGCCGGCGTCGTCTGGTGGGGCAAGGTGCCGGTCGAGGTCGACGAAGTGGTCAAGGACAGCCGCATCGTGCTGCGCTGGGATGCCACCGACGCCGACGGCAAACCCGCCTACAAGACCCGTATCGAGATGAATTTCGAGCAGCTGGACGATGGCGGCACCTTCGTCACCATCGCCGAGAGCGGTTGGCAGGAAGGCGCCGTCGGCCTGAAGAAGTCCTACCTCAATTGCGAGGGCTGGTCGCAGATGCTGGCCTGCATGAAGGCCTATGTCGAATACGGCATCAATTTGCGCGACGGCTACTATCGCAGCGAGATGAAGGGCGAACCCGCCAACGAGACCAATATCTGAGCCACCATGGGGAGGATGGAGATCCGCGATGAAGAAAGTAACGCCATTCCTGATGTTCGAGGGCAAGGCCGAAGAGGCAATGACGCTCTATTGCGAGACCATTCCTGACGCGGCGTCCTTGACGTCACAAATTACGGCCCCGGCGAAGATGGCCCGGACGGAACGGTCAAGCTGGCGCGCGTGTCGATCGCTGGCCTGGAAGTCATGGTCTTCAACAGCCCCGTGCACCACGCCTTCACGTTCACGCCGTCGGTCTCGCTCTATGTGGACTGTTCCTCTGAGGACGAACTGAACCGAATTGTCGAGACACTGGCAAAGGACGGCGGGTTTCTGATGCCGCCCGACAATTACGGCTTCAGCCGCCGCTTCGCATGGCTGAACGACAGGTTCGGGGTCTCCTGGCAGGTCAATCTCGCATAACCAGCCTGGGCAAAGCCGACCAACAACAGCTGAACACGACAAGGGAGCCAGCTATGACCGCGAAGATCACCGGCGGCATCAACATCGCCATGAAGGTGCCGCCGCACCAGTATCAGGCGACGATCGCCTTCTACCGCGACGTCGTCGGCCTGAAGCCTTTCACGGACAAGGCGCCGGCCATCGGCTTCGAGCTTGGCCCCAACCGCCTGTGGATCGACGAGGCGCCGATGATGAGCCAGGCCGAGGTGTGGCTGGAGCTGTTCACCAAGGATTTCCCCATGGCTGCGGATCATTTAGCCAAGGCTGGCGTTGTGCGTTGCGATGCCATCGAGCCCCTGGGCGAGGGCTTCCGCGGCGGCTGGATCACCAACCCCGCCAATATCATTCACATGCTGCGCGAGCCGGACGCATGGTGAGCGCCAAGCCCCGAAAGGACAATCCGATGGAAATCCGCGAAACACCAACCGCCGAAGCCGGCATGCTGATCCGGCGGCCTGTCGGCGAAGTCTTCGAGGCCATCGTCGACCCGGCCGTCACCACGAAATTCTGGTTCACCCACGCCAGCGGCCGGCTTGACAGCGGCAAGGAAGTTCGCTGGGAGTGGCGCATGTACGGCGTCTCGACGACAGTCGACGTCAGCGAGATCGTCGCGAACGAAAAGATCGTCATGCAATGGAGCGATCCGCCGACCACCGTGGTCTGGACTTTCACGGAAATGCCTGGCGAGACGACCTTTCTCGAGGTTCGCAATTTCGGGCTCAACCGGCGGCTTCACGCTGGTGCTGGCCGGCGCCAAGGCGTGGCTGGAACAAGGCCTGACGCTCGGCCTGATCGGCGACCGTCATCCGAAGGGCGTGCCAGGGCACTAGGTGCTCAGGGGCTGCCTCAATGCCCGCCGCCCGACTTCTTGCGCCGCCGCGCCAGCATGTTGAGCCCCTCGACCAGCGCCGAAAAGCCCATCGCCGCGTAGATGTAGCCCTTGGGCACATGGTAACCCATGCCGTCTGCGATAAGCGTCATGCCGATCATCAGAAGGAAGCCCAGCGCCAGCATGACAATGCTCGGGTTCTTGGCGATGAAGTTGGCCAGCGGCCCGGCCGCCAGCATCATCACGCTCACTGCCACGATCACGGCGATGTACATGATGGCGATCTCGTCGGTCATGCCGACGGCGGTGATGATTGAATCGATCGAGAAGACCAGGTCGAGCAGCAGGATCTGGAAGATCGCGCCGGCAAGGCTGATCTGCAGCGTCTCGCCCATCATCGTATCCTTGTGGTCGTCGGGATCGACCGTGTGATGGATCTCCTTGGTCGCCTTCCAGACCAGGAACAGGCCGCCGGCGATCAGGATCAGGTCGCGCCAGGAAAAACCGTGGCCGAAGGCCGTGAACACCGGCGTGGTCAGCTGGACGATGATCGAAATGGTGGCCAGCAGCACCAGCCGCATGATCAGCGCCGCCGAGATGCCGAGCCGGCGGGCACGGGCCCGTTGTGCTTCCGGCAGCTTGTTGGTCAGGATCGAGATGAAGATCAGGTTGTCGATGCCGAGCACGACCTCGAGCACAATCAGCGTCAGCAGCGCGACCCAGGCGGTCGGGTCGGACACGAATTGGAAATGCGGCGCCAGGAATTCGATGAGCTGCATGGAGGTCGTCCCCTCTTTTAACGATCTAGAGCAGTGTCGCCGGCAGTTAGGTACTAAGCGTGCCTATATCAATGTCAGGACCAGAAGGACGGTGCGGTTTCTTCCAGCCGTGGCCCGCGACGAAACGGCGCGATCCGCTCGGTCAGCCCTGTGCGGTCGGAAATATCGACGCCAACGCCGCACAAGGTCGCCGGTCCGGTCGCCGCCTCGAAGCGGCCTTTCGGCACCTTCGACAGGAACCGGTTGAGCGGCTCCTCCTTGTCCATGCCGAGCGAGGAATCGTAGTCCCCGCACATGCCGGCGTCGGACATATAACCGGTGCCGCCGTTGAGGACCTGGTGATCGCCGGTCGGCTGGTGGGTGTGGGTGCCGACGACGAGGCTGGCGCGGCCGTCGACGAAATGCGCGAAGCACATCTTTTCCGAGGTCGCCTCGGCGTGGAAGTCGATAATCACGGCATCCGCCTGCTCGCCGAGCGGACAGGCGGCAAGCTCGCGTTCGCCGGCCTGGAACGGATCGTCGAGTTCGGGATGCATGAACACCCGGCCCATGATGTTGGCGACCAGCACGCGCGCGCCGCTCCTGGCGATATAGACACCGGAGCCGCGCCCGGGCGTGCCCTTGGGAAAGTTGGAGGGACGCAGGAAGCGCTCTTCACGCGGCGCGAAGGCGAGCGCGTCGCGCTGGTCCCAGACATGGTTGCCGGTGGTGACGACATCGGCACCGGCGGCGATCGTCTCGCGAAAAATATCTTCGGTGATGCCGAAGCCGCCCGCGGCGTTCTCGCCATTGACGATGACGAAATCGAGTTTGAAGTCGGAGATCAGGCCGGGCAGTTGTTCCCACACCGCCGTTCGTCCTGTCTTTCCAACCATGTCACCGAGGAAGAGAAGTCTCATATGATCCCGCACCGAAGGTCAGCGAAAGCTGCATGACGCCAGTGAAGATCATGCGTCCCTTGTACTTATCTACAATTTTGGCGCGAAGCGGCGCAACCCGCTCTCGGTCAGTATTTCCGGAATGACGACGTCATGTTCCTCATCCGGCACCATTGCCACCTCCTGGCAGTCGAAGGCGATGCCGACCAGCCGCGGCGGCTGTCCCTTGTCGATCAACTTGGCGATGGCGCGGTCGTAATAGCCGGCACCATAGCCGATGCGATGGCCGCGCGCATCGAAAGCGGCGAGCGGCACCAGCATCACAGAGGGGTCGAGCACCTCGGCTTCCTCGTGAGGGCCGACCGTGCCGAAACCCATCTCGACCATCGGCGCGCCGCGCACCAGCTCGCGAAAGACAATGGTGGTCTTGTCGAGAATGGCCGGCAGGCAAAGCCGCGCGCCCTTTTCACGCAAGACAAACATCAACGGCCGAACGTCGACTTCGGAACGCATCGGCCAGAAGCCGGAAACGATCTGGCCCGGCTCGACGTGGAGGCGGTCGCGTGCCGTCTCGGCCATTTCAAGCGCGACCTCCACCCGCCAGAACTCATCGAGCGCATCGCGGCGTCCGAGGGCCTCACGGCGAAGCTGCTTTTTCAGGTCTTTGAGAGAGGTCATGCAGCCAGGGTAGAAAAGGTCAGATCTGGATGGAGTTTTGGGAGCGACGTTTTCCACCGCAATCATCCACCGAAATGCGGGACGCGTGGCAATAAGTGACGATCCACACAACCGGTGGAGAGAGCGATCCCGGGAACCTACAAAGTAGGTGGGCGCCGTGTGAGAAAACCCACGGGTCTTCCCAGGGACAGCTCCCTAAGGATCGTTAAGGCCCCGGGGAAAATGTTCTCCTGCCGGGAAGCACAGACCGTCCCGCCCAATATAGGCTGCCGGCCGGCTAAGCGCCAGTGAGACGGGCATATGTTTCCATCAGGGTTCAAGCCCATTCGTCGCGGCCGGCGCACCCTTGCACAGGGTGAGCCGCGTCCTTACGGTTGCCATGATCAACCGAGGAGCAAGAATGCGTTTCGAAGGCACGGCGGCTTATGTCGCCGACAAGGATCTGATGGTGGCCGTCAATGCGGCGATCGCGCTGGAGCGGCCTTTGCTGGTCAAGGGCGAGCCCGGCACCGGCAAGACGGAACTCGCCCGCCAGGTGGCTGCTGCACTCGGGCTCGAACTCATCGAATGGCACGTCAAGTCGACCACCAGAGCGCAGCAGGGCCTTTACGAATATGACGCCGTCTCGCGCCTGCGCGACAGCCAGCTTGGTGACGAGCGCTTCAACGACATCAGGAACTACATCAAGCGCGGCAAGCTCTGGGAGGCGTTCGCCGCCGGCAGGAAGGTCGTGCTTTTGATCGACGAGATCGACAAGGCCGACATCGAATTCCCCAACGACCTCCTGCAGGAACTCGATCGGATGGAGTTCTTCGTCTACGAGACCGGCGAAACCATCCGCGCCGCCGTCAGGCCGATCGTCATCATCACCTCCAACAACGAGAAGGAGTTGCCGGACGCGTTCCTGCGCCGCTGCTTCTTCCACTACATCCGCTTTCCCGACGTCGACACGCTGCATAGAATCGTCGATGTCCACTATCCCGGCATCAAGCAGAACCTGGTGCGCGCGGCGCTGACCCAGTTCTACGAAATCCGCGACGTGCCCGGCTTGAAGAAGAAGCCGTCGACCTCCGAGGCGCTCGACTGGATAAGGCTGCTGGTCGCCGACGACATCGCGCCGGAAGATCTGCGCGCCGATCCGAAGAACGCCCTGCCCAAGTTGCATGGCGCATTGCTGAAGAACGAGCAGGACGTGCATTTGTTCGAGCGGCTGGCGTTCATGGCACGAAGGCAGCAATAGGTAGCAGCAGCGCTTTCCCTTCTGTGGACCGTTGCCCGCAGCCGAACAGGCAGGCAGCCTCGGCCAAACCTTCAGAGGAGATGACATGTCTGAGATTATCGTCCGCCCGCTCGCGCAGTCCGACCACGCCAATTGGCGCCGCCTGTGGACCGACTACCTCACCTTCTATGAGACGAAGCTGCCGGAAGAGGTTTACGCCGTCACCTGGAAGCGGCTGTTCACCGAGGGTGAGTTCGAGCCGAAAGGCTTCATCGCCACGCTGGACGGCAAGGCGGTTGGGCTCACCCACTATCTCTACCACCGCTCAGGCTGGTCGGAAAAAAACAACTGCTATCTGCAGGACCTGTTCGCCGACCCTGACGTGCGCGGCAAGGGCATCGGCGCGGCGCTAATCGAGGCAGTAAGACAAGAAGCCGCGAAAATCGGCGTCAAGAACGTTTACTGGATGACGCACGAAACCAACACCACCGCACGCAAACTCTACGATCATGTCGCGCGCCGCACCGGCTTCATCGAGTATGATCTGCTGTAGATAGACAATGTTCATCCCCTTCTTCCTCGAACTGAAGGCCGCGCGTGTTCCCGTTTCGCTCAGGGAATATCTGTCGCTGCTGGAGGGACTGGAAGCCGGGTTGGTCGACTACGACGTCGAAGGCTTTTATTACCTCGCCCGTGCGGCGCTGGTGAAGGACGAGCGCCACATCGACCGCTTCGACCAAGTGTTCGCGCATGTCTTCAAGGGCATCGAAACACTGGGCGGGCCGGACGCCGTCGATGTCGCTGACATTCCCGAGGAATGGTTGCGCCGCATCGCCGAAAAGCACCTGACCGACGAAGAGAAAAAACTGGTCGAGGCGCTGGGCGGTTTCGAGAAACTGATGGAGACCTTGAAACAGCGGCTTGAAGAGCAAAAAGGCCGCCATCAGGGCGGCTCGAAATGGATCGGCACCGGCGGCACCTCGCCCTTCGGCGCCTATGGCTACAATCCCGAAGGCGTGCGCATCGGCCAGCATGAAAGCCGCAACCGCCGCGCCGTGAAAGTCTGGGACAGGCGCGAGTTCAAAAACTTCGACGATGCGGTCGAGCTCGGCACCCGCAACATCAAGATCGCGCTGAAGCGCTTGCGCCGCTGGGTGCGCGAGGGCGCCGAGGAGGAATTCGACCTGCCCGGCACCATCCACGCCACCGCCGAACATGGCTATCTCGACGTGCAGACGCGGCCCGAACGGCGCAACGCGGTGAAGCTTCTGATGTTCTTCGATGTCGGCGGTTCGATGGACGACCACATCAAGAGCGTCGAGGAGCTGTTCTCGGCCGCCCGCGCCGAATTCCGCCAGCTCGAATATTTCTATTTCCACAACTGCCTCTATGAGGGTGTGTGGAAGGATAATCGCCGCAGGCATGCCGAGGTGATTCCGACCTTCGACCTCCTCCACAAATATGGCCCGGACTACAAGGTGATCGTCGTCGGTGACGCCTCGATGAGCCCTTACGAGATCGCTCATCCCGGCGGTTCGGTCGAGCACTGGAATCCGGAGGCAGGCAGCGTCTGGCTCGGCCGTCTGCTGCAGCAATGGCCGAACGCGGTATGGCTGAACCCCGAAGACCCCAAGAACTGGGGCTACACCCATTCGATTGCGATGATCCGCGACATCTTCGGCGGCCGCATGTTCCCGCTGACTTTGGCCGGGCTTGAAGGCGCGACCAGGCAGCTTTCAAGAAAGCACTGAAAGACCGACAGGAGATCCGATGACCTGCTTTCTCTGCCTGCAATGCGGCGTCCAGTTCGCGGCGACAGAGGCGCCTCCAAAATATTGCCCGATCTGCGAGGACGAGCGCCAATATGTGCGCTGGGAAGGGCAGGCGTGGATCACGCCGGAGGAACTTGCCGAAGGGCATCGGCTTGTGATGAAGGATGATGCCGGCGTTCTTGCCTTCGGCATCGAGCCGCGCTTCGCCATCGGCCAGCGGGCGCTGCTGGCACAGACGCCACACGGCAACGTGCTGTGGGACTGCGTTTCGATGGTCAGCGACAAGGCGGTGGCCGAGATCAACCGCCGCGGCGGTCTGACGGCGATCGCCATCTCGCACTGCCATTATTATTCGGTGATGGTCTGTTGGAGCGAGGCGTTTGGCGGCGTGCCGATCTATCTCCACGCCGATGACCGCCAGTGGGTCATGCGGCCGCACAAGGCGATCGTCAGCTGGGAAGGCGAGACGCTGGCCATAAACCCTTCGCTGACGCTCATCCGCTGCGGTGGCCACTTTGCCGGCGGTCAGGTGCTGCACTGGAAACGCGATGGCGGCGACGTCTTGCTGGCCGGCGATATCCTGCAGGTGACGCCGACGCGCCGCCATGTCAGCTTCATGTACAGCTATCCGAACTACATTCCGCTCAATGCAGCGGCCGTCCGCCGCATCGCGGCGGCGATGGACCCATTCGCGTTCGAGCATATCTACGGCGCGTGGTGGAACCAGAACATCATCGGGGGCGCAAAAGCGGCGTTGGCTGCTTCGGTCGATCGCTATCTCAGGGCGATCGCATGAGAACCCAATCGAAAATGCGGGAAAATGCCGTAACAAATGCCTATCTTGGTGCGAATATGAGGTTGCAATCCGCGCATGACCCCGAACCTCCGGTTCGGAAAGGGTCATGCGCAAAACCAAAGTGCTATAGCGTCCCTTGCGCGTCCGATGGACGCGCGGCGCTGTAGGAGCAAGCCGGCAAGGCTGAGGAGATCACATGGACACCCACACCTACCCTGTAACCCGCACCGACGCCGAATGGCGCGCCCGGCTGACGCCGGAGCAGTATGCCGTCATGCGCGGTCACGGTACCGAGCGGCCGGGAAGCTGCGCTTTGCTCTACGAGAAGCGCGCCGGCACCTTTTCCTGCGCCGGCTGCGACCAGCCCTTGTTCGAATCCAAGCTGAAGTTCGAGAGCGGCACCGGCTGGCCGAGCTTCAACGACCCGGTGCCGGGCTCGGTCGAAAACACCGTCGACCGCAGCTATGGCATGGTTCGCACCGAATGCCATTGCGCCCGCTGCGGCAGCCATCTCGGCCATGTCTTCGAGGACGGCCCGCCGCCGACCGGCCTGCGCTATTGCATCAACGGCGTGGCGCTGAAATTCGAGCCCTCGGCCTGAGCCATCCGGGTTCGACACTGTGAAAGGGCGGCATCTGTCGCCCTTTTCGTTTAAATATCCGTCGCCCCCCTCTGGGCAGACGATCAGACCACGATCATCGCCACCAGCCACAGCGTGGCGCCCAGCGTCATCATCCAGGCCTTGGCACCGGGAATCTTTTCGGTGGTCCGCCACACCGCCAAGGTCAGGAACAGGCTGTAGGGCACCGACGCGAAATGCACTGCCAGCACAAGCCCGAGCGGCAACTTCAGTCCGAGCAAGACGAGCGCCAGCACGGATGCGGCGATGCTGACCGCGGTGCCGACGAGGACAAGGTCGCGCCAGAACAGCCGGTCGAGCGGCACCTGGCCTTGCCAGCGTGAACGGAAAAAGGAGCCGATACCTTCTGGCAACACCGGATGTCTATCCCTGCCCCAGGACTTCGGTTACCGCACGCTCGAAGCGCGAACATTCGGTCACCAGCCAGTCGGCCATGGCTGGCCAGTTGTCCTCGGCATAGCAGTTCACCCGCCACATCGAATTGATGCCGAGGCCCTCGCAACTCTGTTCCGGCCTGAGCTTCAGCCTGTCTTCGATTTCACGCTGAAACGGGTTCAGCCGCGACCAGGCTTGCGTGGCGCCGAACTTCTCGTTGCGACCGAAGAAGACGCCGACCTGGCTCTGCGCCGGCGCGACATACATGGAAAGGACCAAGGCGAAGTCGGGCAGCCCGCGCTGCCAGAACCAGGGTCCGCGCCTCGCCATCAGAGCCCTTTCTTCCGGATGCCGCTCGGCGAACAGCGTCCAGAAGCCGCGCTGGCGGAATTCAGAGGCGCGGCGGGCGCCGAAGTCGAATTCGCTCATGGCTCGATGCTCGCTCCGGCATCATGCTCGGCCCGAGACTGTTTCGAAATTCGCCCTGGCGAGTCATATGGTGGTGGTTTCGAGAACCGGAGCGGAGCGTACTTAAAGTACGCGAGCACCGGAAGCGCAGAAAACGCCATCAGATGGCCGCCAGAGTAGAATTTCCAGACAGTCTCTACACCATGCCGAGTGCGGCCTTATACAGATCGAGGATGGTTTCCTCTTCCTGCCGCTCGGCCTGGTCCTTCTTGCGCAGCCGGATGATCGTGCGCATCGCCTTGGTGTCGAACCCAGTGCCCTTGGCCTCGGCGAACACTTCCTTGATATCGTCGGAAATGGTTTTCTTCTCTTCCTCGAGCCGCTCTATGCGCTCGATGAAGGCACGCAGCTGGCCGGCGGCAACAGTCTGGCTGGTATCGGTGATATCGTCGGCCATATTTTTCTCCAAAAGCATCGGCTCCGCGACTCGCGGACGACTGCGGCAAAATTTGAGCCGGTTCGATGCCCGACCGGCGGCGACGGGTCAAGCCGTTATCGACCAAGCCACGCGGGCTGCCGCCAGAAGCCGACAACCAGTCCGTTTTGCGAACTCTAATTGAAAGCGATCAGCAGATCCTTGGCATCGATCTGGTCGCCTGCCTTGACCAGCACCTCGGCGACCGTACCGTCGCGCTCGGCATGCAGCGCCGTCTCCATCTTCATCGCTTCGATGGAAAGCAGCACGTCACCGGCCTTCACAGCTTGGCCGGCAGCCACCGAAAGCGCCGAGACGACGCCCGGCATCGGTGCGCCGACATGCGCCTCGTTGCCGGGTTCGGCCTTGCGGCGGGCCTTGGCGGCGGACGCGCCATGCGCCCGATCGGGCACCTTGACACGACGCGGCTGGCCGTTGAGCTCGAAGAACACGGTGACCATGCCCTTTTCGTCGACATCGCCGATGGCAAGGCATCGGACCACCAGCGTCTTGCCTTTCTCGATGTCGACGAAGATCTCGTCTTCCGGCTTCATGCCGTAGAAATAGGTCGGCGTCGGCAGGACGCTGACCGGCCCATAGGTTTCCTGCGCTCCGGCGAAATCCGTAAACACCTTTGGATACATCAGCCACGAGGCGAATTCGAACTCCGACAGCTTGCGCTCGAGCTTCTCCTCGATTTCCTTGCGGTTGGCCTTTAGGTCGGCTGGCTTGAGCAGTGAGCCGGGCCGCACCGTGATCGGCTTGTCGCCCTTCAGCGCCTTCCCCTGCAGCGCCGCCGGCCACCCGCCTGGCGACTGGCCAAGGTCGCCGCGCAGCATCGAGACGACCGAATCCGGGAATGCGATATCCTTGTCCGGGTTTTCGACATCGGCAACGGTGAGATCCTGGCTGACCATCATCAATGCCATGTCGCCGACGACCTTGGAGGACGGCGTCACCTTGACGATGTCGCCGAACATCAGATTGACGTCGTGATAGGTCTGCGCCACCTCGTGCCAGCGCGTCTCCAGTCCGAGCGAGCGCGCCTGTTCCTTCAGATTGGTGAACTGCCCGCCCGGCATCTCGTGCAGATAGACTTCCGAGGCCGGCCCCTTGAGATCGCTTTCGAAGGCGGCGTACTGGTTGCGCACCGCTTCCCAGTAGAACGAGATTTTCCTGATCCATTGCGGGTCGAGACCGGGGTCGCGTTCGGTGCCCTTCAGCGCCTCGACGAGCGAGCCAAGGCATGGCTGCGAGGTGTTGCCGGAGAAAGCATCCATCGCCGCGTCTATGGCGTCGACGCCGCTTTCCACCGCCGCCAGCACCGTCGCCGCCGACAGGCCCGACGTGTCGTGGGTGTGGAAATGGATCGGCAGGTCGGTCGCCTCGCGCAGCGCCTTGAACAGCACGCGTGCCGCCGCCGGCTTCAGCAGGCCGGCCATATCCTTGACGGCGATGATGTGGGCGCCCGCCGCCTGCAATTCGCTGGCCAGGCCGACATAGTATTTCAGGTCGTATTTCGCCCGCGCCGGATCGAGGATGTCGCCGGTGTAGCAGATCGCCGCTTCGATCAGCTTGCCCTCGGCGCCGACCGCATCCATGGCGACGCGCATATTGTCGACCCAGTTCAGGCAATCGAAGACCCGGAACAGGTCGATGCCGCCGCTTGCTGCCTGCTTGACGAAATGCTGCACGACATTGTCGGGATAGTTGGTGTAGCCGACGCCATTGGCGCCGCGCAGTAGCATCTGCAACAGCAGATTGGGCGCCGCCTCGCGCACCAGCGACAGCCGCTCCCACGGATCCTCGGTGAGGAAGCGCATGGCGACATCGAAGGTGGCGCCGCCCCAGCATTCCAGCGATAGAAGCTGGGGCAAGGCACGCGCATAGGTACCGGCGATGCCGGCAATGTCATGCGTTCGCACACGGGTGGCGAGCAACGACTGGTGGCCATCGCGCATCGTCGTGTCGGTGACCAGCACTTGCCTCTGATCGCGCATCCAGGCGGCGAACTTCTCCGGCCCGAGCACATCCAGCTTCTGCTTGCTGCCGCCGGGCACATTGCCGTTGAGGTAAGGCACCACGGGTGCGGCCGCATCGGCCTTCGGCTGCGGCCGGCCGCGCGTCTCGGGATGGCCGTTGACGCTGACGTCGGCGAGATAGTTGATGAGCTTGGTGGCGCGGTCCTGGCGCTTGACCTGCTGGAACAGTTCCGGCGTCGTGTCGATGAACTTGGTCGTGTAGGAATTGTCGGCGAAGCTCGGATGGTTGATGATCGCTTCGAGGAAGGTCAGATTGGTGGCGACGCCGCGGATGCGGAACTCGCGCAGCGCCCGGTTCATGCGGGCGATCGTCTCGGCCGGCGTCGGCGCCCACGCCGTCACCTTCTCCAGCAGCGGATCGTAGAAGCGGGTGATGACAGCGCCCGAATAGGCGGTGCCGCCATCGAGGCGGATGCCGAAGCCTGTTGCGCCGCGATAGGCGGTGATGCGTCCGTAGTCGGGGATGAAATTGTGCTCGGGGTCTTCCGTGGTGATGCGGCACTGCAGCGCGTGGCCGTTCAGCCTTATGTCCTTCTGCGCCGGCACGCCTGATTCCGGTGTGCCGATGGCAAAGCCGTCGAGGATATGGATCTGCGCCTTGACGATATCGATGCCGGTCACCTGCTCGGTGACGGTGTGCTCGACCTGGATGCGCGGGTTGACCTCGATGAAATAGAATTTGCCGGTGTCGGCGTCCTGCAGGAACTCGACCGTGCCGGCGCCGATATAGCTGGTCTCGCGCGCGATCTTCAGCGCATGGCCGCAAAGCTCCTCGCGCTGCGACATTTCAAGGTATGGCGCGGGTGCCCGCTCGACGACCTTCTGGTTGCGGCGCTGGATCGAACAGTCGCGCTCGAACAGGTGCACCGCATTGCCATGCGTGTCGCCCAGCACCTGCACCTCGACATGGCGAGCGCGTTCGATCAGCTTTTCGAGATAGACCTCGTCCTTGCCGAAGGCGGCTTTCGCCTCGCGCTTGCCTTCGGTGACTTCACGGGCAAGGTCGGCTTCGGCGCGGATGGCGCGCATGCCGCGTCCGCCGCCACCCCATGATGCCTTCAGCATCACCGGATAGCCGATTTCCTTGGCCAGTTTCTTGACCGCCTGCATGTCATCCGGCAACGGATCGGTGGCGGGGATCACCGGCACGCCTACCCCGATGGCGAGATTGCGCGCCGCGACCTTGTTGCCGAGCCGCCGCATTGTGTCCGGCTTCGGCCCTATGAACGTGATGCCGGCTTCGGCACAGGCGTCGGCGAATTCGGGACTTTCCGACAACAATCCGTAGCCGGGATGGATAGCATCGGCACCCGACAGCCTGGCGACGCGGATCACCTCCTCGATCGACAGATAGCTTTCGATCGGCCCCATGTCCCGGGTCAGATGAGGCCCGCGTCCGACCTGGTAGCTCTCGTCGGCCTTGAAGCGATGCAGGGAGTATTTGTCTTCTTCGGCCCAGATCGCCACGGTTTTGAGGCCGAGTTCGTTGGCCGCGCGAAAGACGCGAATGGCGATTTCGGACCGGTTGGCGACGAGGATCTTCGTGATGGCCAAGGACTGGGCTCCAGCAACGGAAGGAAGAGAAATCGGCGCAATGATTAGCGTGAAAATGCTGCAGTGCAAACAAATTTGACGCGAATTTAAACCGATTGAAATGGAATCATTGCGCCAGAGGCCTTCGCATTCATCCAAACAGCCAGAAAAAGCGCCGGCTCTGCCGTGACGCACGATCATTCCCGGCTAAGGGACCCGGCTCCATCGGCCACCGCCTGATGGCAAAAGAAAATGCCCGGCGCGAGGCGCCGGGCATCCGTAAACGGTCTGGAGACTGACGAGTCTTACATCTTCTGGATGTAGGTGTACTTGCCGTCGTCGCCCTTCTTCCATTCGTACATCACGTAGCCGGGCAGCGTCGGGTCGCCCTTGGCGTCATAGGACAGATCGCCGAGCACGGTCTTGAACGGGCCGTTTTCATGCAGCGCCTTGGCAACTGCCTGCGGGTCGTTCGACTTGGCAGCGGTCGCTGCCTCGGCGATAGCCTGTACTGCGGCGTAGGAGTAGAGCGTATAGGCTTCCGGTTCGAAACCCTGCGCGCGGAACTTCTCGACGAGTTCCTTGTTGGCGGGGATCAGGCGCGGATCCGGACCGAACGTGTTGAGCGTGCCCGCAACAGCGTCACCCGCGATCGAAGCCAGTTCGTTCGACACGATGCCGTCGCCGGAGACCAGCGTCGCCTTGAGGCCCTGGTCGGCCGCCTGGCGGATGATCAGGCCGGCTTCGGTGTGCAGGCCGCCCCAATAGATGATCGAAACGCCGGCTTCCTTCATCTTGGCGATCAGCGCCGAGAAGTCCTTGTCGCCGACATTGATGCCTTCATACATGACTTCCGTCAGGCCCTTGGCATTCATTGCCTTCTTGGTTTCGTCGGCAAGGCCCTGGCCGTAGGTGGTCTTGTCGTGCACGACGGCGATCTTGGCGTCCTTGAAGTTCGCGGCGAGATAAGCACCGGCAATGCTGCCCTGCTGGTCATCGCGTCCGCAGGTGCGGAACACGTTCCACAGACCGCGCTCGGTAAACTGCGGGTTGGTAGCGGCCGGCGTCACTTCGACGATGCCGTTTTCCGCATAGACTTCCGATGCCGGGATCGAGACGCCCGAGTTGAAGTGGCCGACCACGAACTTGACGCCGTCGCCGACGAACTTGTTGGCGACCGAGATGCCCTGCTTCGGATCGGAAACGTCGTCGCCGACTTCGAGCTTGATCTGCTCGCCATTGATGCCGCCCTTGGCATTGATGTCGGCGACAGCAGCTTCCGCGCCCTTCTGAAGCTGCGCGCCGAAGGCGGCGTTCGGACCGGTGATCGGACCTGCGACGCCGAACATGACGTCAGCCCACGCGTTGCCGCCGAACGCGACCAGCGCGGTCAGGGCGACGGCGGACAAAAGTGACTTTTTCATTTAAACGCTCCCATTTACGGAGTGGGCGTGGATGAAGCTTTCATGCGATGCCCACCCTTATCGCAGAAAGCATAGTTTGCCGATTTTCAGGCACTTGTCACGCCGATTCAATTTCGAGACGGCGTTAATGATGAACGTCAACCTTTCGGTTTCCAGCTCAAGAGTGAAGCTCTTTCGTAGAGCCAATTATACTGTGTCACCATCTGGTTGGTGCGCGTGTATTGATAGCCGACGAAGCCGAGGATCATCAGCACGATGGTGTCGACGATGTAGTAGTGCAGCGAGAACATGGTGCCGCCGAACAGCGCGTGATGGATGAAGCGGATCGCGATGCCGAGGCCCAGCATATAGGCGAACAGCTGGATGAAGCTGCGCCACGTCTGAGCACTGGCCTTGCCGGTCATCCAGGCCGCCCAGCCGCCGAGCAGACAGGTGACGAAGAAAAACTGCCAGATCGAGGGTTCCTCGTAAAGAATGCCCTGCATGGTGAAGTCTCCTTAGCATGACCCCGAAAAGTTGCGGACTTTCCGGACAAGATCATGCGACAAACAAACAATCTGGAGCGGAATGGCGAATGCACGCATTCCGCTCCTAACTCAGTGGTGTCCGCCTTCGAGATAGGCGGCGCGCACTTCGGGATTGGCGAGCAGCTCCTTGCCGGTGCCGCTCATCGTCACATTGCCGTTGACCATGACGTAGCCGCGCGTGGCGAGCTTGAGCGCGCCGAAGGCGTTCTGCTCGACCAGGAACACGGTCAGCCCCTGGGTGCGGTTCAGTTCGCGGATGGCATCGAAGATCTGCTTGACGATCAGCGGCGCGAGACCCAGCGACGGCTCGTCGAGCAAAAGCAGCTTCGGCCGCGCCATCAGCGCGCGTCCGATCGACAGCATCTGCTGCTCACCGCCCGACAGCGTGCCGCCGCGCTGGGTGATGCGCTCTTTCAAACGCGGGAACAGCGTGAACACCTTCTCGACGTCCTCGTCATAGTGCTTGAGGTTGTCGAGGCTGGCGCCCATCTGCAGGTTTTCCATCACCGTCATGCGCGGAAAGATCCGCCGGCCCTCGGGCGACTGGGCAATGCGCATGCGCGCGATCTCGTGCGTCGGCATCTGGGTGATGTCGGTGCCGGCAAAGGTGATGGTGCCGGCGCGAGCCCGCGGCGCGCCGAAAATGGTCATCATCAGCGTCGACTTGCCGGCGCCATTGGCACCGATCAGCGCCACGATCTCACCCTGCTTGACGGTGACATCGACGCCGTTCAGCGCCCGGATGTTGCCGTAATAGGTCTGCACGCCCTTGATATCGAGCAGCGTTGTCGCGGCCATCACTTGCCCCCTCCACGCTTGCCCGCCACGGGCTTGGCAGCGGTCTTGCTCGCGGTCTTTCCGGAGGCTGCCTTTGCAGTCTTTGCGGAAGCATGGCTTGTCGCCACCTTGCCCGTGTCGACGCGGCGCGAGAATTCCGTGTCCTTGCCCTGGCCGAGCAACCTGGCCTGTTTGACCCATTCCTCGCGCGCGATACGTCCGTCAAAGGCGAGATAGGCTTCGGCGGCCTCGACGTCGGCCTTTTTCCAGGCTCCGATCTGGTCGAAGTGGAAGATGCCGTGATCGTTGAGCTTCTTCTCGTTGACCGTGCCGATGCCCTTGATGCGGGTCAAATTGTCGGCCTTGCCGCCGCGAGGCGCCGCCAGCCGGTTGGAGATCTCTCCAGCCTTCGCCGTGGCCTTGACTGCCGGCTTGGCCGACGCGGCCGACTTCGCCGCCGTGCCGGTTGCCGCCTTTGACGCCGCTTTCGGAGCAGGCTTTGCCTTCGCCGCCGGCACGGCTGCCAGCGAGGCTGCCTTGTTTGCCGCGGCGAGCGACCTGGCGTCGACCTGACCGGCCTTTGACGCTCCCTTGGCCACCGTAACCCGCTCGCCCGAACTATGGCCGACCGTGTCGGTCACCGGCCCGGCGAGATAGGACGACGATGTTCCCGGACCATGCGCGGCATCCGGCCCTGTATCGAGCTGTTCGATGACATCTTCGTCGCCGACTTCGGTGAGGACCGCCTCGACTTCCTCGTCGTCGACGCCGAGATAGGCGGCGATGACGCGCGGATCTGTGCGTACCGACTGCGGACTGCCGTCGGAGATCTTGCGGCCATACTCCAGCACCACGACATGGTCGGATATCTGCATGACCACCGACATGTCGTGCTCGATCAACAGGATCGAGGTGCCGGATGTGTTCTTGATGTCGATCAGCAGCTCGTTGAGCGCCGCCGACTCCTTCGGATTGAGGCCGGCCGCCGGTTCATCGAGGCACAGAAGCTCGGGTCCCGTGCACATGGCGCGAGCGATCTCGAGGCGGCGCTGCGCGCCATAGGGCAGGTCGCCGGCCGGGTCGTCGGCACGGTCGACAAGATCGGCCTTTTCCAGCCAATGCTTGGCGAGTTCCACCGATTCGGCCGAGGCCTTGCGATAGCCGCTGAAGCCGAACAGGCCAAGCACCGTGTAGCCCGATGCCTTCATCAGTTTGTTGTGCTGGGCGACCAGCAGGTTCTCCAGCAGGGTCATGCCGGAGAACAGGCGGATGTTCTGGAAGGTGCGCGCCACCTTGGCGCGCGCCGGGATTTCATGGTTGGGCAGCCGCTCGAGCAGGAAGGTCGAACCATCGTTCCGGTTGAGCGTGATCATGCCTTCCGAGGGTTTGTAAAAGCCGGTGATGCAGTTGAACACCGTGGTCTTGCCGGCGCCATTGGGGCCGATCAGCGCGGTGATCTCGCCGCGCTTGGCGGCGAAAGACAGATCGCCGATGGCCACCAGGCCGCCGAACTTCATCGACAGATGATCGACCTGAAGGATAGCGTCGTTCATGCCCGAAGTGGCTTTCTGAACAGGGTTCGCATTCATCAGCCGTGTCCTTCCTTGGTGAAGGAGCTTGAGACAGCCTTTCGCTCCTTGAGGAAGGCGGTTGGTTCACGACTGCCGACGAAGCCGCGCGGCTTCCACAGCATGACGATGACCATGGCCATGCCGAACAGAAGCATGCGGTAGAGTTCCGGTGTGAAGTCCGGTCCGAAGACCTGCTTGAGGAAGTCGAGTTCGCGCAACGCCTCGGTACCGCCGATCATCACCATTGCGGCGACCGCGATGCCGACCAGCGAGCCCATGCCACCGAGAACGACGATGGCCAGGATGATGGCCGATTCCAGGAAGACGAAGGATTCCGGGCTGACGAAGCCCTGCCGTGCGGCGAAGAACGCGCCGGCGAAGCCGCCGAACATCGCACCCGTGGCAAAGGCTGTAAGCTTCGTAGTGGTGGTGTTGATGCCGAGCGAGCGGCAGGCGATCTCGTCCTCCCGCAACGCTTCCCAGGCACGGCCGACCGGCATGCGCCGCAGCCGGATGGTGACGAAGGCTGTCAGCAGCGCCAGCGCCAGGATCAGGTAATAGAGGAAGATCTTGTAGTAGGCGCTCGATGTCGCCAGATGCAGCACCTTGGCGATGTAATTGGGGTCCGACACGTTGAAGGTCATCAGGCCGAAGAAGGTGACCTTCGGAATGCCGGAAATACCGGCCGAACCGTTGGTGACCTCGCGCCAGTTGATCAGCACCAGGCGGATGATCTCACCGAAAGCCAAGGTGACGATCGCCAGATAGTCGCCGCGCAGGCGCAACACCGGAAAACCGAGCAGCACGCCCCAGAAGGCGGCCATGGCGCCGGCGGCCGGCAAAAGAATCCAGAACGACAGGCCGTACTGCGTGCCGAGCAGCGCATAGGCGTAGGCGCCGACCGCGTAGAAGGCGACATAACCGAGGTCGAGCAGGCCGGCGAGGCCGACGACGATGTTCAGGCCCCAGGCCAGCATCACATAGATCAGGATCTGGATGCCGAAATTGTCGACCCATTTCAGCGAGCCCTGCAGCCCGCCGACGAACGACCAGGACATCAGCGACAGGATAGCTACCACCAGGATCGGATAGAGGATCAGCGCGGCAATGCCGAGTTTGGTGAAGTTGGCATGGATGAAGCCCCGGAAATAATAGATCACGCAGGCCAGCACATAGATGACCGCCAGGGCGCGCAGGAATTGCAGATAGCCCGCCGGCTCCGCTCCCACCCATCCGACGAGAGAGCTGTTGACCGCAAACAACAACACCGCCGCGACCAAGGCCACGATGAAGGCCGGCAACTGGAAGAAGCGGGACGCCACGCTGGCCGGCAGCAGGCCGGTGGCGACGTCGGTGATCTTCTGGTTGGCCAGGAAGGGCTGTCCATAGGCGACATAGAGGAAGCGCCCGACAGCCGTGGCGATCACCACGGCGGCAAGCAGGCCCCAGCGTGTCGTCAGGACCAGTTCATTGGAAATGTTCTGGCCGGTCTTCAGGCCGATGAACAGCACGAACAGGCCGAACGATATGGCAGCGGCATAAAGTGCCTCGCGCAACGCGCGCTGCATGGGGGTGGCGACGGTGTCGCGCTCCGGAGATACGGTGACGGCCATGGTCTCAGACCTTTTCGACTTCTGGCCGGCCCAATATGCCGGAAGGTAGGAAGATCAGCACGATCGCCAGGATCGAGAACGCCGCGACGTCCTTGTAGTCGATCGAGAAATAGGCCGACCACATGCTCTCGATGAAGCCGATCATCAGCCCGCCGACCACCGCCCCAGGCAGCGAACCAATGCCGCCCAGCACCGCCGCCGTGAAGGCCTTCACGCCCGGCGTGAAGCCATCCGAGAAGGCAATGACGCCGTAATACATCAGGAACAAAGTGCCGGCGACCGCAGCAAGGGCCGCGCCCATGATGAAGGTGATCGAGATGGTACGGTCGACATCGATGCCGAGCAGCGCCGCCATCTTGCGGTCCTGCTCACAGGCCCGTTGCGCTCGCCCGAGCGAGGTCTTGTTGACCAGATACCAGAACAGCGCCAGCAGCAGCGCCGTGACGACGACGATGATGATCTGCTTCAGCGACACGCTGATGCCGTTGATGTTGTAAACCTGGCTGACCATCGGCGGGATCGGCTTGTTGCGTGGACCCTGCGTCACCTGGACGAAGTTCGACAGCGCGATCGACATGCCGATGGCAGTGATCAGCGGGGCCAGCCGGAACGAACCGCGCAACGGCCGGTAGGCGACCTTTTCGATCGTCCAGTTATAGAGGCTGGTGAGCAGCATCGCCACGATCATCATGATCAGCAGCGCCAGCACAACCGGCACTGAATAGAACAGCGCGCCAAGGGCGAGGAAGACGATCAGTGCCGTGAAGGCACCCACCATGAAGATGTCGCCATGGGCGAAATTGATCATGCCGATGATGCCGTAGACCATCGTGTAGCCGATCGCGATCAGCCCATAGATCGATCCCAGCGTCAGCCCGTTGATAAGCTGCTGGACAAAGTACTGCATGTGTACATGGCTCCCCTGGAATGTCGCCCATGCAGACGCATTCCTTTTCGTATTTCCCCTAGTCGTAAAGTTTCGAGCCCGGATTGCAACGTCATTTTTCAATCGTCATGCGTGTTTTCGAAGCACGCTGTCCGATTGCCCGTTTGCCATCATCCAGCCCCTGGACTATCGCGGACCCTATCATTGGCATAACGCAATGTCTTTGACGATTCGACCGCATCATGCGCTCGGTTTCGAAGGAATCACCGTCAAAATTAGGTGATGAAAGGAATCCTTGCGTTTTTTGCACGATCCATTTTTCAAGCCGTTGCTTTCCGCAAGGTCAGGATCCCCATCACTTGACAACGAATCCGTGAGCGAACGGGTCGCGGTCGTCGATGAAGATGGTGTTCAGTCCGGTCATCCGCGCCCAGCCGCCGATCGAGGGAACGATGGCCGGCTTGCCGGCCACGGTGACATCCTTTTCAACCTTGCCCTTGAACAGCGAACCGATGATCGATTCATGGACGAAGCTGTCGCCGGCCTTGAGTTTGCCCTTGGCATGAAGCTGCGCCATGCGCGCCGAGGTGCCGGTGCCGCAGGGCGAGCGGTCGATCGCCTTGTCGCCGTAGAACACGGCATTGCGGGCATCCGCGCCATTCACCGTCGGCGCACCGGTCCACAGCATGTGCGACAGCCGGTTGATGCCAGGGTTCTCGGGATGGACGAAGGAATATTTCTCGTTGAGCCGCTGGCGCACCACCGGGCTCCAGGCGATGAAGTCGCCCGCCGAATAATCGGCCATGTCGCGATAGTTCTCCTGCGGCTCGACGATGGCGTAGAAGTTGCCGCCATAGGCGACATCGACGGTGATTTCGCCGAGCCCAGGGCATTCGACCGTCAGCCCCTCGGCATGGAGGAAGGACGGCACATTGGTGATGCGCACCTCCTCGACATAGTCGCCGACCTGTTTGTATTCGGCGATGACAAGGCCGGCCGGCGTGTCGAGCCGAAGCACGCCCGGCGTCTTCGGCTTGATCAGACCGTGCTCGATGGCCATCGTGACCGTGCCGATGGTGCCATGACCGCACATCGGCAGGCAGCCGGAGGTTTCGATGAACAGGATGGCGATGTCGCAATCCTCGCGCGTCGGCGGATAGAGGATCGAGCCGGACATCACGTCGTGGCCGCGCGGCTCGAACATCAGCCCGGTGCGTATCCAGTCATACTCGGCCAGAAAATGCGCACGCCGCTCCATCATCGTCGCGCCCTGCAGCAGCGGGCCGCCGCCAGCGACCAGCCGCACCGGATTGCCGCAGGTGTGGCCGTCTATGCAGAAGAAGGATTTCTTGGCCATGACGCTCCTCGAAAATCAAAACCCGAAAATATCAAAATCGTTGCGGACTGAAGGGGGCCAGATCGATCGGTGGAGTCTGCCCCAGGACAAGATCCCTGATCAACCGTCCGGTGGCCGCCGCCTGGGTCAGGCCGAGATGGCCATGGCCGAAGGCATAGACCACCGACCGCCTTCCCGGCGCGCCGCCGATGGCGGGCACTGAATCCGGCAGCGAGGGACGGAACCCCATCCATTCGCGCCCACCCAAGGGATCGAGCCCCGGCAGGAATTTCTGTGCCTTCCGCAGCAGCGCCTTCGACCTGGCATAATTGGGCGGCCGCTCGATGCCGCCGAGTTCAACGGCGCCACCGACACGCAGGCCCGTTTCGAGCGGCGTGACGACGAAACCATGGCCGGAGAAGATCAGCATCCGCTTCACGTCGAAGGCACTCGTCGGCAACGTGGTGTTGTAGCCGCGCTCGGTCTCCAGCGGAATGCGATCGCCGAGCTGCCGCGCCAGCAGATGCGACCATGCGCCGGCGGCGACGACAAGTTGTCGCGCCTGCCTTGTGGTGCCGTCTCCCAACGTCAGCGTCGCACCATCCTGATCCGCCGCGACTTGGCCGATCCGAGCCAGCTCAAAGCGGGCGCCCTTGGCCTGCGCATAGGCCCACACCGCCTTGCCCAGCAGTTTCGGGTCGGCGACCGTCTTCCATCCCGGCACGAACGTACCTTTGATGAAGCGCGGCGACAGCCCCGGCTGCAAGGCGGCCAGTTCCTCGCCCTCGACATGGCGGAAACCGATGCCGAAACGCTCACGCGCCGCCCAGCCGGGCAGCCCGGCCTGAAATTCGGCTTCGCTTTCATAGAGCTCCAGTGAACCGTCCTCGCGCAACATCGACCGCGTACTGGAGCGATCGAGCAAGCCCATCCACTCCGCCTCGGCGAGCTTCATCATGCCCGCCTGAGCGGCAAGGCTCGCCTCGTATTTCCCGGGCGCCCCGGCGCGCCAGAAGCGGATTAGCCAGGGCAGAAGCCTCGGCAGATAGGCGGGCGGAATGCTGAGCGGGCCAAGCGGATCGGCCAGCCATTTCGGCAGCTGCCGGATCATGCCCTTGTGGGCCAGCGGCAGCACGTCGGAGAAGGCGAAGGCGGCGGCATTGCCGGAGCTCGTCTCCTCGCAAATGCCGGTGCGGTCGAAGACGGTGACCCTGCGTCCGGCCTCGGCGAGAGACGCAGCGGCACAGATGCCGATGATGCCGCCACCGATGATGGCGATGTCGATTGGAACATCGCTATTCATCTTTGTACGTCACCCCTGCATGCATGTCCCAGTCTCCGCCCCGCTCGCTTCATACCAGCTCAGAACTGCGGCAGTGTCGGCCGCACGGCGAGCGCATCCTTGACGATCTTCTCGACAGCCTTGCGGCGCGCTCCAGACAGCGGCTGGCGCGGCATGCGAACGCGGTCATTTGTGTTGATCGCGAACACTTCGGCAAGCTTGATGTTTTGGACCAGGTAAGTCGAGACATCGAGATCGAGCAGCGGCCGGAACCAGCGGTAGATGGCGAGCGCCTCCTCGCGGCGGCCCTGCTTCATCAGCTGGAATATGGCGACGGTCTCGCGCGGGAAGGCTGTGACCAGTCCCGCGACCCAGCCGATGGCGCCGACCGACAGCGCCTCGAAGGCCAGATTGTCGACGCCGGTGAACAGGTCGTAGCGAGTGCCCAGGCGATTGATGATCTCG
This sequence comes from Mesorhizobium sp. M1066, assembly GCF_040318635.1. NCBI lineage: Bacteria > Pseudomonadati > Pseudomonadota > Alphaproteobacteria > Hyphomicrobiales > Phyllobacteriaceae > Mesorhizobium > Mesorhizobium sp. M1066. The sequence goes on from NZ_JAMYMR010000009.1 coordinate 115,638, forward strand.
GTCGAACGACGGATGTCGTCGGAGGATTCCTTGATCGCGACAAAGCGCTTGTCCGACGCCAGCTCCTCCATCTGGTCGACGCTGACGTCGACCCGGTAGGCAAGCCGGTTGGAGTAGATCATGACCGGCAGGTCGCCCGCCTGCGCGACCGCGCGCAGGGCCGCGACCGTCTCTTCCGCATTGGTGTGGTAGATCGGGCTCGGCACGACCATAAGGCCATTGGCGCCTTCTTTGGCGGCGCGCTTGGCGATACTGGCCGCCTCGCGTGTGCCGGCCTCGTTGACGGTCAGCAGCACCGGCTTCTTGCCGGCGACCTTCTGTGCGGTCTTCAGCACCTCGATCTTCTCGTCGGGCGACAGCATCGGCCCCTCGCCGAGCGATCCGCAGACGATGATGCCGTCGCAGCCGGCCTCCATCTGCAGGCTGAAGCAGCGCTCCATCTCGGCATGATCGAGACGATCATCCGCGGCGAATTTGGTCGTGACGGCGGGAAAAACTCCGGTCCACATGATCATCTCTCCATCTGATATATCAGCGGTATATCTACTAACAAACCCGCTGTCAATGCGGATTCCGTTATGATATATTCAAGATATATCAGGAGAGCTCATTTGATATCCATGGCAGCAAACAACTCGGCGGAGCCGGCCGCGACCAGGGCCTACCATGTGCTCGAGCACATGATCGTCACGCTCGAACTGGCCCCGGCAAGCTTCGTCACCGAGGGCGCCCTGATCGACAGGCTGGGGCTTGGCAGGACACCGGTGCGCGAGGCGATCCAGCGGTTGGCCTGGGAAGGGCTGCTTGACATCAGGCCGCGCGCCGGGATCGCCATCGCCCCGCTCCATGCCGGCGACTGGCTGCGCGTCCTCGATGCACGTCGCGGCGTCGAGGTGGTGCTCGCCCGCTCGGCCGCCCGCTTCGTCACCCGCGAAGCCGCCGACTTGTTTCACGAAGCAGCGCTCGCCATGCAGAAAGCGGTGATCTCGGGTAATGTGCTTGCCTTCATCCAGGCCGACAAGGCACTCGACGAAGCGCTGGCGCTGGCTGCCGACAATCCCTTCGCCGCCCGTTTGGCCGCCCCCTTGCAGACCCACAGCCGCCGCTTCTGGTTCCGCTACAAGGCCGAGACCGGTCTTGCCGAATCCGCCGAGCACCATGTCGCGCTGATCCGCTCGATCCTTGCTGGCGACGAGGAGGCCGCGGCCAAGGACGCCAAACGCCTGATGGCGCTGCTCCGCGGCCACGCCGAGACGGCCGCTACGCGCTGAACGTCCTTTTATATCCGGTGCGCTCTCGTCGCCGGCGCTTCCTCGAAGCTCGGGTCAAGTCCCGGGCAAGGCAGCCGCCGCCATCAACGGGCCGTCCCAGCCTTCGCCTGCCGTGATGACGCAGCTCTGACCACGCGTGTCGGTGGCAAGAATCGTCCAGGTGCCCTGGTCGGAGACGAATATCTCAAGAATCAGGCTCGGGTTGACCAGGCCGCGCGCGGCTTCGCTTTCGTGGAATTTTTCCCCGAGCGCTTTGATCATATCCGCACGCGCCGCGCATTGCTCTGCCATCGCCGGGGCGGCCGGAAACGCGGAAACCGCCGCGAAAAATAGCGTTGCCACAAGACGGGTCATCTGACACCTCCTTGCGCCAGACGATGTCCCCGAAGCTGTCGCCAGCGCCGTTGCTTGATCTGCCGTACCTCCTTGCGGCAGGACTGCAGACCAAGACGGCAGATGCCTACTTGGTTCCATCACATTAGCGTTCAAGCGGATAGGGTCGCCACCGGATTGCAAAAAAACGCCCGGGCGCGAGCGCCCAGGCCTTGAATCCAAACCAATTTGTTGTCCGGTCAGTTCATCGTCGGGATGACGAATTCAGCACCGTCCTTGATGCCCGCCCGCGCGACCGCAGCCGAAGGCGAGGACGCGCAACCAAGAAGTCGTCCGGCTCAGTTCATCGTCGGGATGACGAATTCGGCACCGTCCTTGATGCCGGACGGCCAGCGCGAGGTCACCGTCTTGGTCTTGGTGTAGAAGCGGAACGCGTCCGGGCCGTGCTGGTTGAGATCGCCGAAGGAAGATGCCTTCCAGCCGCCGAAGGTGTAGTAGGCGATCGGCACCGGGATCGGCACGTTGATGCCGACCATGCCGACCTGGACACGGCTTGCAAAGTCGCGCGCGGCATCGCCGTCACGGGTGAAGATGGCGACGCCATTGCCCATCTCGTGATCGTTGGCGAGTTTGATCGCGCTCTCATAGGTCGGCGCGCGCACAACAGAGAGCACCGGCCCAAAGATCTCTTCCTTGTAGATGCGCATATCGGCGGTCACGTTGTCGAACAGGCAGCCACCCATATAGTAGCCGTCTTCATAACCCTGCATGGAGAAGCCGCGGCCGTCGACGACCAGCTTGGCGCCTTCCTTGACGCCGGTGTCGACATAGCCCTTAACGCGTTCCAATGCCTGCGCCGTCACCAGCGGGCCGAAATCGGCGGAAGAGTCCGTCGAAGGACCGACCTTCAGGCTCTCGACGCGCGGGATCAGCTTTTCCATCAGCCGGTTGGCGGTATCGTTGCCGACCGGGACGGCGACCGAGATCGCCATGCAGCGCTCGCCGGCCGAGCCGTAGCCGGCGCCGATCAGCGCATCGACGGTCTGGTCCATGTCGGCATCGGGCATGATGATCATGTGGTTCTTGGCACCGCCGAAGCACTGCACGCGTTTGCCGGCGGCCGTGCCGCGCGAATAGATGTAATGGGCGATCGGCGTCGAGCCGACAAAGCCGATGGCCTTGATGTCGGGATCGTCGAGGATGGCGTCGACGACATCCTTGTCGCCATTGACGACGTTGAGGATGCCTGCCGGCAGGCCGGCTTCGAGGAACAGTTCGGCGATACGCATCGGCACGCCGGGATCGCGCTCCGAAGGCTTCAGGATGAAGGCGTTGCCGCAGGCGATGGCCGGCGCGATCTTCCACAGCGGGATCATTGCCGGGAAGTTGAACGGCGTGATGCCGGCGACGACGCCGAGCGGCTGGCGCATCGAATAGACGTCGATGCCGGGGCCGGCGCCGTCGGTGAATTCGCCCTTCATCATATGCGGCGCGCCGATGCAGACTTCGACCACTTCGAGGCCGCGCTGGATGTCGCCCTTGGCGTCGGCGATCGTCTTGCCATGCTCACGCGCCAGGATGTCGGCCAGTTCGTCATAGTCGCGGGCGACCAGTTCGAGAAACTTCATCAGCACGCGCACGCGGCGCTGCGGGTTGGTCGCGGCCCATTTCGGCTGCGCTGCCTTGGCATTCTCGACCGCCGCGCGCAGTTCCGCCTGCGAGGCCAGCGCCACCGTGCCGCGCACGGAGCCATCCATCGGCTGCATGACATCCTGCTTGCGGCCGCTGGTCCCGGCGACATGCTTGCCGCCGATGAAATGACCATAGTCGATCATGATTTCTCTCCCTTGTTTGCGATGCTGCATTGTCCGCCTTCGGCCGGCGGATGGCAACGCGACGGAGAACGCAACCGTTGTGCGAAAAGTAGATAGCGATTGACGGGCGAGCATCAATTCCCGCAAAAGGTGGAATACAATTGCTGCTGTACGGATTAAGAGATTGACCTCCACTACAGAACGCAGCGTCGGCGATTGGCATCGGGACCAGCTCCATGAACTGGGATGACGTCCGCATCTTCCTTGCCGTGGCCCGCGCCGGCCAGATCCTTGGCGCGGCCAAACGGCTGGAGCTCAACCACGCCACCGTCTCGCGCCGCATCGCCGCACTCGAGGATGCGCTGCGGACAAAGCTGTTTCGTCGGCTGACCACCGGCAGCGAGCTGACCCCGGCCGGCGAGCGCTTTCTCGACATTGCCGAGCGCATGGAAGGCGACATGATCGCCGCGCGCTCTACCGTATCCGGCGAAGGCGATGATGTCTCCGGCACAGTGCGCATCGGCGCGCCGGACGGTTTTGGTGTCGCCTTCCTGGCCAAGCGCCTCGGCGAACTGACCGCCCTGCACCGCGAGCTGACGATCCAGCTTGTGCCGGTGCCGCGCTCCTTTTCCTTGTCGCGCCGCGAGGCCGACATCGCCATCACCGTCGAGCGGCCGACCGAAGGCCGGCTGGTGGCGGGAAAGCTGGTCGACTATTCGCTGGGCCTGTTTGCCTCGCGCGCCTACGTCGAGGCGCATGGCTTGCCCAAAACCGCCGCCGAACTCGGCCAGCACACGCTCATCGGCTATGTGCCCGACCTCATCGTCAGCCCCTCGCTCGACTACGCGGCCGAATTCAGCGGCGATTGGCGCACCAGCTTCGCCATCTCCTCGGCGCTCGGCCAGGCCGAAGCGGTGCGCTCGGGCGCCGGCATCGGCATCCTGCACACCTTCGTCGCCCGCTCGATGCCGGAATTGGTATCCGTCGATGTGGTCGCGCCGATCCGCCGTGCCTACTGGCTGGTCTATCACGAATCGGTCAGGCCGCTGCGCCGCGTCCAGATCGTCGCCAGCTTTATAACCAAGGTGGTGGAGCGGGAGCGAAACCTGTTTGTCTGATGCATGTCGCCCAAAAGCGATCTCGGTTTTGAGAGAACGACATGCATAAAACAAAGACGCTAAAGCGCATCGCATGAATCCGATCAAACGCGATGCGCTTTAGCCGTGCCGCCTTTTCCTTGCCACAAAACCGGCCAGTGTGGCATCAGGCGTGCGGTCGCCGGCTGTGGGCGGACGCCGCGCGCAGGGACACTTTCAGAAAGCTGGCGCGGATAGACATGCGAGCCGTTCTTGCCATCCTGCCGCTGCTTTTCGTTTCCGCTTGCGCCAATCCGTGGACGAAGGTCCCGGAAGCCGAACTGCCCAAGCCGATCCGCTACGCCATGGCGCGGCCTTCGCCTCTCGTCTTCGGCAATTATTGCGGCCCTGGCACCCGCACCGGCGATCTATCGGCCCGGCCGGCCGACCGCCTCGATGCGGCCTGCCAGGCGCATGATGCCTGCTACATCGCCCGCCACAACCATTGCGACTGCGACGGCACCCTGGTCGCCTTGGCGAAAGCGATCCGCGACGATAAGACAACGCCACGCAAAATGCGCGGCGAGGCCGAACTGCTGATCGCCACCTTCACCATTCCCGTCTGCAAGGTCTTCCCGCAGGGCTTCATGCCGCCGCGCGATCCGGCGCAATTGAGCGCCCTGAAGACCGGAGCGGCCGGGTGAAGGGTCACGCATCCATCGCCATCGCTCTGTTCGGGCTGGCTGTCCTTGCCGGCTGTGCCGTCGCTGGCCGCAATGCCTGCGATCTCCTGCAAGGTCAGAGCGCTTGCGCGCGACCCGCGCTCTCCGCCGAGACAGCTGGGCCGCGGATCGCCGCCGCGCAGTTTTTCGGTGACGCCGGCACCAGCGACTACGAAAAGCGGTTCCTGGCGCTGCTCGCCCGCCACCAGCTTGGCGCCATGGACCGCGCCAACGGCACCGGCCCTTTCGGTCACGACCGCCATGAGATCGCCAACAGCGATTTCCAGGCGACCTACCGGACGCTGCAACAACTGGCCGGGCCGGTCGCAGAAATGCATCTGCCGCCAGCCGGGGCCAGCAGCGGCGGGGGTCATTTCGAAGGACGCTGGCGGGTGTCGCGGCAGACGCTCTACATCGATGCGGCAGCGCGGCCCTCAGTGCCCAGGATCTTCGATTTCTCCGGCCTGCAGGCGCGCAGCGTCGAGATCGTCCTGCACCAGGCCGGCAAGCAACCGGCCGACATCGAAGGCGTCTGCGACGGCGCGCTGGCAATCCGTGCCGGCGCCGGTTCACGCACCATCGCCACGGGCACGACATTTCGCTTTCGCCTGCCCGGCGGGGATGACACGGTCAGCCTGTTCCCGAGTGACCGCCTGAACCGCTGCACGGCAAGAATCCGCTCCAGCCTTGCCCCGGCCGGCGCGCCGCTCACCATCCGGCGCGAAGAGACCGCCGACCCGGCGCTTGCCGCCTTCGACAGTCGCTACGAACGCTGCCCTACGCCCGACCCCACTAGCCTCGACCCGCTCAGCCGCGCCTTCTACGCCAGCCGCTGGCTGTCGCAGACCTGTGCCTTGCCGATCGGAAAGCCGCGCCTGCTGCGCAAGTCGCGCGATGGCTTCAACGCCAAGGTCGAGGCGCTGATGGGAGCGCCGCTGTCCGACAGCGCCATCGACAAGGGCGACCCGGGGCTGCCGCTCGATTTCTCCAGGGCCCCAAAACTCAAACTGATCTATCTGTCGTCGCTGGAGTTCAAGGCCGACTTCTCCGGCCGCATCATCGAACGGCTGATCCGTCATCATGCGGCCCTTGGCACCAAGGTGCGCATCCTGGTCACGGACGTGCTGGAGCGCGACAAGGACGACGCCCTGCTGCACCGGCTGGCGGCCGAATTCCCCAATGTCGAATTGCAGGAATATCGCTGGCAGGCGGACCGGGGCGCGCCGATCGACGAGCAGATCTCACAACTGCACAAGGTCCATCATGTCAAGATGCTGGCAACGCTTGCCGACGATCCCGGGCGCTCACGCGCCATCATCGGTGGCCGCAACATCCATGACGGCTTCCTGTTCCACCAGCCGATCGATCTGTCGCGCTATCCCGACCTCGAGCAATACGGCAAGACCGACGGGCTCTCATTGAACTACTATTCGAACTGGAGCGACTTCGACATCGAGTTTGCCGATCCGGCCACGGTCGAGACACTTGCCGCGCATCTTTCGACAGAGTGGCTGCGCGACGCCGACACCAATCTGGCGCGCCCCTTCTCCATTCCGGTCCGGTCCGCCGGCGCCCGCCCGTCAGGCACGGCGCGGCACTTCATTTCGGTGCCCTACGAGGATGGCCATGCGCTGGAGGATTATTTCGTCGACCTGGTCGACGCCGCCCAGCACCATATCCAGATCGTCAATCCCTACCTCAACCTGACGCCCAAGCTTGCCCAGGCTGTTGACCGGGCGCTCGCCCGCGGCGTCAGGATCGACATTGTCGGCCGCATCGATCTCAAGGGCGATATCGGCGGCAAGTTTCTCACCGCGCTCAACAAGCTGTTCGTCGAGAAATATGGCGACCGCATCAACATCCGCGAGTTCAAGGCGCCTGACGTGGTGCTGCATTCCAAGATCATGATGATCGACGAAAGGTTGGTCGCCATCTCGTCGGTCAATCTCAACAACCGCAGCTTCTTTCACGACTCGGAGAACGGCATGATGGTGCTCGATCCGGCCTTCTACACCAGGATGAAGCCGATCTATGACGACTATGTCGCCCACTCGAACCCGGTCGCCACCAATATGACGATACCGTGGGCCTACCGGCTGCTGTTCGACGAGGACTGGGTCCGACAGGCGTTCTGACCTCTTATCGCAGATAACGCTCCTGAGCGAGGTCGCGGACATCGATGTCCGGCACCCTGCTGGAGATGATGTCGGCCAGCACCTTGCCCGAGCCGCAAGCCATGGTCCAGCCGAGCGTGCCGTGGCCGGTGTTGAGATAGAGATTGGAGAGCTCGGTGCGGCCGATCAGCGGCGGACCATCCGGCGTCATCGGCCGCAGCCCGCACCAGAACGTCGCGTCCCGCATGGCGCCGGCGCCCGGAAAGAGATCGCCGACCGAGTGTTCCAGCGTGCGCCGCCGCGATTCGTGCAGCCTGAGGTCGAAGCCGGAAATCTCGGCCGTACCGCCAACCCGGATGCGGTCGCCGAGCCGGGTGATCGCCACCTTGTAGGTCTCGTCCATCACCGTCGACACCGGTGCCGCGGCGGCATCCTTGATCGGCACGGTGATCGAATAGCCCTTGACCGGATAGACAGGGATCGGCCGCTTCACCCTGCGCATGAACCCTGCCGAATAACTGCCCAGCGCCATCACATAGGCGTCGGCGGTCTTCCAGCCTTTGCTGGTGCTGAGATTGGCGATGCGGTTGCGGCTGCGGATGACGCGCCAGATCGTCACGTCGTATTCGAACTTGACGCCGCGGGCCACACAGAGTTCGGCCAGCCTGTCGGTGAATATCTTGCAGTCGCCGGTCTCGTCGTGCGGCAGCCTGAGGCCGCCGACGAACTTTTCGCGCACCCCGGCAAGGCCAGGCTCAGCCGCGATGCAACCGTCCTGATCGAGGATCTCGTAGGGCACGCCGTACTTCTTCAGCACCTCGACATCGCCGCCGGTGCCGTCGAGCTGCTTTTGCGTACGGAACAGCTGCAGCGTGCCCTGGGTACGCTCGTCATAGGCGATGCCGGTCGCTTCGCGCAGCGCCTTCAGCGTGTCGCGGCTGTATTCGGCGAGCGGCACCATGCGCGCCTTGTTGATCGCATAGCGCTCGGCCGTGCAGTTGCGCAGCATCTTGATCAGCCATGTCCACATATGCGGATCGAAGGCCGGCCGCACCACCAGCGGGCCATGCTTCATCAGCAGCCATTTGATCGCCTTCAGCGGAATGCCGGGTCCGGCCCAGGGCGAGGCGTAGCCGGGCGAAATCTCGCCGGCATTGGCGAAGCTGGTTTCCAGCGCCGGGCCTTTCTGGCGGTCGAGAACCGTCACCTCGTGGCCGGCCTCGGCAAGGAAGTACGCCGTGGTCACTCCGATGACGCCGCCGCCCAGCACCATGATCTTCATCGTTCACTCCTTGCCGCGCAGCACGTCCTTGGGGACGCCTGGACGCGGCCGCATTTCCGATTTGCGCACGATCCCCGGCGAAAATCGATGCTGACTTTCGGGATCGTGCAGTGTTGCCTGTTCACGCCGCCGTGGGACCGGGGTCGTCATCCCCTGTCTGCCGCATTCCGGCCCTTTCGCCAAGGGGCCGCCAATCGGCTGCGGCGCTGTAGACGAGGGTGAGCCCATGCGGCCGTCGCGCCTCGGCTTGGGATCTCTCCCTGACGGCACGCCGCGCGGCCTCCGGCTGGTAGAGCACGGTCGCGATCAGGACCGACTCCCGCCTGCCGTCGGCCTGTTCGATCCATGCAGTCCGGCCCTCGGCCATGCCGAGCATGCAAAGCCCCCGCCTTGTCATGATCGACAGGCTGGAGCCGACCGGACCGCGCACCTCGTTCTGCACCAGGGTTCGGGTCTGGGCAGGGCCGGCATCGACACGAAACACCAGCCTGCTGTTCAGCGTCACGATATCGGATCCGACCGAATCGATCGCGACGACCTCGGCTTTGGAAAGCTTGTCTTCAAGCATTGGAACAATCGGATCCGCGAAAGCCCGCCGACGCTCCAACATGATCTCGAGGACGGCGAAGTCCTTTGTCGTCAGCCGGAAATTCGCGCCTGTCATCGCCGTCTCCATGATCAGGACCCTTCCCGCCCGCAGGCCGGCGCATCGACCGCTTCAATGGTCGCCGACAGTTCCCGGCCGCCACGGCTGCTCCAGCACACTGTCTGCCCGATCGACGCGCCGATAAGCGCCGTCCCCATCGGCGTCAGCACCGAGATCCTGTTTTCAGTGATGTCTGCTTCGCCGGGATAGACCAGCGTGATGCGCTGAGTGTGGCCGCCATCGTTGCGGATTGTCACTGTCGAACCCATCCGCACCACGTTGGCCGGCATGGAAGCCGCTGCCGTCACGAAGGCACGGTCCATCTCTGAAAGCAGTTCTTCGGCCGTCTCGGGCACGCGGTCGAGCGACGCCCGCGCCAGGCCCGTGAGCCTGTGGTGGTCGGCATCGCTGACCCGGCTCGGTGGACGCAATCCTGTTGCATGTTGCATGGCAAACCTCATGAGTTGGCGCATCGAACAGACGCGCGCCTGCCCCCGCACAAACGGTGGCTTGATGAAAAGCCGGCAGCCGCGAAGCTGTCTGGCTCGAGTTGATGATGTCAGGTAGAAATGCCCCGGTTCGGACGAACGCCAAAAGGCGACCGCGCCGGGGCTACGATCCCGCGATCGGGCAGACCCTGAACAAGGTTCTGATATAAGCTGGGTTGCTCATGCAAGGAGCCTTGCCGACAGGCGTCCGCTTGTCAAGCGTGGCCAAACCGCTCAACCGCCGACATAGCGCCGATGGAAGCGCGAGCCGAGGCTGGTCAGAATCTCGTAGCCGATGGTGCCGGCATGGCCGGCAGCGTCGTCGACACTTTGCGAGGGACCGAGCAGTTCGACGAGATCACCCTCGCGCAGCCTGCCGGCCGGCAGGGCGGAAATGTCGAGAATGATCGAGTCCATCGACACTCGCCCGAGGAAAGGCAGGCGCACGCCCTCGAACCAGGCGGCGGACGCGGCGCGGCGTTGCCAGCCATCCGCGTAGCCAAACGAAATCGTCGCCAGCCTGAGGGGGCCTTGCGCATGATAGGTATGGCCATAGCCGACGCCGGCGCCTTGTTCGACGCTGCGCGTCTGTGCCACCTTTGCCTGCAACCGCACCACCGGCAGCATCGGATTGGGCTTTGCCGGCGTCGGATTGATGCCGTAGAGCGCGGCGCCGGGGCGGGCGAGATCGTAGTGAAAGCGCTCCCCAAGAAAGATGCCGGAGGAATTGGTCAGCGATGCCGGCGCCTCCGGCAGCATCTTGCGCAGCCGCTCGAACGCCAGCCGCTGCTTCTCATTGGCCGGATGCTCCGGCTCGTCGGCGCAGGCCAGATGGCTCATCACGTAACGGATGTCGATGCCGTCGAAGGCCTGCGGGTCGGCGGCGATGCGATCCACATCCCGAGGCGCCATGCCGAGCCGCGACATGCCGCTGTCGACCTGGATCGCGGCCGGCAGTTTTCGGCCGGCGCGGCGAGCCGCCACACGCCAGGCCACCAGTTGCTCGGGGCTGTTAATGACAGCGCAAACGTCCGCTGCCACGGCGTCCGTCTCGGCACCGGACGGAATGCCGTTCAACACGAAAATGGCAGGGCCCGGACCAAGCGAGCGGCGCAGGGCGACGCCTTCGCCCAGAAGCGCAACGAAGAAGACATCGCAGCCTTCGCGCAGCAGCGCCGCCCCGACCTGGCCGGCGCCAACGCCGTAGCCGTCCGCCTTGAGCACACCAGCGCAGGCAACATCGCCCAACCGCGCTTTCAGCCGCCGGTAGTTTTCACGGATTGCACCGAGATCGATGGTGAGGATGGCCCCGGCCGCCACTTCGCTTGTGGCGGTGACCTCTTCTGGCGGCGGCTTTTGGGGGGCGTCGTTCATGGCGACCCTTCGCGTGGTAGTGGATACATCAATAGGACCGCCGGGCCGGCGCGGCAACCGCGGTTGTTGTATAGCGGCTATTGCACCAGATGCCGGAACGCCGCCACCACATCCTCATAGACATGGCGCTTGAACGGCACGATCAGGTCGGGCAAATCCTGCATAGGCCGCCATGCCCATTCGTCGAACTCTGCGGTGTGGCCGCCCGGCGGCGGGTTGATCTGGATCTCGCTGGTGTCGCCATGGAAGCGAAAGGCGAACCATTTCTGCGTCTGGCCGCGATACCGGCCCTTGAAGGCGATGCCGACGAGATGGTCCGGCAAATCATAGTTGATCCAGTCCGGCGCCTCGGCCAGCAGCGAGACGCCTCGCATGCCGGTCTCCTCATAGAGTTCGCGCTCGGCCGCCTGCAGCGGCTCCTCGCCCTTGTCGATACCGCCTTGCGGCATCTGCCAGAGCTGCGTCGTGCCGGCAAATTCGCTGTCCGGTTCGGCAATCCGGTGCCCGACCCAGACAAGGCCCTCGGCATTGAGGATCATCAGCCCGACACAGGGACGATAAGGCAGCGTTTCGCGATCAATCTTTTTAGCCATGCGTGATGGGGTCCAGCCGTTTTGAGAATTCGCTCCGGTGAGGCAGGTGGCGAGCGTTTTCGAGAACCGGAGCGGAGCGTACTTAAAGTACGTGAGCACCGGAAGCGCAGAAAACGTCGACAGATGCCCGCCGGAGTAGAATTATCAAGACGGCTGTTAGCCTTTTTGCGGGTCAATGGCCACCGCTGAAATCGGCACGATCTCGATGCCGCGCTTCTTGGCCTCGACCACCCAGGACGACACCGTATCGACCGTCAGGTCGAAGGCCGAACCGATGCCGACGGCGGTGCCTTTGGCCCGCGCGGTCGCCTCCAGACTGTCGAGCTTCTTCAGGATTTCGCCGCGATCCTGCACGGCATCGATCGCCATGTCGCCGGCGACGAAGGGCACGCCGTCCTTCAGCGCCAGGTCCGGCGCCAGGCTGCGAGCCGACGAGCCGTCATCGATATAGGCAAGGCCGCGTTTGCCGAGCTCGGCGATGAACGGCTCCATCGCCGCCGCGTCGGCGGAAAAACGGGCGCCCATATAGTTCATGACGCCGGTATAGTTGGTCGTCCGCGACAGTGCCCAGTGCAGGCTTTTCAGGTTCTCATCCGCGCTCGCCGCCACCGTCAGCGTGTTGCGGCCCGGATTTACCTTCGGATAATCGAACGGTTCGAGCGGCACCTGCATGACGATCTCGTGGCCGCTCTGCCTGGCTGCCTGCATCCAGCGGCCGATGCTGTTGCCTTGCGGCGCGAAAGCCAGCGTCACTTCCGCCGGCAGCTTGGCGATGGCCGCCTGGGTGCCGGTCTGCGAAACCGAAAGCCCGCCGATGACGATCGCCACCCGTGCGCCGCGCCCGCCCGACCAGGGCCGCGCATAGGCGTCGAACGGCCGCCTGCCATCGGCGGCGCGCACCGGCAAAGGCCCGGTCTCGCTGGCTTCGATCAGCGCCTTGTCTGGAATGTGCGCGATCTTCAGGTTCTGGCCGATGGTCGACGGATCGCGAATGACGATCGCTGCCTTGGGCGGCCCATCGCCCTCCTCCGTCTGCACATGGATGATCTGCGGCCCGCCTGATTTGACCGGCGCCTCCGGCTTCGGTGCCGCCGGGGCCAATGCAGGCGGCGCGGCGGCAGGCTCGGCCGCCGCGGTCACTTTCGGTGTTGAAACGGCAACCTCTTGCGGCTTTCGAAACGGCTTTTCCCTGAGCGCGATCGCGCCGGAGACGCCTGCCACCGCCAGCACGGCCACTGTCGCCATGATCGCACCGCCGCTGAGCTTGCCGGCGGCGCGCGGCGACCGGACTGCCTGTCCGAGCGGGCGTTCGATGTCCTTGCCGATGTCAGCCAAGCCTAATCCCCGGGCGCATGGCTCCGAAGGCGAAGCCGCTTCGAAAGGACATGCGCGAATTCATCAATCCCGGCACACACCCCGCGCCATGCCTTGGGGGCTTTGCCTCACCCCCCGAATCAAACTGCCGGAACCTTTCGGTCCCGGCAGCATCGCATTGCTTCCATCAGGCTCAAACAGAAAGATGGAGCGGCGCGTGCGCCGCTCCAGATCCTTACTGGTTGAGAACCGCCTTTTGCGGATTGGGCGGGAAGGCCGGATCGGTCTTCTGGCCGCGCAGCAGCTGCTCGGCATAGATGAGCTGCAGATCGTCCTTCGGATCCGGCGGCACATAGGCTGCCGAGCCCGAACCGGTCGTGCTCTCATCGGCGCCCTTGATATGGCCCTTGAGGTCGGATTCGCCGCGCGTCAGGTCCCTGCCCTGCAGTTCCGGCGGCAGCGGCTGGTCGACCTTGATGTCGGGCGTGATGCCCTTGCCCTGGATCGACTTGCCGGACGGCGTGTAATAGAGCGCCGTCGTCAGCCTGAGCGCACCATTCTCGCCGAGCGGAATGATGGTCTGCACCGAACCCTTGCCGAAGGACTGCGTGCCGACCACCGTGACGCGGCGCAGGTCCTGCAGCGCGCCGGCGACGATTTCCGAGGCACTGGCCGAACCGCCATTGACCAGGACGATCATCGGCTTGCCGTTGATGTCGTCGACCTGCTTGGGCTTGGCGTCGAAGCGGGTGACGTCCTTGGGGTCGCGGCCACGCGTCGAAACGATCTCGCCGCGGTTGAGGAAGGCATCGGACACGCTCACCGCCTGATCGAGCAGGCCACCCGGATTGAGGCGGAGATCCAGAACGTAGCCCTTCAGCTTGTCGTCGGGAATCTGCTTCTTGATGGTGTCGATGGCGTTCTCGAGGTCGTCATAGGTCTTTTCGGTGAAGGAGGTGATCTTCATGTAGCCGATGTCGTTCTCGACCCGGAACTTGACCGCCTTGACCTTGATGATGTCGCGCACGACCGTCAGTTCGATCGGCTTGTCGGCGCCCTGGCGCAGGATGGTCAGCTTGATCGGCGTGTTGACCAGGCCGCGCATCTTGTCGACCGCATCGTTGAGGGTCAGGCCGCGAACCTCTTCGCCATCGATCTTGGCGATGTAGTCGCCGGCCAGCACGCCTGCCTTGGCGGCCGGTGTGTCGTCGATCGGCGTGATCACCTTGACCAGATCGTTCTCCATGGTGACTTCGATGCCGAGGCCGCCAAACTCGCCCTTGGTCTGGACGCGCATATCCTGCGCCTGCTCGGCATTCATGTAGGAGGAGTGCGGGTCAAGCGAGGCCAGCATGCCGTTGATGGCGTTCTCGACCAGCGACTTGTCGTCGGGCGGTGTCACATACTGTGCCCGCACCCGCTCGAAGATATCGCCGAAGATCGCCAGTTGCTTGTAGGTCTCCGACCCTGCAGCGTTCGCCGCCGAGCCGGGTGCGCCATAGACCAGGCTCATGGCGGACGCGCCCATCAGCGCACCGGCAAACAGAAGCGACAGTTTCCGCATTATTCACGTCCTTCCAGAAAAACGGTCCGCCCACCATGGGGCCGGATCGACGGGTTTTCCATCCTTGCGGAACTCGACATAGAGTTCCGGCGTGGCATTTCCATTCTTCGAAACCGAGGTGCTCGCCACCCGGGCCTCTCCCATCGCACCGATCGGCTCTCCTGCAAGCACTGATTGACCGGTCGCGACGCTGATTCTGCTCATCCCCGCCAAAACGACATGATAGCCGTCGCCTGCGTTCAGGATCAAGAGTTGACCATAAGAGCGAAACGGCCCCGCATAAAGCACATTTCCATCCGCCGGCGCGGTAACGATGGCTCCCGATTGTGTCGCAACCATGTCGCCAAGCATCACCGCGCCGTTACCGTCATCGGCGCCGAATCGCCGCTTGATGCGGCCGGTCACCGGCAGTGCGATCTGCCCCTGAAGGGCCGAAAAGGGCACCGCGGCGGCAAGTTGGTTGCCTTCCGGCACCGGCAGCGACGCCAGTTCCGCCGGCGCAGATGCGTTGTCGCCATCCGCCGTCTTGGCGGCCTTGGCCGCATCGGCGGCCTTGCGGCTCTTGTCGGCCTGCGCTTCGAGCGAGGCGATCAACTCTTTCAGGCTGCCGGCCTTGGCCGCCAGCGCTTCGGATCGCTGCTTTTCCGCGGCCATTTGCGTTTGCGTGTCGGCTTCGAGCTTCTGCTTGGCCTCCAGCAGCATGCCGAGCCGCTTCTTTTCCGCCGTCTGGTCGCCGACCGCCGCCGTCAGCCGCGCCCGTTCGGCCTCGATCGACGCCGTAATCCTGGTCTGTTCCTTGAGATCGGCAAGCAGGCTATCGGTCTGCTGGCGCAGTTCGGGCACCACCGCGCCGAGCAGGATGGCGCTGCGCACCGACGACAGCGCGTCCTCGGGCTTAACCAGGATCGCCGGCGGCGGGTTGAGGCCCATGCGCTGCAACGCGCCCAGCACTTCGGCCAGAACGTCGCGCCGCGCCATCAGCGAGGCGCGGATCTTCTGCTCCTGGCCCTTCAGTCCTTCCAGCCGGGCGCCGATGTCCTCGATGTCCTGGCCGAGCTTCTGCTCGGTCATCGCCGACTGGATCAATGCGGCGGTGATCGAGGCGTGATCCTTCTTGATCGTCGCGATATCGGCGGAGAGTTTGGCCAATCGTTCCGACGACAGCGTGATCTCCTTCGAGACCCGTTCATATTCGGCCCGGCTCTGATCCGGATCGGGAGCCATGTCGAGCGTGTTTTCCGCCCGCCCCGCATGCAGCGACAGCACAAGTACCGCCGCCGCGATGCCGCAGCGCGCGCGCCAGGAGCCCGTTCTTGATTTGCTGTCTTCAGACATTGAAGCCCGACTCTATGCGTGGCTTCGTTAACGAACAATCAACCATGTTCGAAACCGCCCACTCGATGCAATCTTGCCTCGGCATTGGGGCGGAAATCCGGGTGTGTCGCACCAATTCACCGGTTTACGAGCGATGGTAGGGATGTCCCGAAAGGATGGTGGCCACACGATAAAGCTGCTCTCCCAGCATCACGCGCACCAGTTGATGCGGCCATGTCAGCAATCCGAACGACATCACCAGTTCGGCCTGGTCGCGCAGCGACTGATCGTGGCCGTCGGCGCCGCCGATGGCGATGACCAACGCCTTGCGGCCACCATCACGCAACAGGCCGAGGCGCCCGGCGAAATCTTCCGAGGAAAAGCTTTTGCCGCGTTCGTCAAGGAGGATCAAAGCGGTTCCGGGCTGCAACTGCGTCTGCAGTTTCTGGCCTTCCTCACGCCGCCGCTCGTTGGCGGTCTGGCCGCGCCCCTCGGCAATCTCGGCAATGCCGCCAAATTCAAGCCCCACTACCGGGCCGCTCTTGGCGAAACGCTCGAAATAGCGGTCGGCCAGCAGCTTTTCGGGGCCGGCTTTCATCCGGCCCACGGCATGAACTGATATCTTCATCCTCGCCTTGTAAGCCGCGCGAACGACTTAGTGGAGCGTTTCTTCCTCGAGGTCCGGCGCCTGCCACATCTTTTCGAGATTGTAGAATTCGCGGACTTCGGGGCGGAAGACGTGGACGATGATGTCGCCAGAATCGATCAGGACCCAGTCGGCGCCGGATAGCCCCTCGACGCGCGCGGTGCCGAGACCGGCATCCTTGATCGCTTTGAGAAGATGATCGGCGACAGCCGCGACATGACGGTGCGATCGGCCCGAAGCGACGACCATGTAGTCGCCGAGGCTCGATTTCCCCTGGATGTCGATGGAGACAATGTTTTCGGCCTTGGAGTCTTCCAGACTGGCAAGGACTGTCTTGATGGCGCGGGACACGGCGTCGTCTACGCTGATCCTGGCCGGCGAAGGCATGATATCGGCCTTCTTCCGCAGTGCTGTTCTCAGTGTATTTCCTTTCGCAGCAAGAACAACCAAATCACCCCTTGAAGCAGGTGACACCACTTAGATAGGCAGAGTTCCCTGACAGTTTCAAGACGGGACCCTGCCTCGCACGAACGTATTGTCACTCTTGTGGTTCCGCCGCACGCCGGAAAAGATCGGAACCCTCACCGCCCGCATGGGTTATCGGCTCACCGACCAACCGGATTTCCCCATGCCGATCGACCCGCAAAACGCTTTTCTCAGCGTCCAGGCTGGCCTCGCCCAACTGAGCACGCTGATTGTTTCGTACTCCTTCTCGGCCATCGGTGCCGTCATCCTCTTGATTGTCGGCTACATCGTCGCCGGTCTTGCCGAACGTTCGATTTTCGCTGGTCTCGGCCATATCCATGGTTTCGACGCGACGTTGCGGCATTTCTTCTCGAAGATCGTCCGCTACGCCATCCTGATCCTCGTCACCATCATGGTGCTCGGCCAGTTCGGCGTTCAGACGGCCTCGATCATTGCCGCGATCGGTGCCATTGGCCTCGCCATCGGCCTGGCGTTGCAGGGCACGCTGCAGAACATCGCCGCCGGCATCATGCTTCTGGCGCTGCGGCCGTTCCGCATCGGCGAATCCGTCGAGGTCGGTTCGATCGCCGGCACGATCGAGGAGATCGGTCTGTTCGCGACCAAGCTCAGGACCGCCGACGGGGTCTACATATTGGCGCCCAACTCGACGCTATGGAACCAGCCGGTGCGCAACTTTTCGCGCAACGGCGTACGCCGCAGCGACATCATACTCAGCATCGGCTCCTGGAACGACATCGACAGGGCGCAGAAAACCTTGCTCGCCATTGCCGCGGCCGAACGGCGAGTGAAACGTGAGCCGGCACCGATCGCTTTCGTCTCGACATTGGGCGACAGCACTGTTTCGATTGCCTTGCGCTATTGGACTTCGTCGGCGGACTTCTTCGCCACCCAGACCGATCTCACCAAGCGCGCCAAACAGGAATTCGATAGCGAAGGCATATCGATCCCGCTGCCGCCACCGGAAGCGCCCCAACCCGAAGCCCGTCGACAATAGGCGGTTGGCTCAGTGTCGGCCCTCATCGTCCGGTGCGAAGGCAAGTTCAACCGGCAACGGCGCCTGCGCCGTCATCGGTGCGAAACTGCCGGTTTCACCGACCGGGACCGCACGCGTCGTGAACACGCGCAAAAGCACGAACAGGCAGAAGGCTGCGGCGATGAGAACAGCCACATAGATGAAAGCCTGCGTTCCGAAGACGGCTGAAAGCGCCGTCACGATGCCGGGCACGACGAAACCCGACAGCGACCAGGCAAACAAAAGCGAACTGGACAGCGCCACCATGTCGTCCTTGCCGGCGCGGTCGGCGGCATGTGCGCTGGCCAGCGAATAGATCGATTCCGAGGCGCCGTCCCACACGATATAGATCACAACCAACGCGGCCAACGCGCCGCCATCGAACCCGAGCGCAAACAGGCCGGCAACCATGGCGAGCGCGGATGCGGCGATCAGCACATAGCGACGGTCGGTTCGGTCGGAAATCCAGCCAAGCGGGATCTGCAGGATCAGCGTGCCGAGAGGCATCGCCGAAAGCAGCAGCGCCACATCGGCCTGGCTGTAGCCCTTGGCCGTGGCGTGGATCGGCGCGAAGCCCGCAATCGACATCGACAGGCCGCCAACCGCAAGCATGCCGGCGACGCCGACCGGTGAAACCCGCCAGGCGCGGCGCAGCGCCACCGAGGCCGCCTGCGGTGCCGGCGGTTGGGCAAGTCTGGTCATCCCGACGGGGAGGATCGATAGCGCCGTGAAGACGATGCCGATCAGCGGCGCATCCGCTGTCCTGATATCGACCAGCGCCAGCGTCGCGTAGCCGACGCCGAGCCCGGCGACATAGGCGACGTAGAAGAAAGCCATCACCCGGCCGCGGATGGCGTTGGCAACGGCGTCGTTCAGCCAACTCTGCGCGACGATGAACAGGCCGCAGATGGCAAAGCCGTAGAGCGCGCGGGCGGCAATCCACAGCAGCGGATGGACCCCGGCGCCGACAGCGGCGTTGGCCAGCGCGATCAGCGCCGACAGCACCATGAAGGCACGGGCATGGCCGACCCTTCGCACCAGCGGCCCGGTCAGGATGCAGCCGGCGAGCCCGCCGGCCGAAAGTCCGGTGATGATCAGCCCGGCCCAGGTCGGATCGAAACCCTCGGCGCCGAGCCGAACCGGGATATAGGCAAACATCAGCCCGTTGCCGACGGCAATCAGTGCCATCGACACGATGACGCTGGCAATCGCGATCAGCGGTGTGGGCTCGGCGCCCTGCTCGGCTTCGCTGCGGATTTTCCTGGGAATCGACATGCCTGCTCAGGATTGCCCATGAAACTGGCAAAGGGAGCGATAAAAGCGACATGGGCGGACGGGCGGGCTCACCCCTTCGCCAGCTTGCGGATCGCGCTCGATGACAGCGACGAGCGCGGGCCGTGGATGAAGGTCCAGGCCGGCGCCTTCATGCGGGCAAGCCGCGGCGCATCGCCTTCGTCGACGCGGGCATAGTCGAAGGTCTTGGCGACGACCGAGGACAGGAACGACAGCGTCGCCCCCGGACGGTCGATGATGGCGATCGGGAAAGTCATGACAATCTCGCGCCAGCGCTGCCAGCGATGGAAATCGCGCAAACTGTCGGCGCCCATGATCCAGACGAAGTCGACACCGGGATTGCGCGCCTTGACCAGCGCCAGCGTGTCGGCGGTGTAGCGGACATGATGGCTGGCTTCGAAAGCGGTGACCTTGATCTTCGGGTTCTTGGCGATCTGCTCCGACAGCTGCAGCCGCTCGCCCAGCGGCGCCAATTCCCTGGTGTTCTTCAGCGGATTGCCCGGCGTCACCATCCACCACAGCTGTTCGAGCGCCAGGCGTCTGAGCGCAATCTCGGCGACCAGCGCGTGGCCGGCATGCGGCGGATTGAACGAGCCGCCGAACAGGCCGACGGCGAGGCCTTTTTCGGCGTGCGGCATTTTGAGATAGTGGGAGGAGATTGTGGGCTGAAGGGACGACAGCATGGTGCTAGGCGCCCCCCTCTGTCCTGCCGGACATCTCCCCCTCAAGGGGGGAGATTGGCAGTTTCGGCGTACGAGTAAGCCTTTCAGTGTTGAATATTGGCGAAATCAGAAATGTCAGCCGATCTCCCCCCTTGAGGGGGAGATGTCCGGCAGGACAGAGGGGGGTGGCTGGGCGCAAGCTTCAGGCCCTTCGGGCGAAATACGTCAAGGCCTCACCTGTCCGGACCCGCGCACGCGGTATTTGAACGACGTCAGTTGCTCGACGCCCACCGGTCCGCGCGCATGCATCTTGCCGGTGGCGATGCCGATCTCGGCACCCATGCCGAACTCGCCGCCATCGGCGAACTGCGTCGAGGCGTTGTGCAGCAGGATCGCCGAATCGATCTCGTTGAAGAAGCGCTCGACGACCTGCGCATCCTCGGCGACGATCGCCTCGGTGTGATGCGAGGAGAACGTCTCGATATGCTCTATGGCACCGTCGATACCGTCGACCAGCTTCACCGCGATGATGGCCTCGAGATATTCGGTCACCCAGTCGAGATCGGTGGCCGGCTTCGCGTCGGAAAACACTTTCAGCACTTCGGCATCGGCATGGATTTCGCAGCCCGCGGCGCGAAGTGCGTCGAGGATCGGCACCAGATGGCTGAACGCGACGGTACGGTCGACCAGCAGTGTCTCGGCGGCGCCGCAGACGCCGGTGCGCCGCATCTTGGCGTTGACGGCGATCTGCACCGCCATGTCAAGCTTGGCGGAGCGGTCGATGTAGAGATGACAGATGCCTTCGAGATGGGCGAAGACCGGCACCCGGGCCTCGGTCTGCACCCGCCCGACGAGGCTTTTGCCGCCGCGCGGAATGATGACGTCCAGCGTACCGCTCAAACCCTTCAGCATCTCGCCAACGGCGGCGCGGTCGGTGGTCGGCACCAGCTGGATGGCGTCTTCCGGCAGGCCGGCTTCCTTCAGCCCTTCGACCAGGCAGGCATGGATGGCGGCCGACGAATTGAGCGAATCCGAGCCGCCGCGCAGGATCACCGGATTGCCGGCCTTGAGGCACAGCGCGCCGGCATCGGCGGTGACGTTCGGGCGGCTCTCATAGATGACGCCGACGACGCCGAGCGGCGTGCGCACGCGCTCGATATGCAGGCCGTTCGGCCTGTCCCATTGCGTCATCACATCGCCGACCGGATCGCGCAGTGCGGCGATTTCGCGGATGCCGTCGGCCATGGCGCGAATGCGCGCCGGATCGAGCTTCAGCCGGTCCATGAAGGAGGCGGAAAGCCCGGATTCCTGGCCGTTCGAGACATCGATGGCGTTGGCGTCGAGAATGTCTTGCTGCCTGGCGACGATCGCCTCGGCCATGGCGGCAAGTGCAGCATTCTTGGCGGCGGTGGTGGCAATGGCCAACGGTCGGGCGGCAACGCGGGCGCGACGGCCGATATCGGCCATCAGCGCGACAGTGTCATCCCCGGATTTTTCATGCAGTTTCAGCACGGCTCATCCTCCGCTTATATCGCCGCCGACCGTGATTTGGTCACCGGCCCGCACCTGGTCACCGGCTCGTACTTGGTCACCGGAATGGCTCACCACAAGGTCGTCGCGGTGGATCATTGCCGAACGCGCCTCGTAGCCGAGCACGGTTTCAATCTCGGCCGTCTTCAGGCCAGCGATCCTTACGGCATCAGCTGCATCGTAGGCAACCAGCCCGCGCGCGATCTCGCGGCCCTCGGGCGACAGGATCGCCACCGTGTCGCCGCGCGAGAAATTGCCGCTGACCAGCTTGACGCCCGCCGGCAGCAGCGACTTGCCCGACAGCAGCGCGCCGATGGCGCCGGCATCGACTGTCAGCCGGCCGGCCGGTTCGAGTTGGCCGGCGATCCAGGTCTTGTAACCCTTGACCGGATTGGAACTCGGCCGGAAGAAGGTGGCGCGTTCGCCGCGTTCGATCGCCATCAGCGGCGACAGCCGCGTGCCCGACGTGATGATCATCGCGGTGCCGGCGGCAGTGGCGATCTTGCCGGCATCGAGCTTCGTGCGCATGCCGCCGCGCGACAGTTCGGAAGCGGCCGCACCCGCCATCGCCTCGATATCAGGCGTGATGCGGTCGACCACCGGAATGAATTTAGCCTGGGGGTCACGCGCCGGCGGCGCCGTATAGAGCCCGTCGATGTCGGAGAGCAGCACCAGGAGGTCGGCGCCCATCATGGTGGCGACGCGAGCCGCCAGCCGGTCATTGTCGCCGTAGCGGATTTCGGAGGTCGCCACCGTGTCGTTCTCGTTGATGACCGGCACTGCCTTCATCTTCAAGAGTGTCGAGATCGTCGCCCGCGCATTGAGATAACGGCGGCGCTCCTCGGTGTCGCCGAGCGTCAGCAGGATCTGGCCCGATTTCAGGCTGCCCTTGCCGAGCGCGTCCGACCAGGCGCCGGCCAATGCGATCTGTCCCACGGCTGCCGCCGCCTGGCTCTCCTCCAGTTTCAGGGCTCGCTTGCCGAGGCCAAGGATGGTGCGGCCAAGCGCGATGGCGCCGGAGGAGACGACGAGGATTTCAGCGCCGCCCTGCGCAAGCACCGCAATATCGTCGGCAAGCGAGGCCAGCCAGTCGCGCTTCAGGCCTGACGTTCGGTCGACGAGCAGCGCCGAGCCGATCTTGACGGTGATGCGCCGATATTTTTTCAGCGACTGCATGGCCTACTTGTCCCAGCGCGTCTCGACCGGGGCCGCGATCCGCGCACGCGCCTCGCCCACCACCGACATCAGCGCCCGCAGCACCGCCTCGACGCCCTCGCCGGTGACCGCCGACAACAGCATCGGCGCGCGGCCGGCGGCACGCTTCAGCGAAGCGACCTTCTTCTTGCGCTGATCGGCGTCGAGCGTGTCGACCTGGGAAAGCGCCACGATCTCGACCTTGTCGGTCAGGCCGTTGCCATAGGCCTCAAGTTCCGCGCGCACGGTCTTGTAGGCCTTGCCCGGATTTTCCTCCTGCGCCGAAACCAGATGCAGTAGCACGCGCGTGCGCTCGACATGGCCGAGGAAGCGATCGCCAATGCCGACGCCCTCATGCGCGCCTTCGATGAGGCCCGGAATATCGGCGATGACGAATTCGCGTGCGTCGATCCGGGCAACGCCGAGGCCGGGATGCAGCGTCGTGAACGGATAGTCGGCGATCTTCGGCTTGGCTGCGGTGACCGCCGCCAGGAATGTCGACTTGCCGGCATTGGGCAGCCCGACCAGCCCGGCATCGGCGATCAGCTTCAGCCGCAGCCAGATGTTGAGCTCCTGCCCCGGCAGGCCGGGATTGGCGCGGCGCGGCGCCTGGTTGGTCGAGGTCTTGAAATGTTGGTTGCCGAAACCGCCATTTCCGCCCTTGGCCAGCAGAAAGCGCTGGCCGACCACGGTCAGATCGCAGATCAGCGTCTCGTTGTCCTCTTCGAACACCTGCGTTCCCGCCGGCACCTTCAGCGTGACATCGGCGCCCTTGGCACCGGTCATGTTGCGGCCCATGCCGTGGACGCCGGTCTTGGCCTTGAAATGCTGCTGGTAGCGGTAGTCTATCAGCGTGTTCAACCCGTCGACCGCCTCCAGCCAGACATCGCCGCCACGGCCGCCATCACCGCCATCCGGCCCGCCGAACTCGATGAACTTTTCGCGCCGGAACGACACCGAACCGGCGCCACCGTCACCCGAGCGGATGTAGACCTTGGCTTGATCGAGAAATTTCATGGGATTGTACAGTTTCTACTAGTGGCCTTGCGGCATTGCTCTAAACCTTGGCCCTTGCTCTAAACCAAGGCGCGGCGAAGGGCGAGGCCGTTTTGTGACAATGGCCGCGTGGGATCGGCCGGAGAGATGCCGGAATGAAGCTTGTAACTTACAACATCCAGTACGGCATCGGCCTCGACGGGCAATACGATGTCGGGCGCATCGCTGATGCCGTGCGCGGCGCCGACGTGATCGCTTTGCAGGAGGTGACCCGCAACAATCCCAGGAATGGCGGCCGAGACATGGTCGCCGAGATCGGCGAGGCGTTGCCCGATTATTTCGCCGTCTATGGCAGCAATTTCGAGGCCAATATCGGTTCGCACATCGACAATGGCCGCGCCATCACGAAAACCTTCCAGCTCGGCAACATGGTGCTGTCGAAGACGCCTATTCATCTGTCGCGCAACCTGCTTTTGCCGCGCAGCCGCAGCTTCGAGATGATGAACTTCCAGCGTGGCGCGCTGGAAGCGCTGATCGAGACGCCGCTTGGTTTCATCCGCTTCTATTCCATCCATCTCGATCACCGCAGCCCCCTCGAACGCGCCAGCCAGATCCAGTTCTTGCGCCAACGCATGCTGAACTACGCGCTCGAAGGCGGCGCGCTGTCCGGCGTCGCCGAGATCGGCCTGCCGGAACTGCCGCATCCCGAAGCCTTTGTCGGCATGGGCGATTTCAACATGCTGGCCGGTTCACCCGAATATGTCGAACTCGCCGGCCGGCCGGACCATGAATTCGGCATGCCGCTGACCGCCGACTTCGCCGTCGATGCCGCCTTGCGCCTGAACGCCACCGGCGACGACCTCATCAGCTGGGTCGACCCGAAACAACCCACCGACCCCAGCCGCCACAAGCGCATCGACTATATCTTCACAAGCGCTTCGCTTGCCAAATCCCTGAAGCGCCTGTGGGTCGACCGAAAGGCGGTCGGTTCGGATCACCTGCCGGTCTGGGTCGAACTGGGCTGACCCAAGTTTGCCTCCCATTGGTCTCGCGCCGTACCCGATGTGTGTCGAGATTCAGGTCAGGCCGAGCCGAGAATAGTGGCTTCCGAGAACCGGAGCGGAGCGTACTTTTCGTACGCGAGCACCGGAAGCGCAGGAAGCCGCCATTCGCAGGCCGGCCTCACCTGAATATCGGCACACATCAAAAATGCACCCAGTTCCGCAGGCTCGTCCACGTCTTCCTGTCGAGCCGGTAGCGCTCGACGGGAACCTGGCCGGCGACGATCGAATTCAGCATGCCCTGGCCGGCATATTGGAACCCGCATTTGTGGATGACGCGGCGCGAGGCCGGATTGATGACCCGCGTCGAGGCCTGCAGCACCTGGATCGACGTCCTCTGGAAGGCGAGATCGACCAGCGCATGGGCTGCTTCCGTCGCATAGCCCTTCTTCCAGTAAGGCTCGCCGATCCAGTAGCCGAGTTCCAGCCCGCGTTCGGTGGTGTTGAGACCGGCACAGCCGACGAACGTGTCGGTTCCGGCCAGCGTCAGGGCATAGGCGATGCCGGCCCGGCGCGACCTGGTCATGGCGAGGAAGGAGCGCGCCTCGGCCTCACCATAGGGGTGCGGCATGCGGGCCAGCATTTCGGCGACATGACGGTTGTCGGCAAGTTCGACCAGTTGCGTGACATCGCCTTCATGGGGCGCCCGCATCACCAGCCGCTCGGTGACCAGCACCGGGCAGTCTATCGCGTAACTTCCGTCTTCTGAGTCTTCCGCTTCGGCAACCATTTGAAAGTCCTCCAGGCACAAGAAAAAGGGGAGATGGAAACCCATCTCCCCTGATCCTTTTCCTGGCTTTGCCAGACACCGGTTCCCGAGATGGGCGCCGGTGTTCTAGTGCGGAACCGGCTACTCCGCGGCTTTGGCAATCGGGTTGACCGATACGTAGGTTCGGCCGTTGGCTTTTTTGTTGAACGTCACGGCGCCGGTCTCGAGCGCAAAAAGCGTATGGTCCGTACCCATGCCGACATTGACGCCGGGATGCCACGTGGTGCCGCGTTGACGAATGATGATGTTGCCCGGGATGACGGCTTCGCCGCCGAACTTCTTCACGCCCAGACGCTTGGAATGCGAGTCGCGACCGTTGCGCGACGAGCCGCCAGCTTTCTTGTGTGCCATCTAACTAACTCCGTTGCGCCGCAAGGCGCCTAAAAGGCCTTATGAACGCGTTCGCGTTCCGTTTCAAGTCCGATCCGGCGACCCAATCGCCAGAAAATTACTTCGCAGCCAATTCCTTGGCCTGCTCGCGCCAGTCCTTGATCTGGTCGGCGCTGAAGGGCATGTGCTCGTCGATCTTGGCGACATCCTTCTCGGTCAGCTTGGCAAGCTGGGCGAAGGTGACGATGCCCTGCTCGTTAAGATCCTTGGCTGCGACCGGGCCGATGCCCTTGATCACGGTCAGATCGTCCGGCTCACCCTTCGGTGCCTTGAACAGTGGCGCTGCGGCGGTCTCGGCTGCCTTTGTCTCGGCTGCCTTGGCCTTGGGCTCCTTCTTCGGCGCGGCTTCCGCCTGCACCTCGGTGGCGGCCTCGGCCTTCACCTTCTTCGGCGCCTTGGCCGCTGCCGTCTTGGTCGGCTTGGCGCCACCCAGCAGGATCTCGGAGATCCGCACGGTGGTCAAAAGCTGGCGATGGCCGATCTTGCGGCGCGAATTCTGCCGGCGGCGCTTCTTGAAGGCGATGACGGTGCGGTTCTTGCCCTGTTCGACGACTTCGGCGGTGACCACCGCGCCGTCGACGAACGGCGCGCCGAACGTGACATTCTCGCCTTCGCCATGCGCAAGGACGTGGCCGATCTCGACCATATCGCCGACAGCGGCTTCGACTTTTTCGATCTTCAGGAGATCGTTGGCGGCAACGCGATACTGCTTGCCACCCGTTTTAATGACTGCGAACATTTTTTGCCTTTCGCTGTTCGGTCGGCCTTGATGAACCGCCTCTGGCAGTTCAGCCGTCTTTTTGTCAGTCTGCGGGTTCAAAAAACAAGCGGCGCGGAAGAACCCTCCACGCCGATTGCGCGCTGTCCCTAACCGAAGGTTGGGGGCGAGTCAAGGCAAACCAGCCGCGCCGTTTCCGAGACCGTCATTGGCGGGCACGGACCGGCTGTGCCGACATGCCCACGGCGTTGCCCCGCCTGGGCTGAGGGTGGGTGACTGGTCGGCAATCTGCCTCGGGTCTCGCTGTACCCCCACCAGCCGTGAATCCGCCGCTTGCCAAGCAAGCCAAATAACTGACGGATTGGCCTTGTAACCTGCCCGTTCAGCCGTTATCTAGTGCGCCGCGCCGGCAACGGCCGACCATGACCGCGGAGAGGTGGCAGAGTGGTCGAATGCACCGCACTCGAAATGCGGCATGGGTGCAAGCCCATCGGGGGTTCGAATCCCTCCCTCTCCGCCATTTAGCCCAAGAACCTGACATCTCCTGGGCTGCTAGCCGCTTGCCGCATATCGCGCAGCCAACAGGACAAAGCCGCCCGAGCCGGGACACTCTGGCCTTCGCGGAGGCGTAAAGCTTCGGCAAGGGCAGGCCCATTCGGCATCTCCGCACATGGTTTTCTGTCCGCAAGCGCAGCCATGTCGCTGTGAATTTGCCAGCCGGTTTAGCCCAAATGGGGGAAGTGGCCCGGCCCAAGATCTCGTAATGGTTGGTTCGCCCAGCCAGTTAGGAGACCACTATGCGCAAAGCCTCTCTCGCCGTCACAGTCGCCGGCACGGCCCTCTTCAGTCTTTCCACTGTCGCATCGGCATGCGTGTCGATGGACGGCAACTTCGTCGTAGACAACTGCAATTATCGCGTCATGGGAAATTACAAAGGCTCGGATGGCAGTTGGGGTGGCTTCGGACCCATCCGCGCGAGCGGTCGCGAGGCAACTTCCAAAAGACGCGATGCCGGCTGGGACGTCAGCTATTGCAATTACGATTCATGGGTGGCCGGCACATGTCGGCCGAAGGATCCCAGGCAGATGTTCAAGCACGTCACTTTGCGCGCTCGGCTCGTTGCTGACGATGTGGCCGGCGTCGAACACCGGCCACTCTGTCGGTGCACGATAAATCCGTTACTGCTCCTTCTTGAACAGGTCCTGGAAGATCAGCTGGCCCCAAGTGCGGCCGCGTGCGTGCACCAGTGCGCCACCCTCGTTGAGCTTCCCCAGCTTGACCGGTGCGAACCCGAGTTGTTTGGCTAAGGCCGCCACGGGAGCGATCGCGTCCTCGTCGTCG
Organism: Mesorhizobium sp. M1066; assembly: GCF_040318635.1. Classification (NCBI taxonomy): domain Bacteria; kingdom Pseudomonadati; phylum Pseudomonadota; class Alphaproteobacteria; order Hyphomicrobiales; family Phyllobacteriaceae; genus Mesorhizobium; species Mesorhizobium sp. M1066. Next base: position 143,641 of record NZ_JAMYMR010000009.1, read on the forward strand.
CTCGACAGGAAGACGACCCGGTGGCCGCCCTCGACGATCGGATCGGCAGCCAAAGTGGCTGCAATCAGGTGATTGAACCCTTTGACGAGCTTGGCGCCGGTGAACGCCTTTGCGACGAAGGCGGAGGACGGCAGACCGTCCAGCTCTTCAGGCACTGGAAACACGTTCGTCGCGTCGATGATCGTCTTGCCTTCCCAGCTTGACAGCGCCTTCGCGACATCTGGGTGCGACTCGAAACGAACCGCCAGAAAGACGATGTCCGCCTTGATCGCTTCCGCCAGCGTTTTCGGGATAATCGTGGGTCCGATCGCGGCCGCATCGGCTGCAAAGCTTTCCGGGTCGCGCGTGGTTGCCACGGACACTTCGATGCCGTTGCGGGCAAACGCCTTGGCAAGAGCGTGGCCGATCTTGCCGAAGCCAATAATTGCATAGCTCATGTATATTCTCCTTCAGTTTGCCACGCCCTGCGGGCCTGGAATATCGAATGGAGTGACCGGCCGGGCGCAGGGCGTCAGATTTGCGCCAAGCCGCCGTCGACGGCGACCTCGCTGGCGGTCATGAAGCTGCTGTCCGATGACGCGAGAAAGGCAGCCGCCGCTCCAATCTCAGCCGGATCGGCCATGCGCTGGAGCGGGTTCATCGAGGCAAAGGCCTTCAAGCCCTCCTCCCCTATCGCTGCCTTCGCGAGTTCGGTCGCTGTCGGCCCGGGCGACAGCACGTTTACCCGGATGCCGGTGCCCTTCAGATCCTCGGCCCAGCTCCGCGCAAGATTGCGCACGGCCGCCTTGCTCGCGCTGTAGACGCTGAATGCGGGGGCGCCCGTGGTGCCGGCGCTCGATCCGGTCAGGATGATCGAACCGCCCTCGCCCATCAGCGGCAGCGCCTTCTGGACCGTGAAGATCGTACCCTTCACATTGGTGTCGAAGGTTTCGTCAATGTGCTCGGCGGTGATCTCGCCGAGCGGAAGCAGGCCTCCCGCCCCGGCATTGGCGAAGACGATGTCGAGGGTTCCGCGCTCGGCCTTCACCGCTGCGTAGAGCCGGTCGAGGTCGGCCTCGTTGGAAACCGAGCCTTTCACCGCGCGGGCATTAGGCCCGAGGTCGGCCACGGCGGCTTCTAGCGCTTCCTGCCGGCGGCCGAAGATGAAGACGAAGGCGCCCTCCTCGATGAAGCGCTTCGCTGCGGCACGACCGATGCCGGTGGCGCCGCCCGTAATAACCGCAACCTTACCGTCTAGTTTTCCCATAACTCAATCCTTCCAGGCTCTGTCTTTGGTCGTTCGGGTACGCCCCGAGAACCTCTAGATGGGCCCGTCAGGGTCACGCGGTGAGTGCGGAAGCGCGCACATCGGTGGTGCAAAATCGATCCGCTTTCAGGACTGACGCCAGCCGTGACGATCCGTGTCCGCCATTCGGAATTGCGCCGCCCCTGTCGACATAAGCTATGATGTCCCGCCCGTACTGCTGTAGCATGCGTTAGATACGGGCTTTGGAAGGCGCACCGCGCGGTGCCGGATTGCACCATGATCGACTGGGATGACATTCGCTACTTTCTTGCCGTCGCGCGCGGAGGCTCGGTGCGGGCGGCCGGCGCGCAGCTCGGGGTGAATCACTCGACCGTGCTGCGACGCGTCGCCCAGCTCGAGGAACGCCTCGGAGCGCACATGTTCGAAAAGCTGCCTTCGGGCTACCGCCTGACGGCTGCGGGCGAGGAAGTCCTCGATCTCGCGAACCAGATGGAAGCATCGTCGCACCAGCTGGAGACGCGCGTCTTCGGGCGCGACCAGGGTGTGCGCGGGCTTCTGCGGGTGACGCTGGCACCGCCCCTCGCGACACACCTGCTCATGCCGGACTTCGCCGATTTCGCGCGCCTGCACCCGGACATCGAGATGGAAATCCTGTCGTCCGGCGAGCTGGCAAATCTGACCAACCGAGAGGCCGACGTCGCGATCCGCGTCGTCTACGACCGCAAAACCCTGCCGCTCAATCTTCACGGCCTGAAGGGACCGGAGGTGTTCGGCGGCGTCTACATGTCCCGCGATCGCCTGGCCGCGTGGCGTGCGGGCGCGCCTGATCCCATCCGCTGGATCGTCATAAGCGTTCATGGAATTCCAGAGTGGGCCAGCGCGGGTGAGGTTCGCACCGCGGGGGTTCCATTCAGGACCACGGACGCCGAGGCGCAGATCGTTGCCGTACGGCAAGGTCTCGGGATCACGACACTGCCGTGCTTCGTCGGAGATGCCGACCCCCTGCTGGTGAGGGTGCCGGGCACCGACCTGCACATGTACGGAACGCTCTGGCTTCTCACACAGGGGGAGACACGCAAGACGAAGCGCGTGCGGCTCTTCACGGAGTTCGTATCCCGCAGGCTCGCCGCCTACGCTCCGCTTTTCACGGGACTGTCCATATCGCGCGACTGACGCCCGGCGGGTCGACGCTGCGGTGGATAAGCGGATAGCGGCACCTATTGCGGTTGCAGATGCTCAGCCATGAAGTCGATGAACGCCTCAGTCTGGGCCTGATCTGTCGACTGGCCGGCCAGAGAACATTGAACTGATCGGTCTCGGCGGGGGCATGGGCGGTGGAGGAATGGGCGGCGACGCAACAGGAGGTCTCGGAACGGATGCCTTCTCCGAAGATCCCTATGCTTCAGGGCGCGTGACCAGTCGCTGATCTGACCTCAGGCCGAACCATCGGATTGGTGCTCGGCAATCGCACTCAGAAAAACCTGGCCGAACTCCTTCAGCTTTGCCGCCCCAACCCCATTCACTTCAGCGAAGGCGTCGAGGTCGTTTGGGCGGCGCTCTGCCATGTCGATCAGGGTGCGATCGGAAAACACCACATAGGCCGGCACCTGGCGCTCCTTGGCGAGCCGCAGTCGCAAGGTCTTCAGCGCGGCCAGCAGCCCGGTGTCCACATCCGATTGCCCGAAATCCTGCCCGGAGCGCGTCTTGCCGCGCAAGGCGCGGCTGCGCACCTCGACACGATAATGGAACGGCACCTCGCCACGGCCAAGCGCCTGGCCCTTTTCGGCGATGGCGAGCCCGCCATGGCCGGCCGGATCCGGGATCAGGAACCCGCCGGCGACGAGTTGCCGGATCAGCGACAGCCAAAAATCCTTCTTGTGCGCCAGCCCGCTGCCGAAGCTGGCAAGTCTCTGGTGGTTCCTGGCCAGCACCTTCTCGGTTTCATGGCCGAGCAGAATGTCAATGACATGGCCGGCACCGAAGCGTTCGCCACTCTGGGCGATGGCTGCCAGGATGATCCGCGCCTCCGCTCCGCCATCGGCGCGCGGCGCCTGGTCGAGGCAGGTGTCGCAATTGCCGCAAGGCTGCGCTTCCTCGCCGAAATAGCCGAGCAGCACCTGGCGGCGGCACTGCGCCGTCTCGCAATAGCCGATCAGCGTGTCGAGCCGGCCATGCGAGCGCCTCTTGTGCTCGGGCGGCGCATCCTCGTCGTCGATGAACATCCGGCGCATGCGGATATCGCCAAGGCCGAACAGCATATGCGCCTCGGCGTCCCGCCCATCGCGGCCGGCGCGGCCGATCTCCTGGTAGTAGGCCTCCAGGCTGCCCGGCATGTCGGTGTGGAAGACATAGGCGACATCAGGTTTGTCAATGCCCATGCCGAAAGCGATGGTCGCCACCATGACGACGCCTGAAAGGGTCATGAAGCTGTTCTGGTTGGCGTCTCGCGCCTCCTTGCTCATGCCGGCATGATAGGCGAGCGCGGTGACGCCGTTCTTCTCGAGGAAGGCCGCCATCTCCTCCGTCTTCTTGCGCGATAGGCAGTAGACGATGCCGCTGCGGCCGGGATGGCGCTCGACGAAGCGCAGCAATTGCCGCTTGCTGTCCTGCTTGGCCTCGATGGCAAGCTTGATGTTCGGCCGGTCGAAGCCCAGCACCAGGGTCTCGACGCGCTCGGCAAATAGCCGGGATTCGATGTCGGTGCGCGTGCCTTCGTCCGCCGTTGCCGTCAGCGCGATGATCGGCACGTTGGGAAAGATGCCGCGCAGACGCGACAGGTCCTCGTATTCGCGCCGGAACGCCGGCCCCCATTGCGAGATGCAATGCGCCTCGTCGACGGCGATCAGGCTGACATCGAGCCTGGCCAGCGCCTCGAGCATCCGCTCGGTCATCAGCCGCTCCGGCGCGAGATAGAGCAGGCGCGTCTGGCCTGAGGCGACGCGACGCCATGCGGCGATATTGGCATCGCGGTCGATCGAGGAATTGATCGTATCGGCAGCCACGCCGGCGAGCCGCAAGGCGGCGACCTGATCCTGCATCAGCGCCACCAACGGCGAAACGACAATGGTGAGCCCGCCCAGGACCAGCGCCGGCACTTGGTAGCAGAGCGATTTGCCCGCACCTGTCGGCATGACGGCCAGCACATGACGCCCAGCCAGCAGCGCGTCCATGACATCGGCCTGGCCGGGGCGAAAATCATCGAAGCCGAACACGTCCTTCAGCACGCGCCGCTTGGGATCTCGCTCTTCTGTCGCGACGGCCGCCGGTGCCTGCATCACCGCGCGTCCACGGTCGGGGTGCTTATTGGCATGTCATAGCCGAACGCGGCGCAGAAACGCTGGACGCGGACGAGAAATGCCGGGGGCAGGCCGCCGAGATAGGTCCTGAATTCTTCATTCCGTTCCCATTTTCTCAACGAAGCCACCCGGATCGGATTGTCCGGATCCTCGCTGAAACGAATGCGCGGTGTCAGTCCGAACGACTGCGCGATTCTGTCCTGCTGCGCATCGGGCTCGCCGATCATGTCTTCGTAGCGGACAAAGAGGATCTGTCGGTGCGGTTGTGCCTTCTTCAGCCGGATCAGCGCGTCGTATTCGGCCAGCCAGCGATGCGGCGTGACGTGGAACCGACGCTCGTTGCGTGTTTGCGGATGCGAACTTGTCAGCGTGTCGAATGGATGGCGCACACAATAGATCAAGCCGATGGAGGGAGGGAGCTTCGCCAGATGCGCAAAACCGCGCGCATCGCGCTTGACGACGAGGTTCGATTCCGGCCGATCCAGCATGTCCAGCGTTGTGTATCGCGCTTCGGGCGGATGGACGAAAATATCCTCGAAACACCTCATCAGCCGCTGTGTCAGCGTCGTCCCGCTGCGCGCGCAGCCCGAAATGTAAATTCTGTTGGCGGGCGTCGCACGTGCGTATGTGCGTCTTTGCATGCGCTGTTTCAGAGACAGCGGCACGAACCGCAGAAACTCCCGCATAACCCTTCGCGCGGCCGCTCCAAACGCAGCCTCAAGCCTGCGCGCGCCCTTCATCCGCAATTCCGCTGGCGCAATGCGGCAACCCGATCTTGCATCAGGGCCACCCGGGACGAAACGCGCCGCCTGCGGGCCACGGCCAAGATACTCATCGCCGATACCTGCATCAGGCAGACACCGGGCTGCAATTTCGTGGATTGGAGAGGATGTGGAAACCGGTCAAAACGACTCTCCGCATGGGCACCTTGCCTTAGCGCAGCTGACACCGGACCACAACCAGAACAAGCCGGCACAAGGAAAGCCTGCGGCGCGAACGCGGAAGCTGACCGATTGATCCAAGGCTCGCCGCAGCACCTTCCCTTGCGAGACCTGCACCCCCGCTGGATTCCGCCACGCACCACGATGTAAGTTCGGCCCGCTAGTCAGGGAGAATGCGATGCTGCAGACCAGACAGGATGTTCTCGGCCAGCGGTTCCACCTGCAGCGCGCCGCCTTCGGGGCGCAGCCTTTCCCCAACTTTGGCATCCGCAAGGATCGCCTGAAACGCCTGTTGGCGTTGACCGAGCGGCATGAAGCCGACATCTGCACCGCCATCGACACCGACTTTGGCGGCCGTTCCGCGCATGAGACGCGGCTTGCGGAACTGTTCGTCGTGCGCGCCGGTATCCGCCACGCGCTGTCGCATCTCAGGGGCTGGATGCGGGAGCGTCGCGTTGCCACCACCATGCCGTTCCTGCCCGGCCGGAATCGCCTCGTCCCGCAGCCGCTCGGGGTCGTGGGCATCGTCTCGCCCTGGAACTATCCTTTCCAGCTCGCCGTCGCGCCGGTCACCGCGGCACTCGCGGCCGGCAATCGCGTGCTTATAAAACCTTCCGAATTGACGCCGGCATTCTCAGTGCTGCTGGCCAAACTCGTTGCCGAGCATTTCGCACCCGATGAGCTCAGCGTCATCACCGGCGACGCGGAGATGGGAAAGGCCTTCGTGTCGATGCCTTTCGATCATTTGCTGTTCACCGGCTCGACTGCGGTCGGACGCCAGGTCGCGATCGCCGCGGCCGCCAACCTGACCCCGGTCACGCTCGAACTCGGCGGCAAGTCGCCGGCAATCTTCGATCCGTCATGCGACCTCGACGCGGCAGTATCCAGCATTGCCTACGGCAAGCTGTTGAATGCCGGGCAGACCTGCATCGCGCCGGATTATCTTCTGGTCCCGAAGGGGCAAGCAGACGCGGTCGCCGCCAGGCTCGCAACGGCGATCGCTAAGCTCTACCCAACCCTGCGCGACAACCCCGACTATACCGCCATCATCAGCGATCGGCACCACCAGCGCCTGCGCGACATGGTCACTGAAGCGCGTGATGCCGGCGCCGATGTCATCGAAATCAACCCGGTCAGTGAGGAACTCGGCGGCACCAGCCGGAAATTGCTGCCGACCCTGGTACGCAATGCCGGCGCGCACCTGCGGCTGATGCGCGAAGAGATCTTTGGGCCGGTGCTGCCCATCGTAGAATATACCGGGATCGACGAGGCAATCGCGCATGTGAATGGGGCGGACCGCCCGCTGGCGCTCTACTGGTTCGGCCGCGACAGCGGCAACCGTCAACGCATCCTGCACGAGACAATTGCCGGCGGCGTCACCATCAACGACTGCATGCTGCATCTGGTACAGGAAAACCAGCCCTTCGGCGGGGTCGGCGCCAGCGGCATGGGCGCCTATCACGGCGAATGGGGATTTCGGACCTTCAGCAAGGAGAAGCCGGTTTTCACCCAGTCGCGGCTGAGCGCGGGAAGCCTGCTGCGCCCGCCCTACGGCAAGACGTTCGAACGGCTTTTCAGCCTGCTCCGGCACATCACCTGACCGAACGCAGATACCCGGCCATCACGACCATCCGCGCGTTAAGCCTATCTTCACCATCATGCGGCAGCTTCCGCGTCCTGCGGTGATGTCTTGAGTACCGCGGCGCCACAAGCGCCCAGGCAACAACCCGCGCCTCTTGGGGCGCGGGTCTTCCCGCGCCTATCCCTACCTTGGCTAAGCGAGAAAATCGGCCCGGTGCGGCGTAAAGCTGTCGACCAGCCGCCCCGCTTCGAGCGCCTTGACCCCATGCACCAGGCCCGATGGCACGATGAAGCTTCCGCCCGTCCCAACGATCTCGCTGCGGCCGTCGATGGTCACCTCGAAGCTGCCCTCGGCGACATAGCTTGCCTGGACGTGTGGGTGCGAATGCAGGGCGCCGACGCCACCCTTGTCGAAGCCGAATTCGACCAGCATCAACTCGTCGGTGTGCAGGAGAACGCGTCGCCTGTTGCCGTCCGGGGTCGGCGTCCAGGCGCCCTCGCCGGCATGCGCGAAAATCTTTGCGGTCATCGTCATCTCCTCAGAGCAATTCCAGGAAAAGTGTGAAACGGTTTTCCGTCCGGAATTGCGTCAAAACCTAGCGCGCAAGCCAGCCGCCATCCACCGGCACCACCGCTCCATGCATGTAGTTCGACGCCGGCGCCAGCAGGAACACGGCGGCGTCGCCAATGTCGCCCGGTTCCCCCCAGCGACCGGCCGGGATCCGCGCCAGGATGGCGGCGCTGCGGTCGGGATCGGCGCGCAGCGCCTGCGTGTTGTTGGTCTCGATATAGCCCGGCGCGATGGCGTTGACGTTGATGCCTTTCTGCGCCCATTCGCAGGCGAGCAGCCGGGTGATGCCGAGCACGCCATGCTTCGAGGCCGTGTAGGACGCAACACGGATGCCGCCCTGAAAGCTCAACACGGAGGCAATGTTGACGATCTTGCCTTTCCGCTCAGCGGCCAAGGCACGCCTTGCAAAGCTTTGGCAGAGCAAGAAAACCGTCTTCAGGTTGACATCCATGACGTCGTCCCAATCGGCCTCGCTGAGATCGACGGCATCGGCGCGGCGGATGATGCCGGCATTGTTGACCAGCCCGTCGAGCGGACCGCTTTCGTCCCAGACGCGGTCAAGCAGTGGTCCAGCGGTCGACGTGTCGGCAAGGTCGGCGCTCACCGCCTCGAATTGCCCGCCCATCGCGGCGATCATGCCTGCCGTGTCGTCCATCGGCGAGCGGCCGACGCCGATCACCGCGCCGCCCGCGCGTGCGATCGAGATTGCAATACCCTGGCCTATGCCGGTGTTGGCGCCGGTGACGAGAATGCGCTTGCCGGCCAGGCTGAAGGCGGAGAGATCGTTCACCGCAATTCGTCCAACGCCACCGGGTCGACATCGGTATAGTCGACATTGTCGCCGGCCATCGCCCAGATGAAAGCATAGTTGGAGGTGCCGGCGCCGGAGTGGATCGACCAGCCCGGTGACAGCACGGCCTCCTCGTTGCCCATGACGATATGGCGCGTTTCATCCGGCTCGCCCATGAAGTGAAAGACGCGCGCCGTCTCGGCCAGGTCGAAATAGAGATAGGCCTCCATGCGTCGGTCATGCACATGGCATGGCATGGTGTTCCACACCGATCCTGAAGCCAACTGAGTCATGCCGACCACCAACTGGCAGGTCTTCACGCCCTCGGCATGGATGAACTGGAAGATGGAACGCTCGTTGCACGTGTCCTTGCTGCCGAGATCGAGGCGCTTGGCGTCGCCGATGCGGATCAGCCGGCTGGGCCAGGCCTGATGCGCAGGCGCGCTGAGCAGATAGAATTTAGCCGGCGCGGTCTTGTCCACCGAGGCGAAGGACACGTCGGTGGTGCCCATGCCGAGATAGAGCATGTCGCGCGCCTGCAATTCGAAGGACTGGCCGCCGGCCGTGATGACGCCCGCGCCGCCGATGTTGACGGCGATCAGCTCGCGACGGTCGAGGAGGTTCTTGGTGCCGGTCGGCTTGATCGCTTCCAGTTGAAGCGGTGCGCCAGTCGGCACGGCGCCGCCGACGATCATGCGGTCGTAATGAGTGTAGGTCAGGCTGATGCGGCCAGGCTGGAACAGGCCGTCAATATGGAAGTTGTGACGCAGCTCATCGGTGCCCATTGCCGCGGCGGCAGCCGGGTCAATGGCAAATCGCGAGGTGTAGTCGGTATGGCTCTGGTTCATTGTCGGTCCTGACTTGAAAAACGGGTCATTCGCCGGCGGCGGCCTTGACCGAACTGGCATAGTAAGCCTGACGCGCATGCAGGCGCTCGCGGTAACGCAGCTGGCTGGCGGTGAGGTGGGTGCGCATCGCTTCACGTGCGGCCTCGGCATCGCCTGAGGTAATGGCGTTGAGGATCACCAGGTGCTCGCGTTGCAGCCCGCGCTGATAGCTGTCGGATTGCACCAGTTCGGTCGACCAGGGCGAGGTCACGTCGCACGGAATGGCGCGTCGGCCGAGCACGTCGAGCATCTCGACATAGAACGGGTTGTTGGTGGCGCTGGCGATGGCGCGGTGGAAGGCGAGGTCGGCCGGACCGGTCGGCTCGCTGGCAAGCAGCAGCCGCTCGAATTCGAAGAACGCTTCCTGGATCGCTGCCTCTTGCGCGGCGTTGCGACGGATGGCGGCGATCCCGGCCGATTCGATCTCGATCGCAAGCCGCACTTCGAGCACGTTGAGTGCGATCGAATCCTTGCTGCCCATGTCGGCGGCCAGCGCGCCGAACATTGTCGAGATGTGCTCTGTGACGAAGACGCCGGCGCCTTGGCGCGGTTCGACCAGCCCGTCGGCGGCAAGCTTGGCCAGCGCCTCGCGGATGACGGTGCGGCTGACGCCGAAGGTTTCGGTCAGCTGGCCTTCGGTCGGCAATTTGTGGCCGGGCTGAATCTCGCCCGCCTGCAGCTGCCTGCGGATCGCCGCGACGACGGTTTCCGACAGCTTGGGTTTTCTCTCGACCTTGAGGTCGGCGGATGCAGCGGGCACTTGATGGTCTCCTAAAGCAATTCCAGGAAAAGTCTGAAACGGTTTTCCGTCCGGAATTGCGTCAAAACAAAGGGTTAGAGCAGTTCTCCGTTTCGTGAACTGCTCTAGTGGAACAGGCTCGGTAGCCACAATGAGATTTCCGGTATGTAGGTGACAAGCATCAGCACGACGAAAGCCGCGCCGTAGAATGGCCAGATCGAGCGCATCGCCGTCCAGATCGGGATCCGTCCGATGGCGCAGCTGACGAACAGCACCGCCCCCACTGGCGGCGTGCACAGGCCGATGCCGAGATTGAGGATAAGGATGACGCCGAAATGCACGGGGTCTACGCCATAGGCCATCACCACGGGCAGGAAGATCGGCGTGGTGATGATGATCAGTGGCGACATATCCATGAACGTGCCGAGGATAAGCAGCACCACATTGATCATCAGCAGGATGACCAGCTTGTTGTCGGATACGGACTGCAGGAAGGCGACGAGCGCGGCGGGGACCCTGAGATAGGCCAGCAGCCAGCCAAAGGCAGCAGCACAGCCGATGATCATCAGCACCATTGCCGTCGTACGCACGGCCGCCGTTGTCGCGGCGACGAAGTCGTTCCAGCTCATCGAACGGTAAATGATAAGCGTCACCAGGAAGGCGTAGACGATGGCGATGCACGAGCTCTCAGTGGCCGTGAAGACGCCGGAGCGGACGCCGCCGAAGATAATGCCGATCAGCACCAGGCCCGGAATTGCGGCGACAAGCAGTTGCAGCGCCCTCCCGAAGCCGGCGAATGGTTCGGTCGGATAGCCGCGGCGGCTGGCAACCCAATAGGCCGTTATCATCAGGGAGAGCGCCAGCAGCAGGCCCGGTATGACGCCGGCGGTGAACAGGTCGGCGATCGAGATGCGGCCGCCGGCCGAAATCGAATAAATGATCATGTTGTGCGAGGGCGGGATCAGCAGCGCAATGATGGCGCCGACGGAGGTGATGTTGACGGCATAGTCGATGCCGTAGCCGCGCGCCTTCATCTGCGGGATCATCAGCCCGCCGACCGCCGAGGCATCGGCCACAGCCGAGCCGGAAATGCCGCCGAACATGGTCGAGGCAGCGATGTTGACCTGCCCCAGCCCGCCGCGCAAGTGACCGACCAGGGAACCGGCAAGCGCCACCAGCCTGGCGGCGATACCGCCGCGCACCATCAGATCGCCGGCGAAGATGAAGAACGGGATGGCCATCAGCGAAAACACGCTGACGCCGGAGTTGAGACGCTGGAACACCACAAGCGGCGGCAGACCCAGCACCAAAACCGTCGCGAAGCTGGCGACGCCGAGACAGAACGCGATCGGTGTGCCGATGATCAGCAAGAAGACGAAGGTGCCGAACAGGACCGTCAGTGCCATCAAAGACCCTCCTCGCCTGTGGCGTACTGATCGGCATCGACCGGTAGTCCGGCAAACCGCCCGGCCAGCCGCTCAAGCGAAAACAGACAGACAAGCGCGCCGCCCAGGATCACCGGCAGGAAACCGACGCCGCCCGGAAAAGCCAGAGACGGCATCACCGTATTCCAGGTCAGCCTGGCAAGCTGGACACCGTAGACGATCATGCCGGCGCCGAAGGCGAGCACGACGATGTCCGAAACGCTGCGCAGCACCGCCTTGGCGGCGGGCGGCAGGAAATAGAGCAACACATCGAAACCCAGATGGGTGCGCTCGCGAACACCGACCGCTGCCCCCAGGAAGATGAACCAACCCATCAAAAGCACCGAGAAGGGTTCCGTCCAGCTTGGCGAACTGTTGAGCACATAACGCGAAAATACCTGCCAGAAGATGATCACCGTCATCAGGGTCAGCCCGATGCCGCTGACCCACAGCGCAAGCCTCGCCAACCGTGACAGCAGTCGCTCTATTGCGAGCCAAAATGGTTTCATATGCACGCCTCCCCGGATGACGGCGCGGACATCGCGCCATCATTTGCCAGAACGGACTACTCGGTCGCTTGGATGCGCGCGGCGAGATCTTTCAACTCGGGGGTCGAGAGATATTTCTCGTAGACCGGCTTCATCGCATCGATCAGCGGCTGTTTGTCGATCTCGCTGACCTTGACACCGGCCTTCTCGACGATGTCGCGCGACTTCTTCTCCTGCGCGTCCCACAATTCGCGCATCTTGACGACGCTGTCCTTGGCCGCCTGCCGCACGATCGCCTGGTCTTCCGGCGAGAGCTTGTCCCAGCTCGCCTTCGACATCACCAGCACTTCCGGAACGATCTGGTGCTGATCCATGGTGTAGTGCTTGGCTACCTCATAGTGCTTGGCGGATTCGAAGCTCGGCCAGTTGTTCTCGGCGCCGTCGATGACACCGGTCTGCAAGGCCGAATAGACCTCGCCATAGGCCATCGGCGTGGCATTGGCGCCCAACGCATTGACCATGTCGACGAACACGTCGGACTGGATGACACGGAATTTCATGCCCTTCATGTCGGCCATCGAAGCGATGTCCTTCTTGGTGTTGTAGAAGGAGCGGGCGCCGGAATCGTAGAAGGCGAGGCCGACGAGGTCATGCGCCTCGAAAGCCTTCAGGATCTCGTCACCGATCGGCCCATCCATCACATGACGCATATGGTCGACCGATCGGAACATGTACGGCAGGGACGGAACCGCCGTTTCCGGCACGACGCCGTTGAACGGCCCCATCGAGACGCGATTGAGGTCGATGACGCCGGCCTGGGTCTGTTCGATCGTGTCCTTTTCCTCTCCGAGCTGCGCCGAATGGTAGACCTCGACCGAATAGCGGCCATTAGTGCGCTGCTTGATCAGGTCGCCCATGTATTTGACCGCCTCGACGGTCGGATAGCCGTCGGGATGGGTATCCGATGACCTCAGCACGGTGTCGGCATTGGCAATGCCGACCAGCAGCGAGCCGAAGGCGAATGTGGCTGCCGTCAATTTCGAAAGATGCAACATGACTTCCTCCCTTTTAAAATCAGGGCGCCCGGTTCAGAGCCGGTACGCCTTCTTCGCCAGCGTATAGGTCAGTTCCCGCGCCAGCTCATGCGCCTCATCCTCGCGCAGCCTGTGCTCGGCGACGAGACGCGCCAGGAACGCGCAGTCGACCCGCCGCGCCACATCGTGACGCGCCGGGATCGAGGGAAAGGCACGGGTGTCGTCGTTGAAACCGACGGTGTTGTAGAAGCCGGCCGTCTCGGTGGTCATCTCGCGGAAGCGCCGCATGCCTTCCGGGCTGTCGTGGAACCACCATGCCGGCCCAAGCTTCAGCGCCGGGTAGACACCGGCCAGCGGCGCCAGCTCGCGCGCATAGCTGGTTTCGTCGAGCGTAAACAGGATGACGGTGAGGTCGCGCTCCAGCCCGACGCAGTCGAGCAGCGGCTTCAGCGCCGTCACATAGTCGGTCCTGGTCGGGATATCGAAACCCTTGTCGCGGCCGAATTTTTGGAAGATTGCGGGCGAATGGTTGCGCCAGGAGCCGGGATGGATCTGCAGGACCAGCCCATCGTCGAGGCTCATCTTGGCCATCTCGGTCAGCATCTGGGCGCGGAACAGTTTTCGCTCGCGCTCATCGTCGGAACCACGGCGAACCCGATTGAACAGCTCTTGCGCCGCCGCATCCGAAAGATTGGCGGTCTCGGCCGTCGGATGGCCATGATCCGACGAAGTCGCGCCGAAGCTTTTGAAGAACGCGCGCCGCTGGCGATGCGCATCGAGATAGCCGGCCCAATTGCCGGTGTCGCAGCCGGTGATCTCGCCGAGCCGATCGAGATTGGTTGAAAACCCTTCGAAATCGGGATCGACGACAGCATCCGGCCGATAAGCGGTGACCACACGGCCCTGCCAGCCGCTGTCGCGGATCATCTGGTGCCATTTGAGATCGTCGAGCGCGCCTTCCGTGGTCGCGATGACCTCGATGTTGAAACGCTCAAACAGCGCGCGCGGGCGAAAATTCTCCCACTGCAGCAGCGTCGCGATGGTGTCGTAGTGGCGGTCGGCGGTCGCGGCGGTCAGCGGTTCGTCGATGCCGAACAGATCGGCAAGTACGTGGTCGAACCACAGCCGGGTCGGTGTGCCGCGAAACAGATGATAGTGCTCGGCAAAGCGCCGCCAGATCGTCCGGCCGTCTGTCTCGACAGGCGCGCCGTCGAGCGTCGCGACGCCGAGATCCTCGAGGCGGACGCCCTGGCTGAACAGCATGCGGAAGATGTAGTGGTCCGGGACGATGAGCAGTTGCGCCGGATCCGGGAAAGGCTCGTTCAGCGCATACCAACGCGGATCGGTGTGACCATGCGGGCTGACCAGGGGCAGGTCCTTGATCCCGGCATAGAGATCGCGGGCAACCGAGCGCGAATGCGCCTCGGCGGGAAACAGCAGATCCGCATCGGTCAGTGCCACGATCATCCTCCCAAGGCGGCTATCGGTAGGGGCGGCAAGAAATAATGTCAACATACAAAAATTAGATTCTTGTATGATGACTTTTCGACCATTGTGTGGTGGGAAATCGAATGTTACGCCGCTTTGCCGATCCCTGCCGAGGCCACTCATGTCACCCGACCAGACCAGTCGCACCACGACGACCGAACGCCTTTCCACGAAGACGGTGCGCGCACTGCCGGCTTCGATCGCGACACCTGCGTATGATCGCAGCCGCGTCGTCCCGGGCATCGTGCACCTTGGTGTCGGCGCCTTCCACCGCGCCCATCAGGCAGCCTATGTCGACGATTGCCTGGCGGCAGGCGAGGCGGATTGGGGCATAACAGGCGTTTCGCTGCGCAGCACCGACACGCGCGACGCTCTCACGCCGCAGGACGGGCTCTACACGCTGGCGATCAGAAGCGGTGGAATCGAAAAGCTTCAGGTCATCGGCTCGATCGGCGCGATGCTGGTGGCGCCCGAAGACCCCAGCGCTGTGCTGGCCACGCTGACCGATCCGCGCACCCGCATCGTCACGCTGACGATCACTGAAAAGGCCTATCTGAGGGCGGCAGGCGGCGGATTGGACGCCGCACATCCCGATATCGTCCATGATCTGGCCAATCCCCGGATGCCGAAGACAGCGCATGGTTTTCTGACCGAGGCGCTTGCCCGGCGACGCGCCGCCGGCACGCCGCCCTTCACTGTCCTGTGTTGCGATAATCTGCCGGCCAACGGCGCCACGCTGCACTGGCTGCTCACCGAATTCGCCGAATTGCGCGATGCCAGGCTCGCCCAATCGGGCGATGCCGCGCTCGCCAGCCACATCGCCCGTCACGTCTCGTTTCCCTCCAGCATGGTCGATCGCATCGTGCCCGCAACCACGGACGCCGATCGGGCGCGGATCGCTGAAGAACTCGGCGTCGAGGATGCCTGGCCCGTGATGACCGAGCCGTTTTGTCAGTGGGTGGTCGAAGATAAGTTCCCGACTGGCCGGCCCGCGTGGGAACAATTCGGCGTCACCATGGTTCGCGATGTCGGCCCGTTCGAGGACATGAAGCTCAGGCTGCTCAACGGCTCGCATTCGGCCATCGCCTATCTTGGCCTGCTCAACGGTCATGCCACCGTGGACCGCGCCTTCGCCGACCCGGCGATCCGGCAATTCGTTGATGCATTGTGGGCCGAAGCCATCCCGACCCTGCCCGAGGATGCCGGATTGGACACGAGCGCCTATACTGCGGAGCTCGCGGAGCGTTTTTCCAACACAGCACTTGCCCACCGCACGGCGCAGATCGCCAATGACGGCAGCCAGAAACTGCCGCAGCGCATCGTCGCGTCCGCCATCGAATGCCTCGAAGCCGGTACTGAACTGGTCCATCTCACGTTGGTGGTGGCTGCCTGGATCGCCGCTTGCGCCGCGCGAGGGAAAACCTTGCCGGCGGGGCATTTCACCGATCCGCTCGACGCGGCGTTGACGGAACTTTTGAGTGAGCAGCTGCCGGCCAACGAAACCGTGACCGCGGTGTTCGACCTGGCCGGCTTCGCCAAGGACCACGGCGAACGGCAGACGTTGATCGAACTCGTGGCTGTCCATCTCGTCCACCTGCGACGGGACGGTCCGACCCTGGCCTTCGCAGCCTTGGGCATCTAAACAAAAAAGCGAGGCAAGGCCCCGCTTTTTACTCTTTTTATCGAAACCGCATTCACGCCGGCAGGATGGCGCCTTCGAGCGTGGTGAGCTGGCTAAGGAACTGTTCCGCCTTGCTGCGGGCCTGGTCGTCCTTGGCGTCCGCTGCGTCTTCCTTGGCTTCCTGGATGCGGCGCGCGAGATCGGCGCGGTCGACATCCCTCACCGCGACAGCCGATTCCGCCAGCAGCGTGCAGCCGGCCGGAACGATGTCGGCGAAGCCGCCGAACACCACATAGCGCTCTTCGCCGCCCGCCGCGGTCTTCACCGTGACGACGCCCGGCTTGATCGTGGTCATGACCGGCGCGTGATGCGCCATAACGGTCATCTCGCCCTCGGCGCCCGGAATGACGACGGACTCGACCTGCTCGGAAACGAGCAGGCGCTCCGGCGAGACCAGTTCGAACTTGAAAGCTTCAGCCATTTTGCTTCACCTTGCCGGCGATAGTTTCGTCAGTCTGCAACTCGGTCCCGCAGAATGGACAGAACATGACCGCTTGATCAAAATACCCAGGACCGTCTTCTGTTTCGACAGTCCCGACCGTCACCATCAGCACCTCATCGTCGGTCTCGAAGAACGACGGCGAGGGAAGCTCTGTCATCACCTCTTGCAAGGTTGAGCAACAGAACTTCCTGTCCATATACTAAGCCGCTTCAGCCGCGAGGCGCTGTGCCTTCTCGACAGCTTCCTCGATGCCGCCGACCATGTAGAAGGCGGCCTCCGGGAGGTGGTCGTAGTCGCCGTTGCAGAGGCCCTTGAAGCCCTTGATGGTGTCGGCGAGATCGACCAGCTTGCCCGGCGCGCCGGTGAACACTTCGGCGACGAAGAACGGCTGCGACAGGAAGCGCTCGATCTTGCGGGCGCGGGCCACGGTTTGCTTGTCCTCTTCCGACAGCTCGTCCATGCCCAGGATGGCGATGATGTCCTGCAGCGACTTGTAGCGCTGGAGGATCGACTGCACCTGGCGCGCGACGCCATAATGCTCGTCGCCGACGACCAGCGGGTCGAGCATGCGCGAGGTCGAATCCAGCGGATCGACGGCCGGATAGATGCCCTTTTCGGCGATGGCGCGGTTGAGCGTCGTCGTCGCGTCAAGGTGGGCGAACGAGGTCGCCGGCGCCGGATCGGTCAAGTCGTCGGCGGGCACGTAGATGGCCTGCACGGACGTGATCGAGCCCTTGGTGGTGGTGGTGATGCGTTCCTGCAGCGCGCCCATGTCGGTGGCGAGCGTCGGCTGATAGCCCACGGCCGAAGGAATACGGCCAAGCAGAGCCGACACTTCCGAGCCAGCCTGGGTGAAGCGGAAGATGTTGTCGACGAAGAACAGCACGTCCTGGCCCTGGTCGCGGAAATATTCCGCAACCGTCAGGCCGGTCAGGCCGACGCGGGCGCGCGCGCCCGGCGGCTCGTTCATCTGGCCGTAGACGAGTGCCGCCTTGGAGCCTTCGCCGCCGCCCTTCTTGTTGACGCCGGATTCGATGAACTCGTGATAGAGATCGTTGCCTTCGCGGGTGCGCTCGCCGACGCCAGCGAACACCGAGTAACCGCCATGCGCCTTGGCGATGTTGTTGATCAGTTCCTGGATCAGCACGGTCTTGCCGACGCCCGCGCCGCCGAACAGGCCGATCTTGCCGCCCTTGGCGTAGGGCGCCAGCAGGTCGAGCACCTTGATGCCGGTGATCAGGATCTGCGCTTCCGTCGACTGCTCGACATAGGTCGGAGCCGGCTGGTGGATGGAGCGCATTTCGGTCGCGTCGACCGGGCCTTCTTCGTCGACCGGCTCGCCGATGACGTTGATGATGCGGCCGAGCATGCCCGGGCCGACCGGCACGGTGATCGGCGCGCCGGTGTCACGCACTTCCTGGCCGCGAACCAGACCTTCGGTCGAGTCCATGGCGATGCAGCGCACGGTGTTTTCACCCAGGTGCTGGGCGACTTCGAGCACCAGTCGGTTACCGACATTGGTCGTCTCGAGCGCGTTCAGGATCGCCGGCAGGTGATCGCCGAACTGCACGTCGACAACGGCGCCGATGACCTGGCGGACCTTGCCGGCAACGCCGGTTGCCTTGCTGGCCACTGCCGATGTCTTGGCAGCGGCGGCCTTCGCCGGCGCTGCTGCCTTGGCCGGGGCAGCCTTCGCGGCTGCTGCTGGAGCCTTTGCCGCCTTCACGGGGGCTGCGGTTTTCGCGGCTGCGGCCTTGGGGGCTGCCGTCTTGGATGTCGCCTTCTGGGGGGTCGCTGCTTTCGCCATCGTCTTTACCCTTTTTCGTCCTTTGTTTCTCACGCGGTCCGATCGCGGGTCGATGACCCGCGAACCGCGCCTAGAGCGCCTCGGCGCCCGAAATGATTTCGATCAGTTCCTTGGTGATCTGCGCCTGCCGCTGGCGGTTATAGGTGATCGACAGCTTGTTGATCATGTCGCCGGCGTTGCGCGTCGCATTGTCCATGGCGCTCATCTTGGCGCCCATTTCGCCGGCCACATTTTCGAGCAGCGCCCGGAAAACCTGCACGGAGATGTTGCGCGGAATGAGGTCGGAGAGGATTTCGCCCGGCTCCGGTTCATATTCGTAGACGGCGTTGCCGCCATCCGTCGCCTCGGCAGGAGCCGAAGCAACGCCGGCCGGAATGATCTGCTGCGCGGTCGGGATCTGGCTGATCACCGACTTGAACTGCGAATAGAACAGCGTGCAGATGTCGAAGCCGCCCTCATTGAAGAGGTGGATGACCTTCTTGGCGATCGCATCGGCATTGACGAAGCCGAGTGTCTTGACCTCGCGCAGATCGACGCGGTCGATGATCATCGACGCATAGTCGCGGCGCAGGATGTCGAAACCCTTCTTGCCGACGCAGATGATCTTGACCTGCTTGCCGTCCGCCAAAAGCTTGCGGATATGGTCGCGGGCAAGGCGGGCGATCTGCGAATTGAAGCCGCCGCACAGGCCGCGCTCGGCGGTGCAGACGACGAGCAGATGCACGTCATCCTTGCCGGTGCCGGTCATCAGCGCCGGGGCATCGCCGCCGCCGCCGATGGCCTGGGTGATGTTGGCCAGCACGGAACCCATGCGCTCCGAATAGGGGCGCGCCGCTTCCGCAGCCTCTTGCGCACGGCGCAGCTTCGCCGCGGCGACCATCTGCATCGCCTTGGTGATCTTCTGCGTCGCCTTGACCGAGGCGATACGGTTACGAAGGTCTTTTAATGAAGGCATGCTTCAAACCTGATCCCGTCTTGCAATTCGCTCAGGCGAAGGTCTTGGCGAAAGCGTCGATCTCGGCCTTCAGCTTGGCGCGCAGATCGTCCGACAGCGCCTTTTCCTTGCGGATGGCATCGAGGACGTCCTTGCCGGCCGAACGCATGTGGCTGAGCAGGCCATGCTCGAACTTGCCGACCTGGTTGACCGGCAGCTTGTCGAGATAGCCGTTGACGCCGGCGAAGATCACCGCGACCTGCTCTTCCGTCTTCAGCGGCGAGAACTGCGGCTGCTTCAGGAGTTCGGTCAGGCGCGATCCGCGGTTGAGCAGGCGCTGCGTGGCGGCGTCGAGATCGGAGCCGAACTGCGCGAAGGCCGCCATTTCGCGGTACTGCGCGAGCTCGCCCTTGATCGAGCCGGCAACCTGCTTCATCGCCTTGATCTGCGCGGCCGAGCCGACGCGGCTGACCGACAGGCCGACGTTCACCGCAGGACGGATGCCCTGGAAGAACAGGTTGGTTTCGAGGAATATCTGGCCGTCGGTGATCGAGATCACGTTGGTCGGGATGTAGGCCGACACGTCGTTGGCCTGCGTCTCGATGATCGGCAGCGCGGTCAGCGAACCACCGCCCAGATCGTCGTTGAGCTTGGCGGCGCGCTCGAGCAGGCGCGAGTGCAGGTAGAAGACGTCGCCCGGATAGGCTTCGCGGCCCGGCGGGCGGCGCAGCAGCAGCGACATCTGGCGATAGGCGACGGCCTGCTTCGACAGATCGTCATAGCTGATCAGCGCGTGCATGCCATTGTCGCGGAAGTATTCGCCCATGGTGGCGCCGGCGAACGGCGCCAGGAACTGCATCGGTGCCGGATCGGAAGCGGTGGCGGCGACGATGATCGAGTATTCGAGCGCGCCGCGCTCTTCCAGCACCTTGACGAACTGCGCGACGGTCGAGCGCTTCTGGCCGACGGCGACATAGACGCAGTAGAGCTTTTCCTTCTCGGGGCCGTTGTCGTGCACCGACTTCTGGTTGAGCATCGTGTCGAGGATGATGGCGGTCTTGCCGGTCTGGCGATCGCCGATGACCAGCTCGCGCTGGCCGCGACCGACCGGGATCAACGCATCGATGGCCTTGAGGCCGGTCGACATCGGCTCGTTCACCGACTTGCGCGGGATGATGCCGGGCGCCTTGACGTCGACGCGCTTGCGCTCGACTGCCTTGATCGGACCCTTGCCGTCGATCGGATTGCCGAGCGCATCGACAACGCGGCCGAGCAGGCCGGGGCCGACGGGGACGTCGACGATCGCGCCGGTGCGCTTGACGATATCGCCTTCCTTGATGTCGCGGTCGGCGCCGAAGATGACGACGCCGACATTGTCGGCTTCGAGGTTGAGCGCCATGCCGCGGATGCCGCCGGGGAATTCGACCATTTCGCCGGCCTGGACATTGTCGAGGCCGTAGACACGGGCGATACCGTCACCGACGGACAGCACCTGTCCGACTTCGGAGACCTCGGCCTCCTTGCCGAAATTCTTGATCTGGTCTTTCAGAATTGCGGAAATTTCCGCGGCGCGGATGTCCATCAGCCGACCTCTTTCAGTGCAAGCTTGAGCGAATTGAGTTTGGTTTTGAGCGACGTATCGATCTGGCGCGAGCCCATCTTGACCACCAGCCCGCCGAGCAGCGACGGATCGACGGTGACGGAGATGGCCACGTCCTTGCCGGCAACGCTCTTCAGCGCCGCCTTGAGTTCGGCCTGCTGGGCAGCCGTCAGTTCGTGAGCCGACGTCACTTCAGCAGCGGTCTCGCCACGATGTTCGGCTGATATCTGGCGGAACGCCCTGATCATGCCGGGAATGGCGAACAGCCGGCGGTTGCGGGCGACGACGCGCAGGAAATTGCCAGTGAGGCCGGCAATCCCCGCCTTGTCGGCAATCGCCGCAATGGCCTTCGCCTGGTCCTCGCTGGAGAACACCGGGCTATTGATCAGCCGGGTGAGATCAGCGCTGCCCGCGAGCATGGCTTCGAAACTGTTGAGGTCGGCTTCGACCTTGGCCACGGAATTTGCCTGCAGGGCGAGTTCGAACAGCGAACCCGCATAGCGTTCTGCGACACCTGAGATTGGCGATGACGATTGAGCCACGGACCGTCTTTTCTCTTGTCTGACAGGCCGTAGATTGTTGGCGCGAGCAAAAACTCTGGCTAAATCTTTGACCTTACTGCATTTTTTCAAGCACGGAGACGCGGCTTCCGCTATCCCCGGCCGAAAGTCGATTGCCGTCTAGCACAGGCATTTTAAGACCGCAATGCGTCGTTCCGCATGGTTTTCAGGCACTATTGTCGCATCCGGGGAAAGTCACCCGTCTTCCATCGGGGAATACCCAACGATTCAAGGCAGAAAGCCGAAGGCAAAGGCGAGCGGCAACGCCGCCAGGACCAATTCCAGCACAATGGAAACCCAATTGAAAGGCGTGTTGGCGCCATCAGACATCATCGACAGCAGCCGGCCGAAGGCGGTGAACAGCCAGGAAAAGCCGAGCGCCATGTAGATCAGCGGCTGCGCCAGCAGGATACAGCACAGTCCGACGCCGAGATAGAAGCCCGACATCCTGCCGCGCCCCTCGGCAATCGCCGCAGCCTTCTCTGGCTTGACCTGCAAGCGCAGGGCACGGAAGGCGAGGCCAGGTGCCAGAAAAAACAAAAGACCGAGCAGCACGGTGACGACGGCGCTCGACCAGGCCAGCCATTCGCCCTGGCTCGTCGGCCATGGAAGCGCAAAATCCATCTTGTCCCCTCGAAATGCCTGTTTTGAAATTCCAGGCATTCTAACGGAGGAAAACCCCCGCGCCAGATGGGTCCACGCACTTTAGGCGGCGCGCATCAGCCAAGCGCGAATTCCACTGCCGCCTCGGCATGGATGCGCGTCGTGTCGAAGACCGGAATGTCGAAATCCTGCTGGCCGATGAGCATGGTGATCTCGGTGCAGCCCATGATGACGCTGTCGGCCGCCTCTTCGCGGCGCAGGCGCTCGGTCTCGGCTATATAAGCCGCCTTTGAAGTCTCCTTGACGATGCCTTGGCACAGTTCCTCATAGATGACACGATGGACCATGTCGCGCCCGGCCGCATCCGGCACCACAGGGCTCAATCCAAATCTGTCGGCGAGCCGACCCTTGTAGAAGTCCTGCTCCATGGTGAAGCGCGTCGCCAGCAGCGCCGGGCGCTGCATGCCGGCGCGCTTGACCGCCACCGCGGTGGCATCGGCTATGTGGATCAATGGGATCGACACCGACGCCTGCACCTGACCGGCCAGTTTGTGCATGGTGTTGGTGCACAGAAGCAGACCTTCCGCGCCGCCGGTCTCAAGCTTGCGCGCTGCTTCGACGAGAAGCACGCCGGCGCCGTCCCAGTCGCCGTGATGCTGCCGCTCGGCGATCTCTGCAAAATCGAAGGACCACAGCAGGAGTTTGGCAGAATGCAAGCCGCCCAGCCGCTCGCGCACGATCTCGTTGAGCAGGCGATAGTAGATGGCGGTCGATTCCCAGCTCATGCCGCCCAGAAGGCCGAGGGTTTTCATATGAGTTTCCACATCTCGCTGGCTTGCGGCAACCTATCGCTGAAAGCGCGACCTTACAAAAAGCTCTGCGGATCAATATCGACCTGCACCCTGACCGAACCGCGCTGTTTTGGCCCGTTGGCCAGCATGGCCCTGATAAAACCTTGCATATCGGCGCGCCGCTCGCCCTGGATCAGCAGGCGGAAGCGATGGCGGCCGCCGAGCAGTGACAGCGGCGCCTCCGCCGGGCCGAGCACGAACAAATCCGTCGCCTCGGGCGCGGCGCGGCGCAGGCCGCGCGCATGGCCCTCGGCTTCGGCTCGCGTCACCGCGCTGACGATGACACCGGCGAGCCGGCCGAAGGGCGGCAGTGCGGCTCGTTCGCGCTCGGCGATCTCGCGCTCGTAAAAGGCCTCGGCGTCGCCCGAGACGATCGCCCGCATCACCGGGTGGTCGGGCTGAAAAGTCTGCAGCAGGCCAAGGCTCTTCTTGCCGGTGCGGCCGGCGCGGCCGGTGACCTGGCTGAGCAGCTGAAATGTGCGCTCGGCGGCGCGCGGATCGCCATTGGCAAGGCCAAGATCGGCATCGACGACGCCGACCAGGGTCATGTTGGGGAAGTTGTGGCCCTTGGCGACGAGCTGCGTGCCGATGACGATGTCGGCCTCGCCATCGGCGATCGCCTCCAGCTCCAGCCGCAGCCGCCGCACGCCGCCCATCAGGTCTGACGACAAGACGATGGTGCGCGCGTCGGGAAAATGCGCCACGACCTCTTCGGCGATCCGCTCGACACCTGGCCCGCAGGCGACCAGATGATCGAGCGTGCCGCATTCCGGGCAGGCTTCGGGGCGGCGCTCATTGTGCCCGCAATGATGGCAGACCAGCTGGCCGCGAAAACGATGCTCGACCAGCCAGGCCGAGCAGACCGGGCAGCCGAAGCGGTGGCCGCAGACCCGGCACAGCGTCAGCGGCGCATAGCCGCGCCGGTTGAGGAACAGCAGCGACTGCTCCTGCCTCTCCAGCGTCTGGCGCATCTGGTCGAGCAGCACCGGCGACAGGAAACCGCCACGCGCCGGCGGCGCGCGCCGCATGTCGACCGCCTTCAGATGCGGAAGCGCCGCCTCGGCGAAGCGAGCGGAAAGCACCGCTCTGTTGTATTTACCTTGGCTGGCATTGACCCGGCTTTCGACCGACGGCGTCGCCGACGCCAGCACGACGGGGAAGCTGCCGATATGGCCGCGCACCACGGCCATATCACGCGCATTGTAGAAGACGCGGTCCTCCTGCTTGTAGGCAGGGTCGTGCTCCTCGTCGACGACGATCAGGCCGAGCTCCTTGAACGGCAGGAACAGCGCCGAACGCGCACCGGCGACGACCCGCACGCCGCCTTCCGCCACTTGCCGCCAAACCCGCTCGCGCATCCGCGGCGGCAGGTCGGAATGCCATTCACCCGGCTTGGCGCCGAAGCGCTGCTGGAAGCGCTCGAGAAAGGCATGCGTCAGCGCGATTTCCGGCAGCAGGATCAGCACCTGCCTGCCCTGGTCGAGCGCAGCCGCCACCGCCTCGAAATAGACCTCGGTCTTACCTGATCCGGTGACGCCGTCGAGCAGCGCGACGTTGAACACGCCGGCTGCGACATTGGCGCGCAGCATCTGCGCCGCGGCGCTCTGGTCCGGCATCAGTTCCGGAATGGCATAGCCGGGATCGGGCGCGGCCACCACCGGGCGCGGCGGGATCATCACGGTCTCGAACACGCCTTGCGCCCTCAGGCCGTCGATCACCGTCGATGACACCCCGGCGGCGTGAGCGAGGCCGGAGCGCGTCCAGGCAAGGCCGCCTTCGGCCGTCTCCAGCACGCGCTGCCTGGCGCCCGTCATCCGGTCGGGTGCGAGAAGCGTGCGCTGCAGCCCCTCGATCCACGGTTCGGGGTCGAAAGCCTCCGGCGCCCTGAGTAGCATGCGCGCCACCATGCCCGGCGGCGATAGCGTGTACTGCGCCACCCAGTCGACGAAACGGCGCATGGCGCGGTCGATCGGCGGGCAGTCGAAGACCTGTTCGATGGGGCGCAGCTTCTTCGCGTCGACCTTCTCGACCGCGCCATCCCAGACGATGCCGGCGACCTGGCGCGGCCCAAGCGGCACGCGCACGATCGAGCCCGGCACCACGCGCATGCCGGCCGGCACGGCATAGGTGTAGGGGCGTTCGGCGGGCATCGGCACCAGCACCGGTGCGGCTGCGACAAAGGGCGAATCTTCGATCATGAGGCGTGACCTTGCCCTGACTTTGGTCTAGATCAAAGGCCGACCCCGAATGTGCATGACATGCACATGAAAATCTTCAGGAGACCCGCCATGAAATTTTTTGTCGACACCGCCGACGTCAAGGATATCCGTGAGTTGAACGACCTGGGGCTGCTCGACGGCGTCACCACCAATCCGTCGCTGATCCTCAAATCCGGCGGCAAGATCGCCGACGTCACCAAAGAGATTTGCGACATCGTCAAGGGTCCGGTCTCGGCTGAAGTCACCGCCACCGAATATTCCGAGATGATGCAGCAGGCCAAGGTTCTGGCCAAGATCGCCGACAATGTCTGCATCAAGGTGCCGCTGACGCTGGACGGGCTCAAGGCCTGCAAGACGATCCGCACCGAGATGAACCGCCTGGTCAACGTCACGCTGTGCTTTTCGGCCAACCAGGCGCTGCTGGCGGCCAAGGCCGGTGCCTCGTTCATCTCGCCCTTCGTCGGCCGCGTCGACGACATCGGCATCGACGGCATGGAGCTGATCCAGGAGATCAGGCAGATCTACGACAATTACGATTTCCAGACCGAGATCCTCGTCGCTTCGGTGCGCACCGTGAACCACGTCAAGCAGGCGGCCCTCATCGGCGCCGATGTCGTGACCGCGCCGCCGGCGACCCTGAAGGCGCTGGTCAAGCACCCGCTGACCGACAAGGGCCTGGAACAGTTCCTCGCCGACTGGGCAAAGACCGGCCAATCGATCGGCTGAGAATGGCGATCGGCTGAGACCAATCGCTTGTAGTCAAAAAGGCCGGGCAACCGGCCTTTTTCATGTGCTGAGGGCGGGTGATTTTCCACGTCTTCGTTTTTTGCGTACCTTACACTAGCTCCTTTGGCTTTATTGCACGGCAGCTGAAATCAAGAGCGACAAGTTCAAATCAGGATATTTGATCGAGTTCCCCAGCTCGACGCACTGCTGAGCATACCCTGTGGCATCACGTTAGAGAGATGCTCTTCGAAGCATTTAAAAATCGATGATTTGGTCGAAGCCTTTATAAAGGCGCTGGCTGTAGCTTCCATGTTTTAGCTACTTGAGTCGAGCATGAGCCTTCTAATCTCAATCGCCTTTTCTGTTCTTGCATCAATAGGACTCGCCTTCGCGAAGGCATTTTCAATCTACGGCCTCATTCGGGACAAACGTTATTCGTGGGTGAGTTTCATAGTGATTTCGGTCGTGTGGCTTGGCGCAACGGTGCTGAGTGCCAACCGGACGTGTGGTCAATGGGGGTGTAGCTGGGGCCTTCACTTCGGTTGGATTCTTGCCCTGTTGCCTCAAAGCTTCGTGACGAATATTGCGTTAGGTGAGAAGCTATTTGTGATTGCATTTCTTACATATTTGGGACTGTGCATCTATTTCTTCGGGCATGTCATTGGCTGGTTATCCTATGTGGTCGTCAGCATTGGAAAGGCCGTCGTTAACCGGGGACACACACGCTAGTGTAGATGCTTCAGGTCTAGGCTGGGATAGGTGATGGAATTAACGAGCTTGACCTGCCCCTGAAGCAGGATCCCATGACGGCCAGGGCCGCTCAGTCCGTAGCCTCGTCGTCAGGCGCGTTCGCCGGCTGGCGCCGGCCCATGATGATTTCGCGTTTGCCGACATGGTTGGGTGTGCCGACCAAGCCTTCCTTTTCCATACGCTCGACCAGGGACGCGGCGCGGTTGTAGCCGATGCCGAGGCGCCGCTGGATGTAGGACGTCGAGCATTTCTTGTCGCGCACCACCACCTTCACCGCCTCGTCGTAGATCGCGTCGCTGTCTTCGGCTGCAACGGATCCCTTGTCGAAGACCGTGCCCTGATCGTCTTCGATTTCTTCCTCGTCCTCGTCGGCCGTCACGGTTTCCAGATATTCAGGGCGCCCTTGCGCCTTGAGATGCGCGACCACATGCTCGACCTCGGCGTCGGAAACAAACGGCCCATGCACGCGCGAAATGCGCCCGCCGCCCATCATGTGCAGCATGTCGCCCTGGCCAAGCAATTGTTCGGCGCCCTGCTCGCCCAGGATGGTGCGGCTGTCGATCTTCGATGTCACCTGGAAGGAAATCCGGGTCGGGAAGTTGGCCTTGATCGTGCCCGTGATGACATCGACCGAGGGACGCTGCGTTGCCATGATCAGGTGAATGCCGGCGGCGCGCGCCATCTGCGCCAGACGCTGGATCGCGCCTTCGATCTCCTTGCCGGCGACCATCATCAGATCGGCCATCTCGTCGACGATGACGACGATGTAGGGCATCGGCGCAAGGTCGATTTCCTGCTGTTCGAAAAGCGGTTCGCCGGTGCCCTTTTCGAAGCCGGTCTGCACGGTCATGACGACGGTTTCGCCCTTGTCACGGGCTTGAGCGGCACGCTCGTTGTAGCCGTCGATGTTGCGCACACCGAGCCGCGCCATCTTGCGATACCGGTCCTCCATTTCGCGCACGGCCCATTTGAGGGCCGTGACGGCTTTCTTGGGATCCGTGACGACGGGCGTCAGAAGATGCGGGATGCCGTCATAGACGGAGAGTTCGAGCATTTTGGGATCGACCATGATCAGCCGGCATTCTTCCGGCTTCAGCCGGTAGAGCAACGACAGGATCATGGTGTTGATGGCGACCGACTTGCCGGAGCCGGTGGTTCCGGCCACGAGCAAATGCGGCATCTTCGCCAGCTCGGCGATGACAGGCTCGCCGCCGATCGTCTTGCCCAAGCAAAGCGCCAGCTTGCAGCTGGTCTTGCGGAAGCCTTCCGATTCGATCAGCTCACGGAAATAGACGGTTTCGCGCGTTTCGTTCGGGAGCTCGATGCCGATGACGTTGCGGCCGGGCACGACGGCGACGCGCGCCGAAATCGCCGACATGGAGCGGGCGATATCGTCGGCAAGCCCGATGACGCGAGAAGATTTGACGCCGGGCGCCGGCTCGAACTCATAGAGCGTGACGACCGGGCCTGGGCGAACATGAATGATCTCGCCACGCACGCCGAAGTCCTCGAGCACGCTTTCCAGCAGATCGGCGTTCTGCTCGAGCCGCTCCTGCGACATGTAGAAGCCTTGTCCCTCCGGTGGCTGCTGCAACAGCTCTTCCGAGGGAAGCTCATAGGGATCGCCCGCGGTTGACAGCACGACCTTTCCAGCCCCAGGCAAGCGCGCGGACCGGGCGCCAACGGCCCTGGCAGGGACGTTCACACTTGGCGCGGCCGACACGGAAACGGCGTCGCTTTTGGCGGCTGGGATTGCGACAGCCTGGACCGGCGACGGCGCATTGCTCGCTGGCACGCCAGGTTGGGCGACGGTCCGGTTCGAATTGGCCGGCCAAACATCCGGCAACGGCTTCAAGGCCTGGCCTGGAAGGCAGTCGATGACACGAAACAATGCGGTGGCATCGGTCCCTGGGCGGATGTCGATCGGCATAGCCGTGACTGGCGCCACGGCGAGCGGCGCAGGCGACGCTGGACCGGTCTGCCGGGCCGGCGACGAAACGTCGACCAGATAGGGTGCCATGGCCTCGAAGAAGGCATGATCCGAAAGATATGGCCAGCGCAGCCTTTCGGAAGTGGTCGTCTTGGCGCCCGGAGCAACGGACGCGCGCGCGGATGCCCGTGCCGTAGCGACCGACCTCGGCGGCACCGGCGCAACGGCTGGCACCTTCTCCCTGGTGCGCTCCGGGGCAACAAAAGCAGCAGCCGGCGGTAATGGCCCTTGTGAGGCGTGGCCGGCCAGCGGCTGGGAAGCAGGGCTTTTCACCGACGCCGGCAATGCCAGGAGCGAAGGCGCGGAGGACGCCCCGTTGATCATGGATTGAGCAACGGTTTGCTCTGCTGGGCGCGTCGCGGCGTGTTCGACAACACGCTCGTGCTGCGGACGATGCTTCCTGGCCTCATAGTCCGGCGTGCGTGTAAAACGCACGTTGGGTGCAAGGAAGAAATATTCCTGCCAGGCAGGGCTCTCGATATCGCCGATTTTCGAAGGCGTATCGTCCGAGCCACCCCGCGGCTCCATATAGGGCCGCTTGTTGCCGCCGAGATCGACCACCGGTGCGGAATAGCCGGCCCGGCGTGTGGTGGGCTGCCGGCCGTCCGGCTCCTTGCGAGCCGGACGATCAAGTTCGCCTGCCGCGGAAGAACTTCGCTGACCGCCCCTGTCGCCGATGCTCTCCAAGCGCTTCCCCTCGGGGCCATCAGGCAATGCAGCCGTCAATAAATTGACCCGGGAAAAACGCTTGGCTTCCATTCTCAAGACTCACTTTGAAATGTCTGCCGAGCAATAGGGAGCGAGTGGTTAACAGTTGCTTCCCGGATGGATCGCCGACCATCCTGGGCACCAAAATCTTCGTGGTGGTCTGCGAGCGACACGGCACGATCGTCGTCTCGCCGCATCCACGCTGGTGGCGCGATCTACTCGCCGTGCCGCAGCAGCTCGATGGGTCTTCGGACAATCTCTGATCGAGAATCTGGTCATGATCCCGCGATCACCCCATCATGCCTGGAGCCAGACCGTTTCCGTGAAGCGATGAGGTGCGCTAGCCGGTCTTGCCGTGCCGGACAAGGTCCTGGGCAATGGACAACTGCAGCGCTTCCGCCAACTCTCGCGCAGCGCGATTCTCGGCGTCGATCTGCGCCCGGTATGCGGCGAATTCCTGACGCGGCCTGTCGAAGGACGAGGTGATCGAACGTTTGCCGGATGCGATCACCACGCCGGTCTTCGCATCAGCCAGCGTATAGCTGCCGGTCAGCGTCACGGAACCGGCGGTCGGTTCGTCTTCATCCGTTCCGACCTGCACAAGTGCCGCGGACTCGACCGCTTCGGTCACGCCGAGATTGAGCGAATAGGCCGGCGAGGCCGGCTCGCCGGCGCCTCGTCCAAACCCGAAAATCAGATTGTTGCGCACCTGTTGGCCGTAACGCGTATTGACCGGCTTGATGCCGATCAACGCCAGTTCGGCACTGGCACTGGCCTGCGAACCCGACAGTGGCGCGCTCGAATAGAGCGGCCGCACCGTGCAGGCCGAGACAAGCGCGAGCGAACCTATCAGGCCGGCAAGCGCTATGCGGCGCAGCAAATGGCTCAACTCTGTCTTTTCCCGATCAGGCAACGACATTGACGATCCTCTGCGGCACGATGATCACCTTGCGCGGAGCCTTCCCTTCGAGTGCTTTCTGCACGAAGTCGAGAGCCAATACCGCTTTTTCGACCGCACCTTGGTCCGCGTCGCGGGCAATTGTCAAATCCCCCCGCTTCTTGCCGTTGACCTGTACCGGATAGGTGACTTCGTTGTCGACGACCAGCGCCGGATCGAAGGCCGGCCAAGGCCGTTCGGCAACGAGATCGGTGCCGCCAAGCGTTGCCCAGCACTCCTCGGCCAGATGCGGCATGACCGGCGCGATCAGATGCACGAGAATCTCCACCGCCTGCCGGCAGGCGCCTTTCAGCGCTGCATCGGCCTTGCCTTCGGCCACCTCGTTGAGCGGCGTGGTCAGCGCGTTGGCCAGTTCGTAGATGCGGGCGATGGCGCGGTTGAAGGCGAGCTTCTCGATATCCTCTCCGACCGCCTTCAGGATCTTGTGCGCGGCCTTGGAAACCACCGCGGCCTCACCGCTGCTGGCCGCTAAGGGCTTGATGCCGGCCAGTGTTTCGGCCGCCGTCGACACCAGGCGCCAGATGCGCTGGATGAAGCGATGCGCACCGGCAGCGCCATCGTCGGTCCACTCGACATCGCGCTCGGGCGGAGAATCCGACAGCATGAACCAGCGCGCCGTATCGGCGCCGTAGCCATCGGTGATGTCTTCCGGGCTCACCGTGTTCTTCTTCGATTTCGACATCTTTTCCAGCGGACCGATGGTGACGGCCTCGCCGGTGGCGATGTCGATGGCGCTGCGCTTGCCGTCGACATCCTCCAGCCGAACTTCGGTGGGCGCCAGCCAGCGGCCATTCGATGCCGAGCCGACGCGATAGGTTTCGTGCACCACCATGCCTTGCGTGAACAGGCCCTTGAACGGCTCGGCCAGATCGACATGGCCGGCCTCGCGCATGGCGCGGGTGAAAAAGCGCGAATAGAGCAGATGCAGGATCGCGTGCTCGATCCCGCCAATATACTGGTCAACCGGCAGCCATTCGTTGGCCGCCTTGGGATCGGTCGGTTCATGCGCCCACGGCGCGGTGAAGCGGGCGAAATACCACGACGAATCGACGAACGTGTCCATCGTGTCGGTTTCGCGCCGCGCATCCCTGCCGCATTGCGGACATTTCACATGGCGCCATGTCGGATGCCGGTCGAGCGGATTGCCCGGGCGATCGAAATCGACATCGTCGGGCAGCTTCACCGGCAGGTCCGCCTTCGGCACCGGCACCACGCCGCAAGCCTCGCAATGGATCATCGGGATCGGACAGCCCCAGTAGCGCTGGCGCGAAATGCCCCAGTCGCGCAGGCGGAAATTCACCTTGCGCTCGGCCATCGGCCGGTTGCCGATCGTCTTCTGCTCCAGCAGTTTGGCGACCTCGTCGAAAGCCTGATCCGGCTTCATGCCGTCGAGAAAGCGCGAATTGATCATCACGCCGTCATCGACATAGGCTTCATCGATGATCTGGAACGTCGCGGGATTCTCGCCCTCCGGCATCACCACCGGGATCACCGGCAGGCCGTATTTGTTGGCGAAGTCGAGGTCGCGCTGGTCGCCGGACGGACAGCCGAAAATGGCGCCGGTGCCGTATTCCATCAAAACGAAATTGGCGACATAGACAGGCAGCGTCCAGTTGTCGTCAAACGGATGGACGACGCGGATGCCGGTGTCGAAACCCTTCTTCTCAGCTGTCTCCAGCGCCGCCACCGAGGTGCCCATATGGCCGATATCCTCGATGAACTTCGCCAGCGCCGGATTGTGCGCAGCGGCCCTCTTGGCCAACGGATGATCGGCGGCGACAGCCATGAAGGAAGCGCCGAAGATGGTGTCGGGCCTTGTCGTATAGACTTCCAGCTCATGCTCGCCATCAGAGGCGTCGGCCAGAGGCCAGCGGATCAGCAGGCCTTCCGAGCGGCCGATCCAGTTCTGCTGCATCAGCTTCACTTTTTCCGGCCATTCGTCGAGGCCGTCGAGCGAATCCAGCAGATCCTGGGCGAAGTCGGTGATCTTGAAGAACCACTGCGTCAGTTCGCGCTGTTCGACCAGCGCGCCCGAGCGCCAGCCGCGTCCATCGATGACCTGCTCGTTGGCAAGCACCGTCATGTCCTCCGGATCCCAGTTGACCTTGGAGGATTTGCGCGTCACCAGCCCCTTCTCGACAAAATCGAGGAACAGCATCTGCTGGCGGTGGTAATAGTCAACGTCACAGGTGGCGAATTCGCGCGCCCAGTCCAGCGACAGGCCCATGACCTTGAGCTGCTCGCGCATGGTGGCGATGTTCTGGTAGGTCCACTCCTTGGGATGGACCTTGTTCTGCATCGCCGCGTTTTCGGCCGGCATGCCGAAGGCGTCCCAGCCCATCGGATGCAGCACGTTGAAGCCCTTGGCCCGTTTGTAGCGCGCCACCACATCGCCCATCGTGTAATTGCGGGTATGACCGATATGGATGCGCCCCGACGGATAGGGGAACATCTCCAGCACATAGTATTTCGGGCGCGGATCGTCATTGTGCGCTTCGAACAGCTTCTTGGCGTCCCAGGCCTTCTGCCATTTGGGCTCTGACGCGCGCGGATTGTATCGTTCGGTTGCCATGGGACGTTTTTCACTTAAAAGCAGGCGCGAACTGCGGGCGATGGCTCGGCAGTTCAGGGAATGTGGTCCGGGTGTTCACCATGGTTTGGCAAACCCGTCAACCATATGGGTATCGCGTCTGACAAAAACGCCGGTCAAAACAGCAGGATTTGCATATGGGTGACGCCGTTCAGCAATTTTTCGCGGTCAAGGCGAAGATCGCCGCCGCCGAGCGCGAGGCCGGCCGCGAAGCCGGCGTCGTGACGCTGGTCGCGGTCTCAAAGACCTTCGACGCTGCCGACATCGGCCCGGTCATCGAGGCCGGCCAGCGCGTCTTCGGCGAGAACCGCGTGCAGGAGGCGCAAGGCAAATGGCCTGATCTGAAGGACGCATTTCCCGACATCGAACTGCATCTGATCGGCCCGCTGCAATCCAACAAGGCCAAGGAGGCTGTGGCGCTGTTCGACGTCATCGAGACGATCGATCGCGAGAAGATCGCCGCCGAACTGGCCAAGGAGATCGCCAGGCAGGGCCGCGCACCGAAGCTCTACGTCCAGGTCAACACCGGCTCCGAGCCGCAGAAGGCAGGCATCGAGCCCCGCGACGCCGTGGCCTTTGTCGCCCGCTGCCGCGACGTGCATGGCCTCGCCATCGAGGGCCTGATGTGCATCCCGCCGGCCGATGAGAACCCCGGCCCGCACTTCGCGCTGTTGGAAAAGCTCGGCAAGGAAGCCGGCGTCGCCAAACTCTCGATGGGCATGTCTGGCGACTACGAGACGGCGATCGCCTTCGGCGCCACCAGCGTCCGCGTCGGTTCGGCGATCTTCGGCAACCGATAGTTCCGATGCACAGACCGGTCTCTAGTCGCTAAATTCCAACATATTCGATTGGCTGCAGGCCACCACACCTTCGTCATCCTAGGGCGGAGCGACGCGAAGCGGAGCGCAGACCCTAGGATCCATGCCGTGACGACAAGGAAAATGCAGCGGTGCAGAATTCTGTTCCGCTGCATTCTTCGGCAGATGTCGCGGGATGGATCCTCGGGTCTGCGCTGCGTCGCTGCGCTCCTTGCTCCGCCCGTGGATGACGACGAGAGAGATGTTTATCCCGAGGTTTGCGATCTGCCGCCGAAAGAGGCTATAGATTCTCGCTGCCAATAGCTTCCAACCCATGTCGAGGGACTAGCAACACATCTGTTCGAGCGGAAACCCTGCCATGCTTCAACGGCATCTGGTATATGACTAGCGAAGCCATCTAGCGAGTAGTGCCCTTGAACTGGCATCTTAAGGACGCGAAGAACAATCTGTCGAAATTCGTACGGCAGGCGCGGGAACAAGGGCCACAAACCATCACGGTGCGCGGAAAGCCAACTGCTGTCGTACTCTCCCCCGAGAACTACGACCGACTGGTCGGCGCAACACCTTCGCTTGCGGAATATCTTCTCTCAGGTCCCGTGTGGGATGACGACTTCGTCGAGGAGGTCAATCGCCGCCCGAAGACGAAGATCCGAGTTATAGACTTATAATCCGCATACTCATGCGAACCTCGTTCGGTGAATGCAGCGGGCGCTTTCTGATGGCGGCATTAGATGCGGTGAGGGGTTATAGGCCAACTCGGCGGGCTCGTTGAGCCAGCAATTGGAAACGAAACGTACCGTTCCTATTTGCTTTGCGTCATCACAAACTCTCTGGAGCCGCCACCATGCGTTACAATCAGCTTGGAAATACGGGGATGTTCGTCTCCGAAATCTGCCTCGGCACCATGACCTTCGGTGCTGCCGGTGAAAATGCCCAATGGGGCCTGATCGCCAGTCTCGACCAGAGGGGCGTCAACGAGATCGTTGCCCATTCGCTCGCCGCCGGCGTCAATTTCTTCGATACGGCCGACGTCTACTCCTTTGGCGAATCCGAACGGCTGCTCGGCCAGTCGCTCAGGGATCTCGGCGTGAACAGGCAGAATGTGGTCATCGCCACCAAAGCCCACGGCGCCATGGGCGACGGTCCGAACCAGCGCGGCTCTTCACGCGGCCACATCATGGATTCGGTCGATGCCAGCCTGAAGCGGCTGCAACTCGACCATATCGATCTTTACCAGCTGCACGGCACCGACACCGTGACGCCGATCGACGAAACGCTGCGGGCGCTCGACGATCTCGTTGCCAGCGGCAAGGTTCGCTATGTCGGCGTCTCCAACTGGGCGGCATGGCGCATCGCCAAGGCGCTCGGCATCGCCGAGCGCAAGGGCTTTGCCCGTTTCGAGACCGTGCAGTCCTACTATTCGATCGCCGGCCGCGACCTCGAGCGCGAGATCGTGCCGCTGCTCAACGAGGAGAAGCTCGGCCTGATGGTGTGGTCGCCGATGGCCGGTGGCCTGCTCTCCGGCAAGTACGGCCCCGGCGCGCCCGGCAATGGCGAAGGCCGCCGCGCGTCCTTCAACTTCCCGCCGGTCAATGAGGACCGTGCCTGGGCGACCGTTACCGTCATGCGCGAAATCGCCAAAAAGCATGATGTCAGCGTCGCCACGGTGGCGCTCGGCTATGTCCTGGCCAAGCCCTTCGTGATGAGCGTCATCATCGGCGCCAGCCGCATGGAGCAGCTGGAGCAGAACCTTGCCGCGACGGAAGTGAAGCTCGACAGCGACGATCTGCTTCGTCTCGACGAGGTCAGCGCCCTGCCGTCCGAATATCCCGGCTGGATGCTGGAGCGCCAGGCAGCGGGCCGCCGCCCGGCGCCGTTCACGCCGAAAGCATAAATACAGCCCACGCTGACATCCCGGGAGCCGTGGCTCCCGGGATGTCAGGTCAGCCGGACGCTCTCACCCAGAAAATCGAGAAAGGCACGCACCCGCGCCGGCAGATGCCGGCCCTGGCCGACATAGACGGCGTGGGTGGGCTCCTCGTCACCGGGATTGAATGCCTCCAGCAGCGACACCAGCCGACCGGCGGCGATATCGGCCGCCACATGCCAGTGGGCCAGCCGGGCGACGCCCGCGCCCGCCAGCGCCATCAGCCGCATCGCCTCGCCATCGCTGACCAGCGTGTTGCCGGTGATGGGAACCATGATGGCGCGGCCGTCCGCGTCGAGGAACGGCCAGCCATCGATATGCCTGACGAACCCGAAGCCCATGCGGTTGTGCCTGTCGAGATCCGCTGGCGTCAGCGGCGTGCCGTGCGCCTCCAGATAGGAAGGTGCTGCAACGACGACCACCGGGCTTTGCCCGAGCTTGCGCGCCACCAGCCGTGACTCACTCAGCGGCCCGGCACGGATGGCGACATCGGCCCGTTCCGCCATCAGGTCGATGACGCTGTCGGTCAGCACCAGATCGACTGAGATTTCGGGGTAGCGTTCGAGGAACCGAGGCAGAAGCGGGATCAGCCGGTGCACTCCGAAGGGCACGTAGCTGTTGACGCGCAAACGTCCGCGCGGTGAAGCACCCGCCGCTGCCTCCTGCTCGGCCGCCGCCATGTCGGCGAGGATGCGCAGGCCGCTGTCGTAGAAGGCTGTGCCTTCCGGCGTCAGTTGCAGCTTTCGCGTCGAACGGCTGACCAGCCGCGCGCCAAGCCGGGCCTCCAGCCGCGCGATCAGCTTGCTCACCGCCGATGGCGTCATGCGCAAGGCGCGTGCGGCAGAGGAAAAACTGCCTTCCTCGACAACGCGCACGAACACTTCGATCTCACCGGAGCGATTGATGTCGGGTCTGGCCATTTGTGAATCTATTTCACAGAAAATGTGCCCAAGGCAAGTCTGGTTCACAATGCGTCGCAGCACGATCTCACGGGTCGGGGCGCGGGACGGCGCTCTTCCTCATCGAAGTGGAAATCGCCATGCCTCTTGCTCTTTACGGCCTTGCCGCCGGTGCCTTCGGCATCGGCGTCACCGAATTTGTCATCATGGGTCTGCTGCTCGATGTCAGCAAGGATCTCGGCGTTTCGATCACGGCCGCCGGCCAGCTCATTTCGGGCTATGCGCTCGGCGTCGTCATCGGCGCGCCCCTGCTGACCATCGCCACCGGCAACTGGCCACGCAAGACCGTGCTTCTGGCGCTGATGGCGATCTTCACGCTTGGCAATCTCGCCTGTGCACTGGCGCCCGACTACTGGACGCTGATGGGCGCCCGCATCATCACCGCCTTCGCCCATGGCACCTTCTTCGGCGTCGGCTCTGTCGTCGCCACCGGGCTGGTCGCGCCCAACAGACAAGCCTCGGCGATCGCACTGATGTTCACCGGGCTGACCATCGCCAACATCCTCGGTGTGCCCTTCGGCACCTGGCTCGGCCAGGCCTTCGGCTGGCGGGCGACCTTCTGGGCGGTGACACTGGTCGGTCTGGCGGCCTTCGCCATCATCCTGGCTCTGGTGCCGCGCAGCCGGACGGCGCCCGAAAAGAGCGATCTGCGCGCCGATCTCGCCGTTTTGCGCCGCACGCCTGTCCTGCTCGGTCTTGCCACCACCGTGCTCGGCTATGCCGGTGTCTTCGCCGTCTTCACCTATATCGCGCCGCTGCTGACCGAGATCAGCGGCTTCAAGGAAGCGGCCGTGTCGCCGATCCTGCTCGTCTTCGGTGGCGGCCTCATTGCCGGCAATTTGCTTGGCGGCAAGATCGCCGACCGCTGGCTGGTGCCGGCCGTGCTGGGCAGTCTCGTGGTGCTGGCCCTGGTGCTTGCAACCATGACCTTCGCCATCCACAGCCAGGTCATGGCCGTCATCTATGTCGGCCTGCTCGGCGCTGCCGCCTTCGCCACAGTTGCGCCGCTACAGATGTGGGTGCTGGAAAAGGCACAAGGTGCCGGTCAGAGCCTCGCCTCGTCCTTCAACATCGCCGCCTTCAATCTCGGCAACGCCGCAGGCGCCTGGCTTGGTGGTGCGGTGATTGCCCATGGTCTTGGTCTGGGTTCCCTCACCTGGGTCGCCGCCCTGCTGCCGCTCGCGGCACTCGCCGTGGCGGGACTGGCGCTGCGTCTCGATCGCACCGTCACGCTCGGCGAGCCTGCCTCCATCCGGTCGTGACCGTCCTCTGCAAACCCGCTTTCCACACCCTTCGTTCCACAGGAGTAAAAAGATGGACTACCGACGTCTCGGTGCATCGGGCCTGAAAGTGCCCGCACTCTCATTTGGCGCGGGAACCTTTGGCGGTTCCGGCCCGCTGTTCGGCGCCTGGGGCAACAGCGATGCCAGGGAAGCGCGGCGGCTGATCGACATTTGCCTGGAGGCCGGCGTCAACCTGTTCGACACCGCCGACGTCTATTCGAACGGCGCTTCTGAACAGGTGCTGGGCGAAGCCATAAAAGGCCGCCGCGACGCCGTGCTGATCTCGACCAAGACCGCGCTGCCGATGGGCGACGGGCCGGCCGACTATGGCTCGTCTCGGTCGCGGCTGATCAGATCCGTGAATGATGCGCTGAGGCGCCTCGGCACCGATTACATCGACCTGCTGCAGCTGCACGCCTTCGATGCCGGCACACCGATCGAGGAGGTTCTGTCGACGCTGGGCGAATTGGTTCGCGCCGGCAAGCTGCGCTATGTCGGCGTCTCCAATTTCTCCGGCTGGCAGGTGATGAAGTCGTTGGCGCAGGCCGACAGCCAAGGCTATCCGCGCTATGTCGCGCATCAGGTCTACTATTCGCTGGTCGGCCGCGACTATGAGTGGGAACTGATGCCGCTCGGCCTCGACCAGGGCGTCGGCGCGCTGGTGTGGAGCCCGCTCGGCTGGGGCCGCCTGACCGGCAAGATCCGCCGTGGCCAGTCCTTGCCGGAAAAGAGCCGGCTGCACGACACGGCAAGCTTCGGACCGCCGGTCGAGGACGAGCATCTCTATCGGGTGATGGATGCGCTCGATGCGGTGGCGCTGGAGACCGGCAAGACCGTGCCGCAGATCGCCATCAACTGGCTGCTGCAGCGCCCGACCGTTTCCTCCGTCATCATCGGCGCCCGCAACGAGGAGCAGCTGCGCCAGAACCTCGGCGCCGTCGGCTGGACCTTGACGCCGGAGCAGATGAAAAAGCTCGACACGGCGAGCGAAATTACCGCGCCCTACCCCTATTTCCCCTATCGTCGCCAGGAAGGTTTCGCCCGGCTCAACCCGCCGGTGGTGTGATTAAGTCGCAGTCCTACGTTCCGGGGCCGCTATAGGCATTGGGGAGTAGCCGTAGCCCCTCAACTTCGTCATCCACGGGCGGAGCAGCCGCGAAGCGGCGTCGCGAAGACCCGAGGATCCATGCCGCGACTTTGGCCGTAAAGTGCAGCGGAGCAGAACTCTGCACCGTTGTGACGCTTCGGAGTCCCGGCATGGATCCTCGGGTCTGCGCCGCGTCGCTTCGCTCCTTGCTTCGCCCGTGGATGACGACGCGATGGGCGTTTGCGCCAACCAATAATGGTCGATAAAATGCCTGCCTACTGCTCTTAGTGCAGCACGAACTCCCCATCCACCTTGCGCCATTCATTCGGCGCGATCAGCTTCTGGTGGGTGTAGCTGATCGAATGCAGCGGCCCGTCCAGCTTGGCCTTCCAGAATTCGATGAACTTGATCAGCACCGGAAACTTCGGCGCCAGATCGTAGTCCTGCCAGATGAAGCTCTGCAGCAGATGCGGGTGATCGGGAAAGTGATAAAGAATCTTGGCCGTGGTCAAGCCATAGCCTTTGAGCATCAGGTCCATTTCGGCATGGTCGCGCATGACGGTCCCCAGGTTGATTCGCCTGTCCTCCCACGGCTGATTGTGCGCGCCGCTGATTAACCGTCTATTGATTTTTTCTTCATCTGAACCGGCTTTAACATGCGAAAACATGCAGTTAGCAGCGAACCTATTCGAGTGCTGACAGCCTTGGAGAAGCCCCCTGCGGCATCCCGCCGCGCGAATCCAACGTCTAATGTTGCCGTAACGGCGGAACTGGTAATAATGCCGCCGAATTCGCGGCCGTGTCGCCGCGATCCCGCCGACATTTCAAGCCGGCGACGATTGGTTCGGGAGGAAAGTCAGGAATGTCCGAGGTTCATGTCCATCGCGTCCAGCCGGCGTGGAAGAAAAACGCGCTGATCGACAATGACACCTACCTGAAATGGTATGCCGACAGCCTCAAGAACCCGGACAAATTCTGGGGCAAGCACGGCAAGCGCATCGACTGGTTCAAGCCCTTCAGCAAGGTCAAGAACACCTCCTTCGACGGCAAGGTCTCGATCAAATGGTTCGAGGACGGACTGACCAATGTCTCCTACAACTGCATCGACCGTCACCTGAAGAAGCGCGGCGACCAGACCGCCATCATCTGGGAAGGCGACAATCCCTACGACGACAAGAAGATCACCTACAACGAACTCTACGAGCACGTCTGCCGGCTTGCCAATGTGATGAAGAAGCACGGCGTCAAGAAGGGCGACCGCGTCACCATCTACATGCCGATGATCCCGGAAGCCGCCTATGCGATGCTGGCCTGCACACGCATCGGCGCCGTCCATTCGATCGTCTTCGGCGGTTTCTCGCCGGATGCGCTGGCCGGTCGCATCGACGACTGCAAGTCGACCTTCGTCATCACCGCTGATGAAGGCCTGCGCGGCGGCAAGCCGATCCCTTTGAAGGAAAACACCGACAAGGCGATCGAGATCGCCGCGAAAGCCGGAACGAAAGTCGAAAAGGTGGTGGTCGTGCGCCGCACCGGCGGCAAGACCGGCTGGGTTCCCGGCCGCGACGTCTGGTACCACGACGAGATCGCGACGGTGAAAGCCGAATGCAAGCCCGAGAGGATGAAGGCCGAGGACCCGCTGTTCATCCTTTACACATCGGGCTCGACCGGCAAGCCGAAGGGCGTGCTGCACACCACCGCCGGCTATCTCGTCTACGTCTCGATGACGCACCAATATGTCTTCGACTACCATGACGGCGACATCTACTGGTGCACCGCCGATGTTGGCTGGGTCACCGGCCACAGCTACATCGTCTATGGCCCGCTCGCCAACGGCGCCACCACGCTGATGTTCGAAGGCGTGCCGAACTATCCGTCGCAGTCGCGCTTCTGGGAAGTCATCGACAAGCACAAG
Organism: Mesorhizobium sp. M1066; assembly: GCF_040318635.1. Taxonomy (NCBI): domain Bacteria; kingdom Pseudomonadati; phylum Pseudomonadota; class Alphaproteobacteria; order Hyphomicrobiales; family Phyllobacteriaceae; genus Mesorhizobium; species Mesorhizobium sp. M1066. The sequence continues at coordinate 184,534 of NZ_JAMYMR010000009.1, forward strand.
GTCAATATCTTCTACACCGCGCCGACGGCATTGCGCGCGCTGATGGGCGCCGGCGATGCGCACGTAAAGAAGACGTCGCGCAAGTCGCTGCGCGTGCTGGGTTCGGTCGGCGAGCCTATCAATCCGGAAGCCTGGGAGTGGTATTTCAACATCGTCGGCAACGGCAAGGTTCCGATCGTCGACACATGGTGGCAGACCGAGACCGGCGGCATCCTGATCACGCCGCTGCCGGGCGCCACCGACCTCAAGGCGGGTTCGGCGACACGGCCCTTCTTCGGCGTCAAGCCGCAGCTGGTCGACGGCGAGGGCAAGGTGCTGGAAGGGGCTGCCGACGGCAATCTGTGCATCACCGATTCCTGGCCGGGCCAGATGCGCACCGTCTATGGCGATCATGATCGCTTCGTGCAGACCTATTTTTCGACCTACAAGGGCAAGTACTTCACCGGCGACGGCTGCCGCCGCGACGCCGATGGCTATTACTGGATCACCGGCCGCGTCGACGACGTCATCAACGTCTCCGGCCATCGCATGGGCACGGCCGAGGTCGAATCCGCACTGGTCAGCCACGACAAGGTTTCGGAAGCCGCCGTCGTCGGCTATCCGCACGACATCAAGGGCCAGGGCATCTACTGCTACGTCACGCTGATGGCCGGCGAGCAGCCGAGCGAGGAGCTGCGCAAGGAGTTGGTTGCCCATGTCCGCAAGGAGATCGGCGCCATCGCTTCGCCCGACAAGCTCCAGTTCGCGCCCGGCCTGCCGAAGACGCGCTCCGGCAAGATCATGCGCCGCATCTTGCGCAAGATCGCAGAGGACGATTTCTCCGCCCTCGGCGATACCTCGACACTTGCCGATCCAGCCGTGGTCGACGACCTGGTTGCCAACCGGCAGAACAAGAAGAGCTGATGCAGGCCGCGCTCGGCACTGTCAGTGAACTCTGGCGCTATCCGGCGAGTTCGCTTGCCGGCGAGCGTCGGGAAACAATCTCGGTCGATATCGAGAGCATCGAGGGCGACCGCATGTTCGGCCTCGTCGACGCGTCCGACAATGAGATCGCGCGACCGGACCGCGACCCGAAATGGCACAAGGTGCCGCGCATCCGCACCCGGCTGTCGCCGACCCTGGAACTCGAGATCGCCGTTCCCGGGGACAACTGGCTGGCTGCGCCAAGTATCGAGAGCGACCGCGCGGTGTCGGCCTATCTCGGCTTCGAGGCCTCGATCCGGCCGTTTCGCCGCGAGAATGCCGCGCCCAGCTATTCCGGCCCGCTGACCGCGGAGCGCTACCGCAAGGCGCCCATCCATCTGTTGACCACCGCCTCGCTGGCACGGCTCAAAGCGTTGCACCCGGAAGGGGTCGTCGACCCACGCCGCTTCCGCCCCAACATCGTCGTCGACATGGCGGCAATCGAAGGTTCATTTCCCGAAACGGAATGGATCGGCCGCAAGCTTGCCGTCGGCGATCTCCTGCTGACCATCTCGGAACCCTGCCGCCGCTGCGGTTTCACCATCGTCGCCCAGGATGGCTTCGATCATGATCCGGCGATCCTGCGCAACCTTGTCCGCCATAACGCCCACAATCTCGGCGTCTACTGTACGGTCGACCGGCCGGCGCGCGTCGAAGTCGGCGACGCGATGCGCTTCCTGTAAGCTATCGATACAGATCCGCCCGCGTCGGCGGCAGGCCGCTTGGACCACGCGCGCGCTTGGTCACGACGGTCTGGAAAATCTGTGCCGAGGCACGTTCGAAGGTGATCGAACAGCCCGTCAGGTAAAGCAGCCATAGCCGTGCCTTGGCTTCGCCCACCTCGGCGATTGCCTCGTCGAAACGCGCATGCAGGCGCTCGGCCCACAGGCGACAGGTGCGGGCGTAATGCTCGCGCAGATTCTCCACGTCGTAGACCAGGAAGCCGTGCGCCTCGAGATTGCCTGTTGTCATGCCGATCGTGTCGAGTTCGCCGCCGGGGAAAATGTATTTGATCAGCGCCTTGAACTCCGGCCCCTTGCGCAGGGTCTTCTTCATGTCGCCCTTGCTGCGCCGGGTGATGGCGTGGTGCAGATAGATGCCGCCGGGCTTCAGCAGGCGATGAATGGTCTTGAAATAAGTGGCGTGGTTGGCGAGCCCGAGATGCTCGAACATGCCGATCGACGAGATCTTGTCGAAGCTGCCTGTAAGCTCCGCATAGGATTTGATCTCGATGGTGATGCGGTCCTCCAGCCCCTCGGCGCGAATGCGCTCACGGGCCAGCTCGGTCTGGGCCTGCGACAGCGAGACACCGTGGCCGATGATGCCATAGTTCTTCGCGGCATGGATCAGCATCGCTCCCCAGCCACAGCCGATGTCGAGCAGTCGTTCGCCCGGCTTCAGCCGGAGTTTGCGGCAGATATGGTCGAGCTTGTCGATCTGCGCTTGATCGATGCTGTTGTCGAAATCCTTGAAGTAGCCGCAGCTGTAGACCATGCGCTCGTCGAGGAAGAGCCGGTAGAAGGCGTTCGAAATGTCGTAGTGATGCTGGATCGCCTCCTGGCTCGAGCCGCCGACATAAGGATTGCGCCCCGAAAGATCGGTCCGCGCCGTCATCTGCTTGCGTGCCAAAAGCACGGAAGGCAGGTCGCGCAGGATCGCCATTTTCGGCAGCGATTTGAGCTTGGTTCTGAGCTTGCCTTGCGACGGCAGGGCGTAGAAGTCGAAGATCGTCCCGTCTTCGATGTTGATCGTCTTGGAAATCCACATCTCGATCAGCGTCGACAGGGACGGTCGCTTCACGATCTGCCAGACGATGTCCTGGTCGTTGATGGTGAGCACCGGACCAGTGGCTGGGCCGATCCGCTCCCCGGTCCACAGCCTGACGGCAAAGCCCGGTTTCAGCGTCTCGACAACCGTCCGCACGATCCGCGCCGCTCTCTCGGCTGCTTCCATGCATTCCTCCCCACAGGGGCCGACCCGGGTTGCCGGCTCGGCTCTATGCCATGATCTTGCCTGCCCGGCCGACAGCCCGCAACCCAGTGTCGTGCCAAAAGCACCTTCCCGACTTTTTCAAACCTGCGCCTTGTCTTTTGCTGCAACGCACCCCATCATGAGTATGTGTTCAACAAATCGAAAGGAGGTGATCCGATGTCGAGTGATTTCGTTTTCCAGAACGTGGCCTCAGCGGATTGCACTTTCGGGAAGCAGTCTTCCCGTTAAGGCGCGAAATGCGCGGCGGGTGACCTCATAGGTCATCGCCATAGGGCCGCGCCACGGACGGAAACACGGAAGGCCGCCGGCTTCGAAAGAAGCGGCGGCCTTTTCCGTTTGCGGACTAGACTACTGGGTCAATGCGACCTTTTCGGTGTTGCGAATGATTTCCTGAAAGGCGTCGTCCAATTCGGCTCCGGTGGACACGTCGAAGAAATGCCTCTTGGCGGCGGACGTATCCTTCGACGAACAGTCCCTGAGCACCGCCTTTGCCTGGTCCCGCTCGGTTACCGACATGTCCTTGTCGTCCAGATCGAAGCCGATGGTGAAAATCTCGATGCCATCATTTTTCATGTTGTCGCACAGCGTTTCGGCGTTGCCGCGCGCAAGGTTGCCCTGGCTGTTGTACCTGTCCCCAGCGCCGGCGAAGGCGGTATTGAACTGGCCATCGGTCATCAGGATCGCGACCTTGGCGATCTTCTTCGGATCGGCATCCGAGGCGCCTTTGCCGAGACCGGCATTCCTGATTGCAGTGCGCCATTGCGGCGACAGCATATAATAGGTCCACTGAATGGCGATCGCGCCGGCCGTAAACCCATTGGCCCGGAAGTCGTCGATCGATTCAAGCAATGCATCGGATTCGGCGGTCAGGGGGATCACTTCCGCATCAGGGCACCTGTTCATGTCCCCGTCACCGAGATGGTCGTCCCGATTGACCAGCGCATAGTATTTCTTGCCGTTCCTGTCGGTGCGAACGGTATCCGGGCCGTCGGCGCTCATATCCGCGTTGCCGTTCTTGTCCTTGCGCTCGGTAGCGCAATTGTCGGGGCGTGGCATCGCCGCGCCGACAATGGAGATGTAGTCGCTGAAGGACGGCAGCAGATTTTTGCCTGTCTTGGCGACGAGAAGCGGACTGCCGGCGATGGGTGGGAGCTCAGAGCTGGCTTGCTTCTCGGCATAGACGTTTTCCGCCAGCTTGCCGGCGTTCACGCCAGATGCATAAGGCACGATCGCGACGCGGATGCGGGGGTTCTGCGGATCCTGCTTCTGCAGCATCGTCTGGACGGCGTTTTTTGCAGCTGCTTTCAAATCGCCGATTTTGTCGACCTTGCCGCGCTTGGCCATCGACCCCGTTATGTCGAGCATCATCGCCACTTCTACGGTCTTGTCCGAATAGAGCGCCGTCGTGGAGACGGCGACGCGTTTCATGTCGCCCGTGCCAAAAATCGGGAAATACAGCCCGACATCGACATGGGCGTCGGCCTGGACCGTCTTGGCGGTCCTGTTGACAGTCAGCTTGTCGAGCACGATTTGGTTGGCCTGCAGGATGCCTGCCGTGCTGTTGGCGTCGAGAAAAGCCTGCACCGATGTGTTGGCATCGGCTTCCTTGATGGCGCCGGTCGTCAGGTCGCGTGCCGTCGACGTGACCGCGGCGTCGACCACGCTCTGGAGGCTCGATCTGGCATTGTAGAGCTGCGATACGTTGACCGAGAAGCCGACAGCCAGCGCCAAGACCGAGGCGCTGAGGCCGAACAAGATTGCGAAATTTCCACCGCGATCCCTGGCGAACCCGCCGACCGCGTGAACAAGACCCCCGTAATTCCGCATCCTACAGCCTCCACTCGCCTCGGCCTCGTCGCCGCGGAAAGGGCAATGCAGGATTCCCGCCGGATGACGCCCTAGCTGGGCGGAGAGCTGGCTTTTCAGTAGCAAGTCACTGTTTTTGTTAAACTTTGGAACCAACAAAGGTGAACGGCTGGTAAACGGGAACGCGCCGTGGCGCTGGCGTTTACCAGCCGCTTACCATGATCTGGCCCGAGGCATCGCGACGCCGCCGACGGCGTCCTGTTGCGGCACAAGCTCACTGTGCCGAAGCGGACCATGTGTTCCGAAAGTTGCGGCCCGGAGAAAACCTCCTGACCACCCTGGAGCAGTTGCGTCGGTAGGCCTCGCGACTACGCCAGCATCTGTGCGCTGACGGTCCTGTCGATGCCGTGGTAGGGCGGGTTGAACAGATTGCCTTCCTGTTCATAGGTCCACACCTTGAACAGGCTGAGCCGGTGGGGGCCGAAACTGTGCAGCAGCGGCACGTCGGTGGCGTCGCGGCCGCGCGCGATGACGATACGGCCGGTTCTCGGCGTGTTGTGGCGAGGATCGAACGTGTACCATTTGCCGTCGAGGAACACTTCCAGCCACGCCGAGAAGTCCATCGGCGCCGGATCGGCTGGCACGCCGATATCGCCGAGATAGCCGTTCACGTAGCGTGCCGGAATGTTCATGCAGCGGCAAAGCGTGATCGCCAGATGGGCGAAGTCGCGGCAGACCCCGACGCGCTCCTCATGCGCCTGCGCCGCGGTGCGGGTCGAGCGCGCATAGCCATAGCCGAACGACAGCCGGTTGTGGACATAATCGACGATCGCCTGCACGCGCGCCCAGCCGGACGGAATGTCGCCGAAGAGCTGCCAGGCCAGGCTGCTCAGATGATCCGTCTCGCAATAGCGGCTGCCCAGGAGATAACCGAGAACTTCGTCCGGCAGGTCCGCCACCGGCACTTCCCTGGCCAGCGTGTTTACCTCGTCCGTCTCGCCGCTGTCCTCGACGACCGCGTCATACAGGATGCGAAAACCACCGGCGGGCGCTGTGAAGCGTCGGCAGGCATTGCCATGCAGATCGTGGTACAGTCTTGTCGGCACCGCGGGAGAGGTCAGCACCCGCGTCTGCCGCTTGATGTCGGCCTGCCTGTCCCGATGGATCTCGAGCACTGAAATCACCGGCGTCGCGGCTACGCATTCGATGGCGATTTCGTAGCCGAGCCGGATCAGCATCGTTGGTCCCCCCTTCGATCGTTGTTGTGAGAAGCAGTCCTTCCCAAACGCCCGGAGGATACCGTGGTTCCCTGGGCCGATCGAAAAGCCCACCCCGTGTCTTCCCCTGCCGCGGTCGAGAGGTTAGGTTCGGCAACCCCACCAGCGCTCCCCGAACTCAAGGAAAATCATGTACTCAGGCAGAAAATTCGCGGCCTTCCTCTTCGACATGGACGGCACCCTCATCAATTCCATCGCCTCGGCGGAACGGGTGTGGAGCGATTGGGCACGCCGCCAGGGCCTCGACGTCGCCGCCTTCCTGCCGACGATCCATGGCGTGCGCGCGATCGAGACCATCACCGGCCTGGCACTGCCGGGCGTCGACCCGGCATACGAGGCTGATCTGCTGCTGAAGGCCGAGGCGGCCGATCTCGATGGCATTCTCCAGATCGCAGGCGCCGTGGCATTTCTCGATTCGCTGCCGCCCGAACGCTGGGCAATCGTAACCTCCGCCCCGCGCGAGCTGGCGCTGTTGCGCATGAAGGCCGCCGGCATCCCTGTCCCGGCCGTCATCGTCGCGGCGGAAGATGTCTCCCGCGGCAAGCCGGCGCCCGATTGCTTCCGGCTTGGCGCGGAACGGCTCGGCTTCGACGCGCGCGATTGCCTCGTCTTCGAGGATGCTCCAGCTGGCATCGCGGCAGCCGAAGCGGCGGGCGCGGCGGTCATGGTCATCAGCGCCACGCACAAGCACCCCTTGCCAACGCAACATGCCGCGATCGCAGGCTACGACATGGTCGGCATCACTGTCGACGAGCGTGGCTGGATCGCGCTCGAGCCGCAGCGCAACGCTGCGTAGGGAGGCATCTAGAAGTCGCTGGTCAGCCCCTTTACTTCCCAGTCGCCGTAGCGCCCTGGCTCCTTGCCGCCGCGGCCGCCGATCTCCTTCGGCAGCGCGGCCTCCTTTTCGCGGTATTCTTCCCGCCGCGCTGCGGCCTCGGCCAACGCACGGCGTGCGGCCGGCGCTAGCTCTCTTTGCGATGCCGCTTCGGCAGGAGCGGCGCCTGTTTTACTGATTTCGTCGGTCATGCGATAATCTCGGCAGATTGAGTCCAGTCAATTGAAACAGGAACTGGCGTTTCCCATCATATAGCCATGAACCCACGACGATCGACCCCTTTTCGCTATTCCCCGGACAGGAGCAGACGATGAACACCATCCGCACCGCCATGCTTCTTGCCGCGATGACCGCGCTGTTCATGGGCGTCGGCTTTTTGATCGGCGGAACCGGCGGCATGATGATCGCGCTGCTGATCGCCGCCGGCACCAACCTGTTCAGCTACTGGAATGCCGACAAGATGGTGCTGTCGATGAACCGTGCCGTCGAGGTCGACGAAAGGAACGCGCCCGAATATTACGCCATCGTCCAGGCAATGGCCAAACAGGCCGGCCTGCCGATGCCGAAGACCTATCTGATCGACAGCCCGCAGCCGAACGCCTTTGCCACCGGCCGCAATCCGCAGAATGCGGCGGTGGCTGCCTCCACCGGCCTGTTGCAGGCGCTGACGCCTGAAGAGGTCGCGGCGGTCATGGCGCACGAGCTCGCCCATGTGCAGCATCGCGACACGCTCACCATGACGATCGTCGCCACCTTTGCCGGTGCCATCTCGATGCTCGGCAATTTTGCCTTCTTTTTCAGCGGCAACCGCGACAACAACCCGTTCGGCTTTGTCGGCGTGCTGGTTGCGATGATCGTGGCTCCGTTTGCAGCGATGGTCGTGCAGATGGCGGTCAGCCGGACCCGCGAATACGAGGCCGACCGGCGTGGCGCCGAAATCTGTGGACACCCGCTCTGGCTGGCATCGGCGCTTGACAAGATCGCCCGCGGCGCCGAACGCATCCGCAACCCCGATGCCGAGCGCAATCCCGCGACCGCGCATCTCTTCATCATTAATCCTCTTCACGGCGAGCGCATGGACAGCCTGTTCTCCACCCACCCCGCCACTGAGAACCGCATCGCAGCCTTGCAGGCGATGGCGCGCGACATGGCCGGCAGCCAAACCCGGGCCGCCCAGCGCCAGGCCCCAACGCCACGCCAGGCGGACGAACCGCGGCCATCCGGCCCATGGGATCAGGCGCGGCCCGAGCAGCCGACGGAGGCCGCCAAGCCCAAATCCAACCCGTGGGGTCGCAATCCGACCGGGCCCAAGGGCCGGTGGTCGTGAGCGTGGCGGACAGAGGACCACGACGCACAGTTTCAGGTGATCAGGAACACAGGGACAGCGGCGACTTCGTTGCCGGCCTCGCCGCCCGCAAGGCGGCGGCGCGCCTGCTTGCCGCCGTCATCGACGCCAGGACGCCGCTTGATGGGCTGACCGATCACGAGAACGGCCACCCGCAATACAAGGCGCTCGACTTGCGCGATCGCGGCCTGGTCCGCGCCATCCTGGTCACCGCGCTGCGCTATCGCATGACCATATCAGGGCTGCTGGCGAGGCGCCTGGAAAAACCGCTGCCGCCCAATGCCACCGCTTTGTCGCACATATTGCATGTGGCCGCAGCACAGATCCTGTTCCTCGATATTCCCGACAGCGCCGCCGTCGACATTGCGGTGACCCATGCCAAGTCCGATCCGCGCACGGTGCGCTTCTCCGGCCTCGTCAATGGCGTTCTGCGCACGTTGGCACGGGCCAAGGAAACGGAATTGCCTGCCGCCCTTGCCGCCACCGACGAGGCGCCCAAATGGTTTTCCGACAGGCTGAAGACCACCTACGGCAACGAGAAGGCCAGACAGATCCTCGAAGCACATCGCGTTGAGGCGCCGGTCGACTTCTCGGTCAAGGCCGATCCCGGTCTCTGGGCCGAAAAGCTCGGCGGCATCGTCCTGCAGACAGGCACGGTGCGAGTCGAGAATCTTGTCGGTGCTGTCACTGAATTGCCTGGCTTTGCCGAGGGCGCCTGGTGGGTCCAGGACGCCGCGGCCAGCCTGCCCGCCCGGCTGTTCGGCGATGTCACGGGATTGCGGGTTGCCGATCTCTGCGCCGCGCCCGGCGGCAAGACCGCGCAGCTGATCGTTGCCGGCGCGAAGGTCACCGCCGTCGACACGTCAAAAAACCGGCTCGTGCGGCTGACGCAGAATCTCGACCGCCTCGGCCTGTCCGCCGAGATCGTCCAGGCCGACCTGCTCAAATATGAGCCGGAAGAACTCTTCGACGCGATTCTCCTCGACGCGCCCTGCTCGTCGACCGGCACGGTGCGGCGGCATCCCGACGTGCCATGGACCAAGACTTCGGCCGATGTCGAAAAACTGGCCGACCTGCAACGCAGGCTGCTCGCCCGCGCCGTCACCCTGGTGAGGCCCGGCGGCACGATCGTCTTTTCCAACTGTTCGCTCGACCCGCTCGAGGGCGAGGATCTCTATCGCGCCTTTCTGGCCGGCACGCCTGAAGTCGCCAACGATCCGCTGCGACAAGGCGAGATCGCCGGCATCGATCCGTTCCTGACGCAGCAAGGCACGCTGCGCACCACGCCCGCCGACCTGGAGCTCGGCGCGCCGGAACGCTCGGGCCTCGATGGTTTCTTCGCCGCTCGCATGCGGCGAGCCGGCTAGGAATTGAACTGCCCGGATTTACTGACTTTTTTGGGTAGGATCGGGGGCAAAACCAGGTGAACCGGCGTGGGCTCGTGGAATTCGCCTTCGCACGAATCGTGCAATCATGTAGACTCGGCGCCGGGGTAGAGGACGATCAGGAGGGGTTTTGGCACTTGCTGCCAGCAGCACGACGCGTCTGTGGACGCTTGTCGCGAAGGAGTTCTGGCGCAAAACGCGCCGGCGCCTGCGCGCCGGGCCTGTCTATCGCTGGCGCTATTCCGGCCGCACGCCGGAACGTGTGCTGATCGCACCGCCGGACCTGCGCCTCGCCGACCCGCAGATCGCACTCGAGATCTATTACGGCCGTTATCCCCTGTCGGGGCATGTGGTCGAGACCGGCGGCAAGTCGCCTTTCCAGATCCACGTGCCCAATCACGGCTGGCAGAAGACGCTGCACGGCTTTCGCTGGCTGCGCCATATGCGCGCCGCCGGCACCGAGCTTGCCGCCGCCAACGCCCGCGCCCTGGTCTCCGACTGGATCACCATGCATGGCAGCCATATTTCCGGCATCGCCTGGGAGCCGGGCACGACGGCCAAGCGCATCATCGCCTGGTTGCAGCACTCCTCGGTCGTATTGCAGGGCGCCGAGTTCCCTTTCTACCGCGCCTTCCTGAAATCGGTTGCCATCCAGATCCGCTACCTCAGGTCGATGGCGCGCGAAATGCCCGACGGCAAGGACAGGCTGCGGGCCCGCATCGCGCTCGCCTTCGCTGCCTTGTCCCTGCCGGCGCCGGCATCGGCCCTGCGGGGCGCGACCCGCAATCTTGCCGAGGAACTCGACCGCCAGATCCTCGCCGATGGCGGGCACATTTCGCGCAACCCGATGGTCGTCCTGGAAATCCTCGCCGACCTTCTGCCGCTGCGCCAGACTTATGCCAACCAGGCGGAAACGCCGCCGCAGGCGCTGATCGGCGCCATCGACCGCATGCTGCCGGCGCTGCGCTTCTTTCGCCATCAGGATGGCAGCCTCGCCCGCTTCAACGGCATGGGCGCCACCATCCACGACCGCATCGCCACCATTCTGCGCCACGACGACACCGCTGGCGCGCCGCTGCTGCATGCGCCGCATTCCGGCTATGAGCGCCTGTCGATGGGCGGCACCACGGTCATCGCCGACACCGGCCCGCCGCCGCCGGTCGATGTGTCCAACGCCGCACACGCCAGCTGCCTCGCCTTCGAACTGTCGTCCGGCCGCCAGCACTACATCGTCAATGCCGGCATTGACACCTATGGCGCGGCTGAATTCCGGCCGCTGGCGCGCGCCACCGCCGCGCACTCGACCGCCACCATCAACGACACCTCGTCGGCGCGCTTCAGCCATTCGTTGCGCGTCAACGACCTACTCGGTTCGCCGCTGATCGGCGGCCCGCAGCATGTGCAGTGCAAGCGCACCGACCAGAAGGGCGTTCAGGGCTTCATCGCCCGCCATGACGGCTATGTCCCGCGCTTCGGCTTCCTGCATGAGCGCGAGCTGAAACTGTCGTCGAACGGCAATGTGCTGGCTGGCCGCGACCGCTTCCAGCGCCCCGGCAATACGGCGATCCGCAACAATGGGCGCGACTTCGTCACCGTCCGCTTTCACGTTCATCCCGACGTCAACCTTTTGCAGGACGAGCATGACCGCCTGGTGCTGGCCGCCGATCAGGCCGACACCTGGGTGTTCACAGCAGCCGAAGTGGTGCCGGAGGTCGAGGAATCGATCTATTTCGCCGGCCTTGGCGGCCCGCGCCGCAGCCGCCAGATCGTGCTTGCCTTCAAGGCTTCGGAAATCGCCGAAGTCCACTGGCAGCTGACCCGCACCAGCATCGCCGGCTACCCGGAAAACAACTGACCCTCCTGACAGGGCTTCGAACTCAGGTTAACAAAAGGCCTGACGACAACCAGTTCGGGGGCATCGGCAGCTTTTGTGCCGACAGCTTTCCCACGATAGGAATTTTTTCTTGACTCCGTGCCCTCAGCTATGGTATATTTTTGCCTATGGTGCTGATTTGTGCCAGTGGCCCGCCGCATAAGCGGGTTTTTTCGTTGGTGCTCCGTCAGCCAACGCGCCTGCGAAGTCTCCGAAGAAACCCGTTAACACGGATTCGTTGCCTTGCCCCCACCTGACCGCCGGTTTGATTTCCGGGCGGCATGTGCTACGGGCGCGGGCATCCACCACACCAGCCGTGAAAGGCCGCCAGCCCATGGCCGTCGCCGCCAAGAACATTCCCGCACCTGATCTCGTTCCCGTGCGTCGCGCCCTGCTCTCCGTTTTCGACAAGACCGGCCTGATCGATTTCGCCAAAGCGCTGGCAGCGGCCGGTGTCGAGCTGGTCTCGACCGGCGGCACGGCAAAGGCGATCACCGAGGCGGGCCTGGCGGTGCGCGACGTCTCCGAGCTCACCGGTTTCCCCGAGATCATGGACGGCCGCGTCAAGACCTTGCATCCCGGCGTGCATGGCGCGCTGCTTGGCGTGCGCGACGATCCGGAGCATTCCGCGGCAATGCGCAAATACGGCATCGAGCCGATCGATCTCGTCGTCTCCAATCTCTATCCGTTCGAGGAGGTCCGCCGCTCCGGCGCCGATTACGCGTTGATCGTCGAAAACATCGACATTGGCGGCCCGGCGATGATCCGCGCCTCGGCCAAGAACCACGCCTATGTCGCCATCGTCACCGATCCCGGCGATTACGCTTCGGTGCTGAATGCGCTGGAGATGAACATCGGCTCGCTGTCGCTGGATTTCCGCAAGAAGCTGGCGGCCAAGGCCTTTGCCCGCACCGCCAGCTATGACGCGGCGATCTCCGGCTGGTTCGCCGAGGCGCTCGAGATCGAACATCCGACATGGCGCGCCTTTGGCGGCAGGCTGGTCGAGGTGATGCGCTATGGCGAGAACCCGCATCAGAGCGCCGGCTTCTACGTCAACGGCGACAAGCGCCCGGGCGTCGCAACAGCGCGCCAGCTGCAGGGCAAGCAGCTATCCTACAACAACATCAACGACACCGACGCCGCCTTCGAACTGGTCGGCGAGTTCGACCCCGACCTTTCCGCTGCCGTCGCCATCATCAAGCACGCCAATCCGTGCGGCGTTGCCGAAGGCGCCTCGCTGAAAGCCGCCTACGCCAAGGCGCTGGCCTGCGACCCGGTCTCGGCCTTCGGCGGCATCATCGCCGTCAACCGCACCCTCGACGCCGAGGCGGCGGAAGAGATCGTAAAAACCTTCACCGAGGTGATTATCGCGCCCGGCGCCACCGATGAGGCAGCGGCCATCGTGGCGGGGAAGAAGAATTTGCGCCTGCTGGTCACTGGTGGGCTGCCGGACCCGCGCACGCCGGGCACGACGGTCAAATCCGTCGCCGGCGGCATGCTCGTCCAGGGCCGGGACAACGCCGTCGTCGACGACCTCGGCCTGAAAGTGGTGACCAAGAGGGCGCCGACGCCGGCCGAAATGGCCGACCTCAAATTCGCCTTCCGCATCGCCAAGCACGTCAAGTCCAACGCCATCGTCTACGTTAGGGATGGCGCAACTGTCGGCGTCGGCGCTGGCCAGATGAGCCGGGTCGATTCCTCACGCATCGCCGCCAGCAAGGCGCTCGACGCAGCCGAGGCCGCGGGCCTTGCCGAACCGCTGACCAAGGGCTCGGTCGTTGCCTCCGACGCCTTCTTCCCCTTCGCCGACGGGTTGCTGGCCGCGATCGCCGCCGGCGCCACCGCCGTCATCCAGCCGGGCGGCTCGATGAACGACAAGGAGGTCATCGCCGCTGCCGACGAACACGGCATCGCCATGGTGTTTACGGGGGTTAGGCATTTCCGGCACTGATTTGGGCGTGCCGTCAGGGCTCGCAACTCCACAGCAATTTAGGGAAGAGCCTCATTCAGCTTTGCGGCAATCCGCGAAACCTCCCGCCAATCTAGGAGATTTCCAATGCGGGTATCAACCGTCGAACTCGCGTCCGCAGTGCCCCCATCTTCTTCGCGATTCCAAAGGGCTCGCCGCCGACCACCTCCCATGAAATATTCCAATTTATGTTCGTTGAGGTCACGAAGGCGCTTAATATTCTTCGCGTGGGCGTTGAGTTCCACCGTAAGAACTGCGTCAAACGCATCGACTTGGACCGCCCATTCGGCATGTTCCAAGAGCTTAAATGCGGCAATCAGAAAACAGTGACGACTTACCTCAAACGCTCGTCGCGAGGTCCTAAAATCTTTTGAAGAGACCGATAGATCGACTAGAAATCGGTCGCATTCCGCAGCGAAGTGTACCGTACCCGACGCCCACGTACGCGTCCCTTCGAGGGCCATAAACCGTTGGCTTTCAACCTCCATATTTCGAACCACTCATTCCACCGGCCGGTCCGCCGGATAGGGCGTCTTGACCAGGATCGCCATGCCGATGCCCAGGAACAGCACGATCACCGCCATGCCGAGCCGCGCCGAGCCGCTGGCCAGGGTGACCGACGCGACCATGAACGGCGCCAGGAAACTGGTCGCCCGCCCGGCCAGCGCGTAAATGCCGAAATAGCGGCCGGATTCTGCCGCGGTGACGCTGCGCGCCATGTAGGACCGCGACGACGCCTGCACCGGCCCGAAAGCCACGCCGATCAACAGGCCGAAGAAGATGTAGGCTTTTTCCGCTGCCGTGCCGAACAGGCCGCCGCTGTCCGGTCCAGGCATCATCCAGAAGCCGAACAACGTATAGCCCGGCCCAGTCGAGACGATGCCGATCGTGGCGATGCTGAGCAGGACCAGCGAGATCATGACGATGGTTTTTGAGCCAAGCGCCGTGTCGAGACGGGCTGCGACCAGGCAGCCGAAGATGGCGACGACGTTGAGAATGATGCCGAAAATACCGATCTCCGTGATCGACCAGTGGAACATCGCAGCGGCGAAAGTGCCACCCAACGCCAGCAACGCGTTGACGCCGTCCTGATAGATCATGCGGGCGACCAGGAAGCGGAAGATACCGCTGCGCTTGCGCACCTCGCCCAATGTCACTTTCAGCTCCGCCAACCCCTCTCGGACAGCCGGACCGATCGGCAGGCCCTTGATGGCGTCGGGGGTGAAAAAGAACATCGGCAGGATGAACAGGAAGTACCAGCCGGCTGACAAAGGCCCGGTTGCGCGCGCGTCCTCGCCGAGCTTCGGGTCGAGCCCGAACAGCGGGTCGATGCCGATGATCGTCTTGCCGGTCTCCGGCGAACCGGCCAGGCAGGCGACGACGAAGATCAGCGCGATCATGCCGCCGAGATAGCCAAGGCCCCAGGCCATGTTGGAGATCCTGCCGATCTCGCTCTTCGGCACCAGGCGCGGCATCATCGAATCGTTGAACACGGTCGAAAACTCCGCCGCCACCGACGCCAGCGAAAAGAACAGCACGACCAGGAAAAGGTTCGAACCGGGGGCCGCGAACCAAAGCATGCAAAGGCAGGTGACCTTGACCGCGGCAAAGAATGCGATCCAAGGCTTGCGCGGTCCGGTCTGGTCGGCGATCGAGCCGAGGATGGGCGACAGCACTGCAATGACAAGGCCGGCCGCGGCAATGCCGTAGCCCCAGGCCGCTTGCCCGGTTTCCGGATCGCTCGCCATCCGCGACACGAAATAAGGCCCGAAGATGAAGGTGGTGACGACGGTGAAGAACGGCTGCGCCGCCCAGTCGAACAACATCCATCCCCAGATGCCGCGCCCGGACGCACGCTGCACTGTCTCTACCGTCATGATGATCCCCCGGCACCGGTTCCGTGTCGGGCGCCATGTCTGCATGTTTCATGCGCTCATGCAATGAACGAAGCTTGGTGCCGTCCCTTGCCCCTGCCGAGGGTTCATTGTTCGAAAACCCAGCAATTGGCTTTCGTCCGCGGCGCGGGCCAAGCCCTTATTTTTTCTCGTGGGGGAAGTCGGACCGAAGGTCCGGCACCGCCCTCCACCCCCTGCTTCGCAGCGATTGCCGCCGGCGCGAATTTCTTGATTATTAAGTTGACTCCTTTTGTCCGGTTTGACTAATTGCGCTCGCGCAGGGCCGGAAGGTCACCGGTCGAACGGCTCGATATTGGTCTGACAGGGAATAAGAAATGACGATTGGTCGACAGGCATTGTTGCGCACTCAGGCAAGGCGATTGATTGCGAGCAGTGCCTTGATAGCGGCATCTTTTGGAGCGATGGGGGCCGGCCGGGCCCAGCAGGTTTTGCCGGACGATGCAACCCAACTGGAAACGATCGTCGTCACCGGGAAGTCGGACCGCGTTGTCGGGCCCGATCAAACGATCGTCGCCGAGGATACGGCGACCGGCACCAAGACCGATACGCCCATCGTCGACGTTCCCGCCTCGGTTTCAGTTGTAACCCAGAAGGAACTGGAGGCACGCCATGTCGAAAGCCTCCAGCAGGCCGTGGCCTACACATCCAGCGTCCTCACCGACGAGTTCGGCAACGATGACCGATACGACTATGTTCGTATCCGCGGTTTCGACCAGACATCGCTCGGTACTTATCGCGATGGCCTCACGGCGCGCATCCCCGCTTGGTTCACGGCCAGCCGTCTCGAGCCTTACGGACTTCAGCGCGTGGAGGTCCTGAAGGGATCGACATCGACGCTTTTTGGTCTCAACGGCCCTGGCGGACTGGTCAATGCCATCACCAAGCGGCCGCTGGACCAGAAGCAGGGGGAGATTTACACGTCCTATGGCGACGGTACCAAGGAGGTTGGCGTTGATTTTGGCGGACCGATCGACCCCGATGGCGTGTGGACCTATCGGCTCACCGGGCTGGCCAAGGATGGCGATCAAGGATGGGACTATTCCAACGACGATCGGCTTTACATCGCGCCCGCGTTGACCATCAAGCCCGAGGAAGGAACGTCGCTCACCATCCTGACTGACTATTACAAGCGAGATGGGACAGGCGCACGCGGCACCCCGGCTGGCGGCAATATCGACGTCGGCACATTCCTGGGCGAGCCGGATTTCAACCGCTTCAACACGGAGCAGGTCGATATCGGCTACCAGTTCGAGCACGAGTTCAACGAGAACCTCACCTTCCGCTCCAATGCCCGCTACACGCATTTGAGCCTCGACTACGCCGAGGTCTACGGCGCATCGCCTGACCCCACGGCCGACCGCACGGCATTTTCCGTCGATGGCGTGTCCAACCGCTATGCCTTCGACAATCAGTTGCAATACGATACGGGCTGGGACGGGATCGACAGCAAGACGCTTGTCGGCGTCGACTACGCCAATGACAACACCCGCGAAAACATCCTCTTCGGCACCGCCGGTCCCATCGACATCAACAATCCGACCTATTGCGGTCTGTCCTGCATCAATCTCGGCCCCTACGTGAACTGGCGGGTCAAGCAACAGGCGGTCGGTGTCTATGCCCAGGAGCAATTGACGTTTGACGACCGCTGGATCGTCACCCTGGGCGGGCGCTGGGACCGCGTGCATACGACCGCGGACTATCTCGACTCGGGAACGCAGGACGACGACACGGCATCCGCCTTCACCAAGCGCGCCGGCCTGACCTACAAATTCACCCCGAACCTCGCGGTCTACGCCAACTATTCGGAAAGCTTCCAGCCGCTTGTGGCGCCAAGCGCCAACGGATATGCGGTCTCGGGTTCGCTGAAGCCTCAAGAGGGCAAGCAGTATGAGGCAGGCATCAAGTACAAGCCCGACGGCTTCGACGGCCTGTTCACGGCCGCGGTCTTCGACCTTACCCAAACCAATGTTCCGACCTATGTCACGCCTGTTGTCCAGCAGCAGATCGGCAAGGTCGGCGTCCGCGGCATCGAACTCGAGGGCAAGGCCGCCATTGCGGAAAACCTGAACCTGACACTTGCCTATTCCTACTGGGATGCCGAGATCCTGGAAGACGGTATTGGCGGAAATGCCGGCAATCGGCCGCAACGTGTCCCTCGCCACCTGGCTTCGGCCTGGGTTGATTATACGCTTCCCGAGGAAGGACGGCGTGGCGACCTGACCATCGGCGGAGGCGTGCGCTATATCGGGCAAACCTACGGGGATGACGCGAACACGACTTCGATTGGCGGCTACGCACTGGTGGATGCGGCGATCAGCTACAAGATGACCAAGGACGTGACGTTGGCCCTGAACGCAACGAACCTGTTCGACCGGAAGTATTTGACAACCAGCTATTACGGAACCGAATTTTACGGCGACCGGCTGAAAATCGTCGGCACGCTCAAACATTCCTGGTGAGCTTTTTGAACGCTAGTTTCGAAGCGGATGGCATTCGAAAGGAGCCACACGCATCCGGTGATGCGTGTGGTGATCGTCGGCGGTTCACATCCCCGTCAGATCGCTCATCAGCCCTGACGCCACCGACAGCCGCGACACGGTGATGTCGCCGCCCTCGGTCAGTGCCTGCAGCCGCTCGCGGATGCGCGCCACCCGCTCGCCGCCGGCGTCCAGCCAGGCAACCACCGGATCGGCCGTCTTGGCGTGGCCGGTGAGTGCCGCCACCGCGATGCCGCGCCGTGCCGCGCCGATCGTGTCGGTGGCGCGCGACAGCGCCAGTTGATCATAGTAGTCCGAAGGCGTGATCGAGCGTGCGGCGTCCTCGACACGCGGGATGCGGAAGGCATCGCTGACGGCGAAGAACGCCTTGGCCGCGGCGACGATATCGGCGCCGGCGGTGCGCGCCGTCAGCGCGATGTCGGGGATAAGTTCCGCCACCTCGCTGAGCGCCAGTTGCCCGGCCAGCCCTTCCGGCGCGCCACTCTTGAACAGCCCGTGCCGCTTCTCCTCGATGCGCTCGCGCGAGAAAGCCGGCAGCAGCGAAACGAGCTTGGGTTCCAGTGCCTTGCGTGCTTCCTGCAGCTCGGCAATGCGCTGGCCGAGAGGTACCGTGCCGGCATCGTTCTTCAGATACCAGCCGCTGGTCACATAGATCAGCCGGCTGACCATCTGATAGAGATCGAGCTGCACCTGGCCGTCGATCTGGTTGTCGAGCGCATCGATCTCGCGATAGAGCGCCGGCAGTGCAAAACCGTCGCGCACCAAGGCGAAGGTCCGCACCACGTCAGCGGCGGTGCGCCCCGTGGCTTCCTGCAGCCGGTTGACGAAGGATGGGCCGCCGCGATTGACCAGATCGTTGGCGACGACGCGCGTGATGATCTCGCGGCGCAGCCGGTGGCCATGGATCTCAGTGGCGTATTTCTTCGCCATCCGGTCGGGAAAATAGCCCATCAGGTCGCGATCGAAATGCGCGTCATCAGGCACGTCGCTGGCGACGATGTCGGAAAACAGCACGATCTTGGCATAGGCGAGCAGCACGCCAAGTTCGGCCCTGGTCAGCGGTTCGCCACGCGCCTCGCGCTCGGCAAGCGATGCCGGCGACGGCAGCGTCTCCACAGTGCGGTCAAGCAGGCCGCGCGCCTCCAGCGCCGTCATGAAACGGCTCTGATGCGCGATATCGGCGAGGCCGCGCTTGCGGGCGATCGAAAGCGCCAGCGTCTGCTGGTAGTTGTTGGACAGCACCAGCGAACCGACCTCGTCGGTCATCTCGGCCAGCAGCTTGTTGCGTGCCGGGCGCGTCAACGACCCCTTGCGCATGGCGGACGCCAGCGCGATCTTGATGTTGACCTCGACGTCGGAACAGTTGACGCCGCCCGAATTGTCGATGGCGTCGGAATTGCAGCGGCCGCCATTTAGGCCGAACTCGATGCGCGCCCGCTGCGTGACGCCGAGATTGGCGCCCTCGCCGATCACTTTGGCGCGCACGTCGAGCGCGGTGATGCGAATGGCATCGTTGGCGCGATCGCCGACTTCGGCATTGGTTTCGGTCGATGCCCGCAAATACGTGCCGATGCCGCCGAACCACAGGAGATCGACAGGGGCCTTGAGGATGGCGGTCATGATCTCGACCGGCGTGGCAATGGTCTTGGTCAGGCCGATCGCCGCCGCCGCCGCCGCCGGCAAGGTGATCGATTTCTGGTTGCGCGAGACGATGATGCCGCCTTCCGACAGTTTCGTCTTGTCATAGTCCTGCCAGCTCGAACGCGGCAGCGCGAACATGCGCTCGCGCTCGGCCATCGAGGCTGCCATATCGGGATCGGGGTCGATGAAGATGTCGCGATGGTCGAAGGCGGCGATCAGCCGGGTTTTCGGCGACAAAAGCATGCCGTTGCCGAACACGTCGCCCGACATGTCGCCGACCCCGACGACGGTGAAGGACGAGGTCTGGATATCGCGGTTGATCTCGCGGAAATGCCGCTTGACCGCTTCCCAGGCGCCCTTGGCGGTGATGCCCATCTTCTTGTGGTCGTAGCCGGCCGAGCCGCCGCTGGCGAAGGCGTCGTCGAGCCAGAAGCCGTGCTTCTCCGAGATCGCGTTGGCGGTGTCGGAGAAGGTCGCCGTGCCCTTGTCGGCGGCAACGACGAAATACGGATCGTCCGGGTCGCGTCTGATGACGCCGGCCGGCGGGATGACACCGTCGAGACCGATATTGTCGGTGATCGACAGCAGACTGGAGACGAAATTCTTGTAGGCCGAGGTGCCGGCCGCGAAGATCGCGTCGCGACCGGCGCTCATCGGGAGCTTCTTCGGATAAAAGCCGCCCTTGGCCCCCACCGGCACGATGACGGCATTCTTGACCTGCTGTGCCTTGACCAGGCCGAGCACCTCGGTGCGGTAGTCCTGGGCGCGGTCGGACCAGCGCAGGCCACCGCGCGCCACCGGACCGAAGCGCAGATGCAGGCCTTCGACCTCGGAACCGTAGACGAAGATCTCCCGCCACGGCCGCGGTGCCGGCAATCCCTCGACCGCGTGCGAATCGAGCTTGATCGCCAGCGACTGGCCTTTCTCTTTCGTATCGGCAACGAAATGATTGGTGCGCAGCGAGGCTTCGATCAGATTGAGGTAGCGCCGGATGATGGTGTCGTCGTCGATGTTGGGAACGTCTTCCAGCGCATCCTTGATCTTGGCCTTGAGATGCTTTGCCGCCACCATGCCTTCGGCCTCGGCTGTCGAGCCAAGCCGGGCGATGAACAGCGCATGCAGGCCACGCGCGATGTCGGGATAGCGGTTGAGCGCGGCGGCGATAAAATCCTGGCTTTGCGGAATGCCCACCTGCTGCAGATAGCGGCCATAGGCGCGCAGGATGGTGATCTCGCCAGACCACAGGCCGGCGGTCTGGGCGAGGCCGTTATAGCCGTCATTGTCGACGTCGCCGCGCCAGACGGAGAGGAATGCGTCCTCGAACAGCGCGCCGCCATCGGTCAGGTCGATCGGCTTGCCGTAGCTGTTCTCCAGTTCCATGTCATGAATGAAGACTAAGCCGGACTGGTCATCGCCAACCTCGAAAGTGCGCTCGCTGATGACGCGGAAGCCGATGTTTTCCAGCACCGGCACCCGGCGCGACAGCGCCACCGGGCTGCCATGATGATAGATCTTCAGCGCCGCTTGGTGCGGCTTCTGATCGGCGTGGCGATAATAGTCGATGGCGATCGGATTGCCGGCGCTGATCCTGGCGATACGCCCGGCGTCGGCCAGCGCCACCGCCGCGCTGAACGAATCGCGGTAGCTTTCAGGCAGCCGCGCGGCGATCGCCTTCAAAGCCTGGTCGCCGCCACTGGCCTCGGCCGCATCGGAAAGGGCGTCCTCCCAGGTACGCACGATGTCGCGGATCGCCGCCTCTATCGTCGCTTGCTCGACCTTCGGCGTCTTGCCGCCGGAGCGGCCGATGATGAAGTGCACGCGCGCCAGCCCGCCCTCGGGGAAGGCCGGGTAATAGGCCGACAGCCGGCCTTCGAATACGGTCTTCAGATACGAGCCGATCTTCTCGCGCACGACGCTGTCGTAACGGTCGCGCGGCACGAAGACGAGGATCGAGACGAAACGGTCGAACTGGTCGGCGCGCACCAGCGCCCGCACGCGCGGCCGCTCGACCAGGCCCAGAATGGCGGCGGCGTGCTTCCTCAGGATCGGCACCGGCACCTGGAACAGCTCGTCGCGCGGATAGCTTTCCAGCACGTTGATCAGCGCCTTGCCGGAATGATCGTGCCGGTCGAAGCCGGACTTGGCGATGATGGTTTCGGCCTTGGACCTGAGATACGGGATCTTCATCACCGAGCGCGTGTAGGCGGTCGAGGTGAACAGGCCGACGATGCGCAATTCGCCCGCGAGCGTGCCCTTGGCGGTGTAGGTCTTGACGCCGATATAGTCGAGATAGATGCGGCGGTGCACGGAAGACTTGGCATTGGCCTTGGTGACGATCAGCGGCTCCGGCCCATGCAGGAAGGCGCGGATCTCCGGCGTGGTCGTCACCGCTTCGGTGCCGCGCCTGAGCACCAGCACGTCGGGATCGGACAGGATGCCGAGGCCGGGCTTTTCAGCGCGCTCCAGCGTGCCGCTTTCCTCGCCGCCGGTGTATTTGAACTCCCGCATGCCAAGGAAGGTGAAATTGTCGTCGCGCAGCCACTCCAGGAAGGCGAGGGCCTCGGCAACGCTCTTCTTGTCGAGCGGCACGGCCGTATAGCGGAATTCCGAGATCGCCTGATCGAGGCGGGCCAGCATCGGCCTCCAGTCGTGAACGGCGGCATGAACCTGGCCGAGGATCTTGCGCAGCCGCTCGCTCAATCCGCTCGCCTGCTCGGATGTCAGCCGCGGGATGTGGACATGGATGACGCTCAGCCGGTCGTGGCTGCCGTCGTCCTTGGCGAAATTGCCGTCGCCGAGGATTTCTTCCACGCCGCCCTTGCCGTGGCGAACCACGATAACCGGATGGGTGACCAAGGTCGGTTCGCCTGATGTCTCGGTGATCTCGCCGAGGATGGAATCGAACAGGAACGGCATGTTGTCGTTGACGACCGTGACAACCGTCATCGGGCGCCCGTCTCGCACAACGCCCGAATCGGCATCGACGGCGACGACACACTCGCCTTTCCTGTGAGTGGCGACTGCCTGGCCGGCGAGATCGGCAGCCCGCTCCAGGTCGGCCACATCGTAGGGAGCAATGTCTTCCGCTGGCGCGCGGGCGAGCAGATAGTCCGCAAGCCTGGCTGGCCTTTCCTCCGCTTTAATCGCTGCCGTGGCTTTTTTCTTCGGCTTGCTCGCGGATTTCACGCTGGCCATGACGCTATTTCCTCCCGTCGAATGCTTTTACGACTATCGTAGCAGATGACCGGTATTTGGCGACAAAGGTTTGACGGCTTGCCAAGAATTATCGGAATTCGGTGACAAGGCACCGCTCGATGAGGAGAAATGACCCATGACCGGCAAAATCACCGCGCTCGACCTCGGATCCGGAGCGCTGAGCGAGGCGACAAAAACCTATTTCGCCAAATGCGAGGAGAAGCTCGGCCTCGTCCCCAACGTGCTCAGGGCCTATGCCTTCGACGACAGGAAGCTGCGCGCCTTCACCGACATGTACAACGATTTGATGCTGGCTGAGTCCGGCCTGTCGAAGCTGGAGCGCGAGATGATCGCGGTCGCCGTCTCCTCGATCAACCATTGCTACTATTGCCTGACCGCGCACGGCGCTGCGGTGCGTCAGCTCTCAGGCGACCCCGCGCTCGGTGAAATGATGGTGATGAATTTCCGCGCCGCCGATCTTTCGCCCAGGCAGACGGCAATGCTCGAATTCGCCGTCAAGCTGACCGAAGCGCCGGCCAAGATCGTCGAGGCCGACCGGGCCGCGCTGCGTCAGGCCGGCTTCACCGATCGCGACATCTGGGACATCGCCTCGACCGCTGCCTTCTTCAACATGTCGAACCGCGTGGCCGCGGCAATCGACATGCGCCCGAACGACGAATACCACGCCATGGCACGGTGAGGCTCGGCGCCATTCGTATATTAGCAATTGCTTATTCTAATTGCCTGTTCGCCAATTTCGGCCGATGATCGGGCTGCGGCGTGACGGCATGCCGGTTTGATGCCGCCAATCAAAGGAGGAGAACATGGCACAGTTTCTCTACGTCTATCACGGCTCGGGCAAAATGCCGACTACGGAGGCCGACCTCAAGGCGATGACGGATGCCTGGACAGGCTGGTTCGGAAAGCTTGGTTCGGCTGTGGTCGACCGCGGCAATCCGGTTGGCATGTCGAAGATTGTGCTGCCCGGCGGCAAGATCGAGAACAATGGCGGCAGCAATCCGACCGGTGGCTACTCGATCATCGAGGCAAAGGACATCGATGACGCTGCCAGCAAGGCCAGGGACTGTCCGATCCTGATGGAGCCGAACTGCAATGTCGAGATCGCGCCGATCATCAATATGATGGGCTGACGCTTTCGGCTCAGGACCGTGCCGCGATGGCTGCGGCCGCACCGGCCATCGTCGTGGCGCTGACGCGGTTGGCGATCTTCATGGCGCGCTTGCTCTTCAAAAGCTTGCGCGCCTGTGATGCGGCGAGCACCCAGGCGAGATCGATGGCGACCAGCACCACGGCCATGGTCGCCGTCAGCTCGACCCAGCCGACAATGCTGACCGAAGCGAGGTCGATGATGGTCGGCAGCAGCGCCAGGTAGAACATCATGATCTTGGGATTGCCGAGCGTCACGGCCATGCCGGCGAAGAACAGCTTTGCCGGAGAATCCTCGCGCGGCATCTCGCCCTCTTTTGCATCGACGGGCGCGGTCCACATCTTCCAGGCGAGGTAAGCCAGATAGGCGACGCCGACCCATTTCACCACGACGAAGGCGAAATGGAAGGTCTGCGCCACGACAGCCAGGCCGAACACCGCCAGCGACAGCCAGATGCCCTCGCCGATCCACATGGCGAGCAGGAACGGGAACACGTCGCGAAACCCTTTCGAGATGACGCGGGCGACAAGCGCCGCGATCGATGGCCCGGGCGAGCCCGCGGCAACGAACAGAGCGGCGGCGAAAATCAGGAGCGAGGTGGGGTGCATGGCCAGGGTCTCGGTGTCAGGGCTCAATCAACCACAAATACTCGACAGCTGCGGCTCTGGCAAAGGCAACCCGATACGGGCCATTGGCGCTGACGTACCAAGGCTTGGGTTCCTCGCCCCCGCAAAGCGGGGGAGAGGAACCCAAGGCTTGCGAGGTCCCTTGCACCTCCAGCATCTCGCGGCTAGAAAGGCCGCCGCGAAACAATTTTGAGCTTCACTTTGCCTACGTAACCGCCGGTCTCGCCAACTCCCCCGACACAAGGCATGACACCGCGTTCGCGGTGTCTGTTTTCGTTTTCCATGTGTTCTTCTGGGCGGCGGTTCGAGACCGGTTTGGCACTGCTGAACCGCGTCGCGCGGCTTTTGCCCGTGACACCCGATTTCCAAAAACCGCAGCTTCTCGCCACGCCGTGCCCACATGGGCATCTCGACATCACCGGTCTGATGAACTTCCCGACGGGAAGGGCTTATCGGCATGTCTGGACCACTGCGTATCCATTGGACGATCGCACCCAAAACCCCACCTCGGCCGCTCATCAGCTGCAATCGCTGCGGCACTGTGAAAGCCTATTGCAGCAGCGGGAAATTCCGCGTCAACGCTAACGGCAAACGCATCGACGTGTGGTTGATCTATCGCTGCATCGACTGCGACAATTCCTGGAATTTCGGCATTTTCGAGCGCTGCAACCGCCGCGACATCGACCCGGCGCTGCTGGCGGCACTCGAAAGCAACGATCTTGCACTCGCTCATCGTCATGCCTTCGATGTAGTCGCGTTGCGCAACCGGATCGGGCGCGTCGAGGAATTCCCCGATGTCAGCGTCCACAAGCGCAGGCTCGGCGACACCAGGGAAGCCGCGACCGTGTTGGAAATCCAGCTTGGGCTCGAAATGCCGACATCGCTGCGACTCGACCGGCTGCTCGCCGGCGAACTTGGCATCTCGCGATCACGGCTTCAGGCGCTGGAGGAGAAGCGGCTGCTCATCCTTGACCCGGATGGAGCAAAGGCCCTGCGCAAGCCGGCCCGCGCGGGAATCGCGATCCGAATCGATCTGGCCGGCGAGGCCGATCGACAGGCTATCATCTCGGCTGCCGGTGGATGAACGAAAAAGGGGCGGAACACTGGTTGCTCCGCCCCGCTCGGTTGTTGGAAAATAGAGAGCTTACGCCGCGCCGACCACCTTGGATGACTTTTCAAACCGCTTGCGTTCGTTCGGATCGAGATAGAGCTTGCGCAGCCGAATGGTCTTCGGCGTCACTTCGACCAGTTCGTCGTCCTGAATCCAAGCCAGGGCGCGTTCCAACGTCATGCGGATCGGCGGGGTCAGCTTGACCGCCTCGTCCTTGCCGGCGGCACGGATGTTGGTCAGCTTCTTGCCCTTGAGCACGTTCACTTCAAGATCATTGTCGCGGCTATGGATGCCGATGATCATGCCCTGATACACCTTGACGCCCGGATCGATGACCATCGGGCCGCGATCTTCCAGGTTCCACATGGCGTAGGCGACCGATTCGCCCTGTTCGTTGGAAATCAGCACGCCATTGGTGCGGCCCGGCAGCTCGCCCTTGTAGGGCTCATAGGCATGGAAAAGCCGGTTCATCACGGCGGTGCCGCGCGTGTCGGTCAAAAGCTCCGACTGGTAGCCGATCAGGCCGCGGGTCGGAGCGTGGAAGACGATGCGCTGGCGGTTACCGCCGGATGGGCGCAGTTCGACCATCTCGGCCTTGCGCTCGGACATCTTCTGCACGACGACGCCGGCATGCTCCTCATCGACGTCGATGACGACTTCTTCGACCGGCTCCAGCAATTCGCCGTTCTCGCCCTTCTGCATGACGACGCGCGGACGCGACACGGCGATTTCAAAGCCTTCGCGGCGCATCGTCTCGATCAGCACGGCCAGCTGCAATTCGCCGCGGCCGGAGACGAAGAACGAATCCTTGTCGGGCGATTCCTCGATCTTCAGCGCGACATTGCCTTCGGCTTCGCGCAGCAGGCGGTCGCGGATGACGCGGCTGGTCACCTTGTCGCCTTCGGTGCCGGCCAGCGGACTGTCGTTGACGAGGAACGACATGGTCACGGTCGGCGGATCGATCGGCTGCGCATGCAGCGGTTCGCTCACGCTCAGGTCGCAGAACGTGTCGGCGACGGTGCCCTTCGACAGGCCGGCAATGGCGACGATGTCGCCCGCCTGCGCTTCTTCGATCGGCTGGCGCTCGAGGCCGCGGAAGGCCAGGATCTTCGAAATACGGCCGGTTTCGATCTGGGTGCCGTCATGGTGCAGCACCTTGACCGGCTGGTTGGCCTTCAGCGTGCCGCTCTCGATGCGGCCGGTGATGATGCGGCCGAGGAACGGATTGGCTTCCAGGATGGTACCGATCATGCGGAACGGGCCGGGATGAACGGTCGGCTCCGGCACATGCTTGATGACGAGGTCGAACAGCGGCCCCAGCTGCTGGTCCTTGGGTCCTTCCGGATTTTCCGAAACCCAGCCATCGCGGCCTGAACCGTACAGAATCGGGAAGTCGAGCTGCTCGTCGGTGGCGTCGAGCGCCGCGAAAAGGTCGAACACCTCGTTGACCACCTCGACATGACGGGCGTCCGGACGGTCGATCTTGTTGATGACGACGATCGGCTTCAGGCCGACCTTGAGCGCCTTGCCGACGACGAACTTGGTTTGCGGCATCGGCCCTTCGGCTGCGTCGACCAGCACGATGGCTGAGTCCACCATCGACAGGATGCGTTCGACCTCGCCGCCAAAATCGGCGTGGCCGGGGGTGTCGACGATGTTGATGCGGGTATCCTTCCAGTCGACCGAAGTCGCCTTGGCCAGGATGGTGATGCCGCGTTCCTTTTCGAGATCGTTGGAATCCATGGCGCGCTCGGCGACGCGCTGATTGTCTCGGAAGGAGCCGGACTGCTTCAAAAGCTGGTCGACCAGGGTGGTCTTTCCATGGTCGACGTGCGCGATGATCGCGATATTACGAATTTTCATGTTCTGGTCTCGGAAGCGTTGCAGGCAGCAGGCCAAAAGGCGCTGCCTCTTTCGGTTGCGCGGCTCATACAGGGTTTTTCGCAGTTGCGAAAGAGGAGGCGCGTCACCAAATACTCATCAAATCTTAAGCATCTGCGTGTGAGATGATTTTGTTAACCAAGGCGGGAACCCTTCGGGGGCCGGGCAGTTTGAACGTCATGACCGATAAACTCAACCGATTCTGGCCGCTCATCGCGTCCGTTGCCTTCGCCGTCCTGCTGGCCGCCAACGCCGCGCAGTCGGCCGCGACGATGAAGGAATCACGGCCTGCCTTGCCGTCAGAGGCACAGTCGGCCGAGCAGATTTTCGCCGACGCGCCCGACGGCGTCGACCCGGTGGTGACCGGCCCGGTGAGCGCCGCCTTCAAGCAGAGGCAGGTCAGCGCCAACTGCGACAGCGCCGTCTGGCCGAACATTCCGATGGTCTGCTACCCGGACTAAGACGCCGCGCGCCCTGGACGCGCGCGACACCTTTCCATCAGCGCGCTTACGCCGACCGCACCGGGTCGAGCGTCACCTTGTAGAGCTCGTTGTCGTCGCGATCCATCAGCCGCACCGTCATCTGCTCGCTGGCGCCTGAAATATCGACCAGCCCGAAGAATTGCAGACCGGCCGAGGGCGGCAGGTTCTGTCCCTGTTCGGCGGTCGGCGCCTTGATGAACTTCAGCTCCGGACCGAACGTCATGTCGAAATCGTTGGGACCGAACGTGCCGGCATGGATCGGACCCGAGACGAATTCCCAGAACGGATTGAACTCCTGGAACTGCGCCTTGTCCGGGTTGTAGTAGTGCGCGGCCGTGTAATGCACGTCGGCGGTCAGCCAGACGGTGTTGCTGATGCCGGCATTCTTGATGAAGCGCAGCAGGTCGGCGATCTCGAGCTCGCGCCCTTTTGGCAAGCCATTGTCGCCATTGCTGACCGCTTCGGCGCCAACCTTCTTGGTGCCGTCGTCCCAGACGACGAGGCCGAGCGGCATATCGGCGGCGATGATCTTCCAGGTCGCCTTCGAATTCGCCAGTTCGCGCTTCAGCCATTTCGTCTGCTGTTCGCCCAGCATGCGTGATTGCGGCGTCATCTCATCCTGCATGTCCGGACCATTGGGGCCGCGATAGGAGCGCATGTCGAGGAAGAACACGTCGAGCAGCGGCCCATAAGCAACCTTGCGATAGACGCGGCCGGGCTCGGAAGGTTCGTAGCGGATCGTCGTCATCTCGTGGAAAGCCCGCGCCGCACGGGCCGCCAGCACGTGGATGGATTTTTCCGTATAGCGGCTGTCGGCGCTGAGATCCTTGGAATCCGACCAGTTGTTCAGCACTTCATGGTCGTCCCACTGGTAGAAAGTCGGGCAGATGGCGCTCAGGCCGAGCACGTTCCTGTCCATCATGTTGTATTTCCACTGGTCCCGGTATTCTTCCAGCGTCTCGGCGACCTTGCGCTTGCCGTCGATCAACACGACGTTCTTCCACTTGCCGCCGCCGGGCAGGTCGACCTCGTCCTTCATGGCGCCGTCGGCATAGATGGTGTCGCCCGAATGCAGGAAGAAGTCGGGCGTGTGCTTGCCGATCGTGGCGTAGGTCTTCATGCCGGTCTCATCGATGCCCCAGCCCTGGCCGGCGGTGTCGCCGGACCAGGCAAAGCGGATGTCGCGCTTCGAGGCTGGCGCCGTCCTGAAACGGCCGGTGATCGGCTCCGAAACGGCGTTGATGTCGGCGAGGTCGGCCGATGTCATGCGGTAGAAGATATCCTGATCGGAAGCGAGGTCGGTGAGCAGCCGCTTGACCGTATAATCGCTGGCCGGCGACGTATCGAGAGGCGCCAGGCGCGTCGCATTGGCAAAATTCTCCGTCGACGACACTTCGAACATGACGCGCGACGGGCGATCGGTGCGCGTCCACACCATGCCGCTGGTTGCGTCGACATCACCGGACTGGACGCCATGGGTGAAGGCCGGCCGCTGATTGGCGCGCGAATAGTAGGGCAGCGCCAGACCCGAAACGCCGGCCAGGCCAACGGCGCCGACGGAAGTGACGAAAGCGCGGCGGGTCATCGAAAGCTTGTTCACGGCTGTCTCCTGGATGGCTTGAACGGTGCCACCAAAATCCAGCGTCAATGTTTCAGGCACATCTCGAAATGATGAAGTTTTTCTGACGATCAACAGGGTGATCTCCCCCCTCGAGGGGGAGATGGCCGGCAGGCCAGAGGGGGTCGGTCCGACCGGGCTCGGCCCTTTGTCGCAGACGCAGGAAGTCGGCGTTCCACGTGAGACGACCCCCTCTGTCGCCTTCGGCGACATCTCCCCCTTGAGGGCAGGGCTATCGCACATGGAATTCCTGAGATGTCTGCCCGGCACGGACCCCCACCCCTAACCCCTCCCCACAAGGGGGAGGG
>NZ_JAMYMR010000010.1:0-172957 GCF_040318635.1 Mesorhizobium sp. M1066
CTTCGCGGGAATCGGTGACGTTGAACATCACCAGCCTGCCATGACCGCCCTCTCTCAGCGAATTTGCAGAACTCTCAGCACACTAACTTTAGCAGGCTCAGCATGACGAGTCCTGCATGCCCTACTCGGATGCTGCGTAGCCCCTAAGGTCGCCCTGGGGCGGGCCCTTATTTCGGTGCGAGTTGCGCCCAGGAATTCTGATACCGTCGTCGTGTCCGATACGCCGACAGCAACCTCACATGCAGGAAGTTTCGTCAAATATCTTCAAGAGTGCCTAGCCGGGGTCCGGCGACCGCGCTGCCTCCGGAAGCGCGCCGATAATTCTCCTCGGCGCGGTAGCTCTCATGCAGATGTTCAGAAAACGAAGGAGCAAATGGCTGGGTGAGGGCATAGGTATTGCCGAAGAAAGCCCGGTCCATTTCAAGTGCCCGGTGCCCAAATACGCAATGTGTCATCCCAAGCGGGCATTCCAATTTCGATTTGCAATGAAGATGACCGCGTAGGTGTGCTCAATTAAGGAACATGGCGTCTCTCGCTGCGAGCCTAACGCAAACGCTGCAGGAGCAACTGCCGCGCCTCGCGGAGGAGCGAATTGCGGTGAAGATCAGGGGCGAGTAATGAAAACCCAAATCGTGGTCGGGATCGTCTGCCCCAAGGCGACGTCGTGCTCGCCAAAATCACGACATTCCGCGACTGGCTGCCGCAATTCGGTGGGTCCTTGAAAAATTGCCGTGGCCATGTTATGTTGGACGAAATCGTGAAATTGTCAGACATTGGAGGCTGCGTCATGGCGAAGGCAGCGAGGAAGAAACACACGGGTGGTGGCGCGGAACGGCAAGGCAGATTTGCCATTCAGAAGCGCGCCGGTATGATCGAAATGACGACGAAGGCGGGCGAGCCACTTCCGAAGATTGGGCGGGCAACCAAGACCGGCAAGTTTGTCGCGGTCAGCAGAACCCGTTTTGAGGCCGTCATGAAGGCGGCGGAACATTCTGGTCTGTTAGGCGAGAAGAGCACGCGGATCGGTGGTCGTATCAGTCCGGCGCTGATCGAAAAAGCCAAGAAGCAGACCGGGATCGAGACTGACACCGACTTGATCGAATTCGCCCTCGCCAATGTCGCACTCGATGACAATTTCGGACAGACGTTCAGAAAGACGAGAGGCACCGTCGATCCGACGCTTAAGCTCGGGTTCTGAATTGACGGACTTTGATTTCGCCAGTTCTGTGCGCTGGGCACGATTCGATCCTCAGGAGAGGCTGCTTCGCCGCAAAGACGACGACCTTCCGTTCCTCGGTGTTACTGCCGAGGCGGGGCAAGAGCTGATGCTCGATACCTGTGTCTACATTGATGGTTTGCAGGGCCATGCTCCGGATGTCGTCGCCGATCTGCTCGATCTCAGGCTCAGCAATCATTCGACGGTTGCCATCCAGGAACTCATGCACACCGTCGGCGTGCTAGATCCCAAGCATCCTGGCACAAAGACGGCAATCAAACAGATTGGCGCTACCATTGGCGACATGCACCCGCATCGCGTGTTCGCACCCGATCCTGATGTGCTTGGAAAAGCTGCGCTACTCTCAGGCATCCTGTGTCGCCTTCAGGGCTATCACAAAGATGCTCGCCTCCGCGCGCTTCAGGATTGTGTCTTGTTCCTGCAAGCGCAGAAGCTAGGGTTCACAGTACTCACGGGGAATATCAGCGACTTCGATTATCTTCTTCAGCTAATCCCGACTGGACGGGCGCTGTTTTATCGGCAAGCCTGATCGTCACTCCCGGCACATCACCATTTGTAAGCTCTGCTTAACGCCCGGCAGCGCACGCATTGTGTGGCGTATCACCTGACGGAAATGTGAGCGCGTGGGTCTTCTCTTGCACCGCACCATATGCCATTGAGGTTGTGTGAAGTTCTGGACCGTATTCCCCCGCCTGCTTTCGATTCTGGCCGTTGTGAGCATTCTCACAGCGCCGATGGTGTTGCCGTCTGCCGCGATGACGATGGTTGTCGATTCTACGGCGACAATGGCGGATATGGCGTCCATGTCTGACGGTATGCCGTGCCCTTCGGACCAGAAGCAGCCATTACCTGATTGCCAGAACTCCTGTCCTCTCGCGGCCTTATGCGTCGCCAAGTGCTTTCCAAGCGCGGCGCCCTCAGCAATCACGCTGACCTGGTTATCAACAGCCGACGCCATCGCTCCTGGCAATAGCGTCGGACAGGAGTTCCCAGCTCCTCCGCCGCCTCCCAGACCTCCACGTACCTGAGTTCATCGACGGCTCTTTTCGGAGCCATTTGTCGCCCCATGGCTGACGGCCTTGCGGCGAAAGCCCGTGGCTTTGGCATGAGCCTGGCCACAAGCCTGCCGTGCATTCCGTGCGGCCGAACGATGAACTTTGGGAAAATCAGACAATGAACTTTTGCAATGTGAAGCACGTCGCAGCCGCGGCGCTGATCGGTCTTGCCCTCGGTGGCGCCAATTCGAAGGCCTGGGCCGGGATCGATGATTACGAGTTTCAACTCGTTCAAAGCGCGATCAAGAAAGGCGATGCCGCGATTGTCGCGGTCCGCCTAATCGACAGGCGTTCCGGCAAGGTGGTGCCCGACGCTGTGATCTTTGCCCAACGCGTCGACATGGCGCCGGACGGTATGGAGATGATGACGGCGCCAATCGAACCGTTGCCCTCGACGGAGCCCGGAATCTATCGTTTCAAGGCCAGTCTGATGATGCCAGGTGGCTGGCGCCTGTCACTCGGCGCCAAGGTGCAGGGCGAAACCGGCTCTCTCGAAAACAAGCTCGAATTCAAGGCCACCCCATGAACCGCGCAGGCCGCACTGGCCTCACCCTCGCCGCCATTTTGGCGGCGGGGGCTGGAGGCTATTGGGCGGGGCACCGCAATCTCGCGCTGCCTGCCACACAGTGGCTGCAAGCCGTCGCCTGGCTTGAAGGCACTGCATCAGCCCCGGCGAGCGCCAACCCCGCGCCTGCCGGACCCGTCATCTACTACCGAGATCCGGATGGCCTCCCAACCTATGCGGGAACTCCGAAGAAGACCGCGGATGGGCGGGACTTCCTGCCCGTTCTAGCGGGGGAAGACCTGAGCTTCGAGGACAAGCCGCCGGTCGCCGCTGCGACCGTTGCCGCTGCTCCCGCGAACGGCGAACCGAAGCGGATCTTGTACTATCGCAACCCGATGGGCCTTCCGGACACTTCGCCGGCGCCGAAGAAGGATTCAATGGGGATGGATTACATCCCCGTCTACGCGGGCGAGGATGACGACGGTTCGACCGTCAAAGTCGCGGCAGGCAAACTGCAACGGACAGGCGTTCGTTCGGAGGCCGCCACCGAGCAGGTGATCGTTCGTCCGGTGCGAGTGCCCGGCACCGTGCAGCTCGATGAGCGGCGCATCACAGTGGTCGCAACGCGCTCCGATGCCTTCATCGACAAGGTCGCCGATGTCACCACTGGCGATCGGGTCAAAAAAGGCGAACCCCTGATGCGGCTGTATTCGGCCGAGATCGCGACCGCGAGCGCTCAATACCTTGTCGACCTGAACGGAAGCGGCCGGGCCTCGTCCGGGGCTCGCCAGCGCCTCGAGAACCTTGCAGTCCCGCCCGACGTGATCGCCGCAATCGAGCGCACCCGCCAGGTCCTGACTTCCATCACCTGGACCGCCCCGCGCGATGGCGTGATCCTCGAGCGCAATGCCGTCGAGGGCATGAAGGCATCGCCCGGCGACGTGCTCTTCCGTCTCGCCGACGTCTCGACCGTGTGGATCGTCGCCGACGTTCCTGAATATGAGTTGGGAGCGGTGAAGGTCGGCGCCCTCGCTACGATCAGAGTGCGAAGTCTGCCTGGCCAGACCTTCAGCGGCCGCGTCGCCCTGATCTATCCGCAGGTCGCCAAGGAAACGCGCACGACCAAGGTGCGGATCGAGATCCCCAATTCGGATGGCCTGTTGCTGCCGGACATGTATGCCAATGTCGAGATCGGCAGCGGCGGCAATGCCGCCGCGGTCGTCGCCGTCCCCGACAGCGCGGTGATCGACACCGGAACGCGGCAAGTCGTGATCATCGACAAGGGCGAGGGCCGCTTCGAGCCGCGGGAGGTCAAGATCGGCCTTCAAGGCGGCGGCTTTACCGAAATCCGCAACGGCATTGCCGCCGGCGACCGGGTCGTGGTCGCGGCGAATTTCCTGATCGACGCCGAGAGCAATCTGAAGGCTGCACTGAGCGGCATGACGAACCCGGAGACTGCGCCATGATTGCCCGGCTCATCGCGTGGTCCGCACGCAATCTCGTTCTCATCTTCGTTGCCACAGCCTTCGCGGTGGCCGCTGGAGCCTACGCGCTGAAGACGCTTCCGCTCGATGCGATTCCGGACCTCTCGGACGTCCAGGTCATCGTCTATACCGAGTATCCCGGCCAGGCGCCGCAAGTGGTCGAGGACCAGGTCACCTATCCCTTGACGACGGCAATGCTGACCGTACCGAAGTCCAAGGTGGTGCGTGGGTTCTCCTTCTTCGGCGTGTCCTTCGTCTATGTCATCTTCGAAGACGGCACGGATCCCTATTGGGCGCGGGCGCGCGTGCTCGAATATCTCAACGCAGCCGCGCAGCGCCTGCCGGCTGGCGTCACGCCGGGCCTCGGGCCCGATGCGACCGGCGTCGGCTGGGTCTACCAGTACGCCGTCGTTGCCAAGGACATGACGCTCGCCGAGCTGCGGTCGCTGCAGGACTGGGTTGTGCGATACGCCGCCTCCAAGGCTGAGGGGGTCGCCGAGGTCGCGAGCGTCGGCGGCTTCGTCAAGCAGTACAACATCGTCGTCGATCCGCTGCGGCTGCGCGCCCAGGGCATATCGCTGTCGATGGTCCGTGACGCCGTGCGCGCCAGTAATCGGGATGTCGGCGGACGTACGCTGGAGCTTTCCGAATTCGAGTTCATGGTGCGTGGCCGTGGCTACATCAAGTCGATTGCCGATATCGAAGACATCGTCCTGAAAACGGACCAGGGCGTGCCCCTGCGCCTCAAGGACGTCGCCAAGGTCGAGATCGGTCCCGACGAACGGCGCGGCATCACCGAACTCAATGGCGAAGGCGAGGTCGCGAGCGGCATCGTCCTGCAGAGGTTCGGGGCCAATGCCCTGACGGTGATCGAGAACGTCAAGCAGCGCTTGAGCGACATCGCCGGGAGCCTTCCCAAGGGTGTTGAGATCGTGCCTGTCTACGACCGTTCGCATCTCATCGAAGCGGCGATCGAGACTTTGAAGCACACGCTGGCCGAGGAGAGCATCATTGTCGCCCTGGTCTGCGTCGTGTTTCTTCTTCACCTGCGCAGCGCGCTCGTTGCCATCCTGATGCTGCCGGTCGGCATCCTGATGGCCTTCGGTGCCATGAAGGCGATCGGGCTCGGCTCCAACATCATGAGCCTCGGCGGCATCGCCATCGCCGTCGGCGCCATGATCGACGCCGCTATCGTCATGATCGAGAATGCCCACAAGCATCTGGAGCGTGCTCCGCCAGGCAAGCCTCGAGTACAGATCCTGATCGATGCGGCGAGCGAGGTCGGCCCGGCGCTGTTCTTCAGCCTGCTTGTCATCACGGTGTCATTCCTGCCGATCTTTACGCTCGAGTCGCAGGAAGGCCGGATGTTCGGTCCGCTCGCCTTCACCAAGACCTTCGCCATGGCGGCCGCGGCGATCCTATCGGTCACGCTGGTGCCAGCCTTGATGGTACTCTTCGTGCGCGGCCGGATCATCCCGGAGCACAAGAACCCGATCAACCGCTTCCTGATCCGGGTCTATCGCCCCGTCATTCGCAGCGTCCTGAAGGCGAAGACGCTCACCATCGCGCTCGCGCTTGTCTTGCTTGGAGTATCCATCTGGCCTGTAAGCCAGATCGGCTCGGAATTCATGCCGACCCTGAACGAAGGCACGCTGATGTACATGCCGACGACCCTGCCGGGAATCTCCGTCACAAAGGCGGCGGAGCTCCTGCAAATGCAGGACCGGATTATCAAGTCCTTTCCGGAGGTGGATTCGGTCTATGGCAAAGCGGGTAGGGCGATGACCGCGACCGACCCGGCCCCCACCGAGATGTTCGAGACCATCATCAATCTGAAGCCAAAGGAGCAATGGCGGACTGGTGTCACCATCGACAGCCTGAAGGCCGAGATGGACAAGGCTCTGCAGTTCCCTGGTGTCTCCAACGCCTGGACCATGCCGATCCGCGCCCGCATCGACATGCTTTCGACAGGAATCCGAACCCCGGTAGGCGTAAAGGTGTACGGGACCGACCTGGCGCAGATGGAACAGATCGCACGCCAGATCGAAGTGGTTCTCAAGACGGTTCCGGGCACGTCGAGCGCCTATGCCGAGCGGGTGATCGGCGGCTACTATCTCGATATCGTCCCGGATCGCGAGGCGCTCGGCCGTTACGGCCTTGCCGTCGGCGACGTGCAGGACGTAATCGCGACGGCACTCGGCGGCGAGACCGTGACAACGACTGTCGAGGGACGCGAGCGGTATGGGGTCAATATCCGCTACCCCCGTGACCTGCGATCGAGTCCTCAGTCGACGGCTACCGACGTCGAAGTGCCATTGCCCGGTGGCGGCGCCATTCCGCTCGGTGAGGTGGCGAAAGTCCAGCTCACGCGCGGCGCGACCTCGATCCGCACTGAAAATGGCCAGCTCGCGACTTACATCTTCGTCGACATCAACGGCCGGGATCTCGGCGGCTATGTCGCCGACGCCCAGAAGGCCGTCGCGGAGACGGTGAAGCTGCCGCCCGGCTATTCGGTCGCCTGGAGCGGGCAGTTCGAATATCTGGAGCGAGCGGCGGCGCGGATGAAGATCGTCGTGCCCGTCACGCTGCTCATCATCTTCCTGCTGCTCTTTCTGAACTTCAGGGCGCTCACCGAGACGCTGATTGTCATGCTGTCCTTGCCCTTTGCGCTTGTCGGCGGGATCTGGCTGATGTGGTGGCTCGGCTTCAACATGTCGGTGGCGGTGGCGGTCGGCTTTATCGCGCTCGCCGGCGTCGCCGCCGAGACCGGTGTCGTCATGCTGATCTACCTGGAGCAGGCCATGGCCGAAGTGAAGGCAGAGCGGGCCGCACACAATCGGCGGTTCACCCGGGCAAATCTCTATGAGGCGATCATGCTCGGCGCAGTGGAGCGCGTCCGGCCGAAGATGATGACTGTTGTTGCCATCATGGCCGGACTGATCCCGATCCTCTGGAGCACAGGCGCCGGCTCGGAAGTGATGCAGCGCATCGCCGTGCCGATGATCGGCGGTATGATCTCGTCGACCCTCCTGACCCTGGTGGTGATCCCGGCCATATATGGATTGGTCAAGGGATGGGGATTGCCGAAGGGCGTTGCCTCGACTGGCGACGAGGTTGCGCTGACGGAACCAGCAATGTTCGACCTCGCGGCCGAATGATGGGAGCCTTGGTGACGGACACGACTAGCTGATGTTGACCTGACATTCCGCCGGCCGCCTCATAGTGAAGCGTCGGCGGCCAATTTTTGAAAACGCCTTAACCTCCGGCGGCTGGAGCCTTGCCTGCGGAGGTCATCCGACGACAGGAGCAACCATGGGGCTCGAAAGACGGTTCCGCCTCCTCAGGGAGGCATGTTGGCAAGGCAGATTGGGTGTCGCTGAGCTATTTCGCGCATCGCATCGCCTTCAGTTCCCTCAGCTTCGCAGATATTTGACGAGCGCCGCAATCGCGAGCAAAAGGGCAAATGAACGCCAGGATCCAGATGACGGCCATGCCGCCCATCGTCCATCCACACGCTTGAACCACCCATCATAGCGGTTCTCCTTACAGTCGGCGAAAGGCTTGCTTCGCCGACTACATCGGTGATTCTGAGTGAAGTTGTTCCGCGTGGATTTTCGTCAAGACGACAGGAAAGCTCGATTGGCCGCCTATCCCCCTATTGCACCGTACCAGGTCAGGTCAGTTCGTCGATGATGGGGCAATCCGGTCTCTCGTCGCCCTGGCAGTGCTCGACAAGGTGATGAAGCAGGCCACGCAGCCCGACCAGTTCGGCGATCTTCCTGTCGATCTCCACCAGTTTGGCTTCTGCCAGCGCCTTCACGTCCGCGCTCTCGTGCTCCTTGTCACGATAGAGCGACAGTAGCTGACGGCACTCTTCCACAGAAAATCCCAAGCTTCGGGAGCCCTGCAGGAAGCGCAGGCGATGAACGTCGGCCACTGAATAGTCACGGTAAA
The DNA here is from genome assembly GCF_040318635.1 of Mesorhizobium sp. M1066. Lineage (NCBI taxonomy): Bacteria > Pseudomonadati > Pseudomonadota > Alphaproteobacteria > Hyphomicrobiales > Phyllobacteriaceae > Mesorhizobium > Mesorhizobium sp. M1066. Next base: position 8,236 of record NZ_JAMYMR010000010.1, read on the forward strand.
CGTTGTGTGCCCGGGCGGGGCTCAGGAGGCCGATATATCGTAGTACCGTATGGTCTTGGGCGGCAGGCCTGATTTCTCGGACGCGGTTCCGATATTCATAATTAAAGTCTCCGTATCGCTAGGATCGTAAGGCTTCTCCTCGCTGAAAGGTCAATACGCCTTGGCAACTTAATCGGCCCCGCCGCAGCCGTCCGACAGGTTCCATACGTCGACGATCTTCTCGCCCGGGAAGCCGTGTTCGTGGATCAGGTACCTCGCCAGCCCGCCATACACCTTCCGCCGCCAGCATTGGCAGCAACACGGGCCTTTATCGTTGGAGTTGGCCATCGCGTAGTCGTAGGCCTTCTGCTCGTCGCCGCTGAGTTTAAGGTCGTAATAGGACGCCGCCTGCCGCGCGGTGGCCGCCGGTACGTCGTAGGGGTCCTGCGGGATGATCACGATGTACGGTATTTGGTCAAGCCCTGCGTCTGTTCGGTATAACGCTTCAGCTCCATCGGGCTGCAGCACGAACCCTTGATGCGAGACATCGCCGGCATGGTAGCGATCGACTCCGTGAACTTGGCCGAGCACGTGCTGTTGCCGTTTTTGCTGAGATCCTCGAAACGTTTGACCAGCCCCGGATCGTCGGCGGCCGCTGCGATGTTTACGCCGAGCAGGACAATCAGGCCAGCGACGGCGATCGCCAAGCGAAACGCCTTGCTTGCGAGGTTCGAAACTGAGGTCATCGAAAACTCCCTTCTTCGGCCTTCAGCCGATGCGCGTGAATATCGGAAATCGCGCTCTCGAACTTCGGCCATTGCACTGTCCCCATTCAGTGCTTTCCCCCATGAGAACTGCCCGCTGGCGTGGACGGCTGGCGAGCCTTTTTTTCATTTTTGGTAGCGTGAAGCGATGAGGCTGTGGCTCCTTGCTTTCGTTGTCCTGCTTTTCATGGCCGCCGGCTTTGGTTGACGGCCGATGGGCGCGACATTTTGGGCGCTCCGGGAACGTAAGGATGACGGCACCATCTTTCGGCCTCTAGCGGCTCGTGCCTAGGCTCTTCATGGTAAAACACTTGGCGAAAATCGCGCTCATCGACCTTCTGTCCGCAGTAAGGGCATGGATAGAAATGCGCTTTTTCCGGGATGTCTTGGCCGCCGTGCGGCTTGCCGGAAATGAGAGGGCCGAGATCAGATAGCTTGGTCATCTACTGCCCAGCGCTTTTGCTTCTCGTTCCAGCGTCTCCCGGTCGTTGCCATGCTTTTTGATAAGTTCACGACCTCGGGGATCGTAAGCTGAAACTTGCTGGCGAGATAACCGAGCTCATATTCTTCGTCGCCTGATACCCGGTCGCGTCGCGGAAATCACATTTGCTCTTGTCGTCCGCCATGGCATCGCCTCCTGTTTGCACACAACAGAAGAAGTTCGCCAAGGTTCCGCTCGCTGACTGGCGGCGTGCCCCTCTAATGCACGTGCAGTAACGGTTGATTCAACCATTGCTGGTACAATGTGGGATATGGGTGGCGGCTCCGACAGTTCGGTGGGCGCTGAGTGCCGAAGCCGCCTGCGCAGTCCGGTTGGGGTTTGACCGCGCCGTCCTATTCTGGGACAGCGCGGTCAACGATTCGTTAAAATGCTCCGGAACTAATTAAGTGTGTGCTAATTGAATCGCGGTTCGCGAGTCAGTGCATGCGTTTGAAGTTCATCCCCGCGTTTATGCCGACTTGGTGGAGAAGCCTCCAGAACGCGACGGTTGGATTCACAAGGTCAAGTTTGATGGGTATCGCTCGCAATTGATCATCGATGAAGACGGCACCAGGATCTATACCCGCAATGGTCACGACTGGACGGCGAAATATCACGACCTCGTGACAGAGGCCAAGAGCCTTGGCGCCTAGAGCGTCATCGTGGATGGCGAGATCATCGTGTTGAACGAAGCCGGCCTGTCCCACTTCGGCGAACTGCGCAAGGCGATCACCCGCAGGCAGCACGACCTCTATTTCGTTGCCTTCGATCTGCTCCACCTCAATGGTCATGATTTGCGAGACATGGCGCTGGAGGAGCGGCGCGAGATCCTTGCCAGTATGATCGAGCCCGGCGGCCGTATCCAGTTCAGCGAGCCGCTGCCGGGCGAGGCAAATACCGCAGCGGGCCGTGCACCAACTGGCTAAAGGCGAAATGCTATTCGATCGACGAGTATGAACTGCTGGGCGTCGAGCGTGAGGCGGGCAAGCCGGCGTTCGCTCTGATGGCTGAACGCGGCACAGGGCGCTATGTCGGCAGCGCGTTCGTCACCTTGAACCGGGAAATGCGCGAGCGGCTGTGGCAACGAGTCCAGGAGCACCCAGGAACGGCGCCCAAGGGCATCATGAAGCGGCCATCGACCCAATGGGTCAAGCCGGGGCTGATCGGCCGTGTGAAGCACCTGCGCGGCGAGGATGACCTGCGCCACGCTTCACTGCAGTGTGTCAGGAGGAATGAGCAGGGGTCGCTCAAGGTGTTGCTAATATACAGCACCCGACAGCATCTCTAACGCATCGCGCGCGGATCCGCTTCCATTGGCCACCCCTTTTCGTCAAAATCACAGCGAACAATGCGAGGCGGTGAGATGGACAAGCGGCAAGATAACAAGACCATTGAGCTGTGCTGTCTGCTAGCCGTGCCGGTATCACTGCTCCTCACTGTGGTATTCGCTGGGATGGTCCTTGGCTGACTAACGCACTCTGGGCGTCACCAGCCGCACAACATCAAGCGCGACCGTCACCACCGGGCCACCCAGGCTGACGGTTACGGCGTCCTTCTCGACCCGTGTGACGCTGCCGATCAGTTCCATGGTCTGGCCTTTGACCACCTTCGTGGTGCTATCCCGAACGGAATGGGGAAATCCGTAGGTCGGTATTGACACGCTGATCCTGGCGTCAGTGACGCGTCGAATACTGGTGGCGTCGATCGCCACCTCATCTCCGATGTTGAGACCTCTAGCCATGCACTGGAGTCTGGTGCGGCCGTCTCACGGGTCAAGTAGCGGAACCTAATATGCGCTTTGAACTTATCGGCTGATGAGCACACGCGGCATCAACTTTCTCGATCGGTGGATGGCAGAGCACCTGCCCAACGCGATGACTGATGATCCTGTGGCGATTAGCGACCTCGCTGACGAAATGATGAAATCTGCGGAGCGTGAGGGAATCGGTGCCGACGAGATCAACGAGGAGGTCGACAGCGTCTTTGAGGTGATCTTCGAGGCGATGCACCACCGGGAAGGCAGCTTGGCCGAATGGCCCTTGCCAGGGAGATCAAGACGAGGAATATAATCCTTCCGTTGCGGCGATCCCCCTCAAACGGAGTTCGCAGAAATGGCAAGATCGAAACCTTCCAAGCAGTTATCACAGGCTGAAATCGAGCGCTTTGTGGTCGCAGCGGAAGCGCTGCACCTAAGCATCGTCAAGCCGTTCATATCGCCGCACTGCGACCACTACAGACAGACACGCGTCTTACACGAGACGCTTTTGAAAGCCGTGCGAGAAGTCACGGGGAAGGAAGTGGAGTTCATCCGGTGGAACACCACGGGACCGGTGCTGCCAACACCAGCAAAACCGGGCTGAAGGAACATTAGCACTATCTAACTATTTATGTTTGCGGCAAGCGATGCTCACCCCATCACTGCCGAAGATCGGGATCTTCACCGGCCTCCCGATCGGCCCGCGCCTCCCGCAAGTGGCGCGGGCTTCCGCTGCATCTACGAAGGCTTAAGCGCTGCCGTCCGTCTCGCTTTCCTCGTCGATCATCCGTACTGGCAGATAGGCATTCGTTTCCAGCCACTCACGCAATACTCTGAATGAGATCCGACCGGCCGATCTTCATCTCGGCGGCGATGGAGTTCAGCGCATTTTCCGTCGCCGGCTCAAGCGCCACACCAGCAACGTTCCGGAGCATCAACGCAGCGCGCCGAAGTTTTAGCCCGTCGCCGGAGAACTCCATGAGACTCTTGAGAAGCACGTTGCGGCCATCATGTACGAGACCGATCTGACGATGGAGGGCTTGGTCATCAAGGCGCAAGCGTTGGCCGAGTGGGACCAAACTGGCCGGGCGGCCGGCGTCGCGTTCAGGCACGGCAGGACTGGCACGGGCAGATTGCCGCGTCGATCCTTCGCAATGCGAAAGGCGGTGCATCACCAGGATCTAAAGCGGTGGCTGGCCGGCGGCATCGAAGTTGTCGGAACCGATGACAGGGAAGAGGACTATTGCGACCTCGAAGACGGCCACGACGCAAATGCGACGGCGAAACCGTCACATGGGAAAACGACCCGCAGTCGCAGGAGGTACCGGTGTCGCTCTAACGTTGGCGACATTTTGTCGTCAACGTGGCCCGCTGCCTCACGGTGGCGGGCGTTTCTATTCTTTGTGTTGAACGATGTAGCTATTGCTGATGGCTTTGCTCCCAACGCCCCGCGTGACAACAACGGTGGTGTACCCGGCGGGGAGTGAACCGGTGACAGTCTCGTCGACAGAATGGCATCGTCCGACGATTTCCCCGTTTGGCGCACCTGCGAGCCTGGCTTTCAGAGAAGCCCAACATACGTCAAGCGACGCATATGTGGTCGGCGCGGCATCAGTGGGCGTGCAGACGGCAGCCTCGCCTGGGCTGCAAGAGAGTAAATGCATTACTGCTGCGGTTGCCGGGTCCATTCTCGAAGCTCCACTGAGACGAGCCTCAACGCGGATCGACGGCCTTTGTTGCACAGGCCCCCCGGCGACGGCCCGCTGCCTCACGGTGGCCGGCTTATTTCAGCCTATCGGCCCGCCCATTCTGTACTCTATCTCTGAAAGCAGTTTTTGCAGATTCTCGACCGTAACAATTAAGCTGACCAGCTTCCGCGTAGTTTCACCATCGCGGCCACTAAAATCGGTCATAACAATCGACCTCTATCGGTGTGCCGCCCTCGATTCCATCGACGATCGGATCCTTAAAGCGAAACCATCGATCAGTGACGATGCAACTGAGGGCCATCTTGCCTCGACGGTTTAGGCGCAATACGGGATTTGGTCGGCGTCTCACCACGATGGATTTGGCGTTCGGTTTCGGTGGCCCAGCGTCGCGCGTCGTCGCGGCGCAGGAAGGTCTCGCTGACGTAGCGACCTTTGCGCCGGACTTGCGCACGCCAGGAGCCGGACGAGAGTTTTGTGTAGGTGGCCATTTCTTCGTGTGCGCTCCGTGTGCACTGAGAGATCGAAACGTGGCGAAAAGGGTCGTATTCTGGCGTAAATTCGTGTGCACTCGGCAGGTACTAACGATTTGATGTTAAAGAAAAAATGCTGAAAATGAAGATCATACAGTGGCCGTGGCCCCGATGATCGTGGGGATAGGCTGGAGTCCACGAGCCTGGCCGCAGAGAGCTTGTGCGTGCACACAAACAACGCGCGCGGGCAGTTGCGGATCGGCTATCCGATACGTTCGAAAAAGATGTTGCCGAGACAAAGCGGAGCTGTGCACGCACGTCAATGTCGCGGCCATCCAAGGGTGATGAGCTTGCAATAGCTGAAAGGAATGTCGATCTCGCGCGAGGTTTGTGTCAGGCAACTGCACCAAATTGGGGAAATTGACGAAATCGGCCGGGGTAGGAACGACGCTCGCCAAGGTCGAAGCGAGGAAGCGGTCCCCCACATAGCGGTCGACGCTTCGGCCATACTCTCTCCCGCCGACACGTTTATCCTAAGTGCGTGCAGACGCTCATGATGGAAGGCGGCGATGATCCAGGATTCGGGCTTGATCAGTCGAATCGCCGGACGCTGACCGTGTCGTTGACTATGAGCTTCGCGTACATCCGCCCGGCTGTAGGGGTTGGGGATAGCCATCCGCGTGGCCCTTGATGCATGGAACAATCCGCTCGTGCCGCGGATAAGGCTCGGCCGATCCGGTCTGGGCATCGTCTTTCTCTGCAAGCCAAAGCAAGACGATCAACAAATCTGAATAAATGGCGAAGAAAATCAGAAACAATCTGATCGCCCAATCCGCGCTCGAGCCATTGAGCAAGGCGAAAAGGCCGAGTGACGCCATCATAACCACCATCATCATCATAGTGATCAGTTCGAACAAGCGCGTCTCGCGGAGACGGCCGCGCCTGCGTGACAGTGCATCAAGGCTCGGCAAGTCGAGCGGGCCAACCCCGGTGGACGCCACGGAGCCAGGCACCGAACCATGCCGACCGCGGGCCTGAGAGGAGCGCCACTCGAGTTGGACGGCACCCATGGCCTTCAGCCTCCAGACAGAACAACGGGATCGGTCGTCGACATCGGCGCGCCCCAGCCTACGGTCGCGGATTTGTAAGGCCGGATTGGCTTACTTGTTGCCATAGTCGAAATCCTTGCGTTTGAGCATGGAGCATCGCTCTTAAACGTCGAAGTGTCTTTCAAAAACGCCACCGTAGTTCAAGCTTCGCCCGCTTTGCCACGTGGCCTGGCGCATCGCCGGCGACTCGCGCGCCGTGCCTCTTCGTCTAGGATGATGCCTCGTTTCGCGCGGCGTTCAGGAGGTTTTTCGCACGATCGACCGACGCATCGAGGGGCCTGGGTGGCGTTCTCAAAGTTGTGAGCGCGCCTACAACCTGCTAACGCGCGGCACGGCGCCGAACAGTCTCATCGCACGCTCGCGCGTTCATCGCGTATTGCTGCGACGCGATCCAGGGCCGCATCCAGGCGCAAGAGCAAGTGAACGGCGTGAGATATGGGATCGCCGGCCCCTGCCGGAACCACATTGTTGGCGGTATCGGCGCCTGCTGCCGCTTCCGCCGTTTTGGACCCTGCGCCTGTCAGGTAACCCAGTGTGGCGTCTGTGCGCGCGAGCGCATCTGCGGCTATTTTCGTAAGCCCGGCGTCCTCGATGCGACCGCTTCTTAGGCAGATTGTTCCGAGTTCTCGCCCCCAGTTCTCGCACGCGCCTAACACCAGCACGCGCCTGCGCAGCCTCTCGCGGCGTACCATCCCGAAACTCGACTGCTCAGATGCGGCGACTGCTTTGAGTTCGCGGAAACGTTGCCCGGTCCCGAGGATGTGGCTGGCGAGGTCGCGCGTCGGCTTGCCTTCCAGCAGCACGGCGGCGGTGCCCCTCACCAATTCGCGCAAGGAACGCAAGAACGCGGCGGCCGCCTCTTCCGTCACATCTCGTTCGCGCCGCGTCAGAACGAGGCACGCGACCAGCACGCCCGACGCGACGCCGATAGCCGACTCCTCAAGACGCGTCAGCAGGACATCGAAGGTGAAATACCCCATCATCCCGAACATCAGGCCGAGGATCACCGTAATCCAGAAGACCATGACGCCATAGGCGATGACATTGGCCTGAAAGGCGAGAAACACGGCGACGACGATTGCAACCATGCTCATCAACTCGTGACCAGACAGCACGGTCGCCAGCAACTGGCCAGCCAACAGTCCGGCCGACGTGCCGGTAACGAACGCGATGCCTTTTGCCACGGATTCGCCGCGCGAACGCGTTTCCCGGAACATGACGAAGGCTGCAAACGCCGCCCAGTACCAGCGATTGGGAAGGATCAGTTCGCTGCACGCGATAGCGAGGGTCGAGGCGGCCGCCGTCTGCAGCGCCGGACGCCATCCAGGTGGAGATGCCGTCGGCGGAATGGAGGCAGGATGATCGGGCTCGCCCGCCTTCTCGAGCAGGACGTGGTCGAGTATATCCAGCGCTCCTCCGAGACGGCCCGGCACAGCGAGCGGGGGCGCTTGCTGGTCTGCCGTTCCGATCAGCGCAATCCGCGACAGCAGGGCCACGCGCTCCTCCGGACCGCCGAGATCCTGCAGGGCAATCTGCTCGACACGCCGCGTCGCCAGTTGTATCTCGAAGAGCTGGAGCCAGCCCAAGCCATGGGAATCCGGCTGCTGGGCCGACCACGCGAGCCGTGCTTGGGCAAGCATGATGATCTCATCAAGGCGAGAGACTTGGCGCCGGAGGCTGCGGCGGCTCGCAGCCGTCCACGCGCCTGCGTCTACCGCGGCTGCGATGCGCGCAAGTACCTGGTTGAGGCCACTACGGATGGCGCGGCGCAGGTGCTCGATCACGGCCTCCGGCCGCTCCGGAATCAGGACGCAGCGCACCAACGCGGCAACGGTCGCGGCAACCACGATGACCAGCAATCGCAGCGGAAGGGTTTCGGCCGGCTGCTTCGAGACGAGGGCGATCAGGTAGGCGATCAGCGAAACCAGCCCGATCGATCCATGACGTGGACCGCGAACCGAGAAGAATGCGATCACGAACATCATGGCAGGCAGCAACACTGCGTCGGCCATCGGCTGATCGATCAGCAGCGCGGCGACGATCGTTGATGCGCATGCCCCAATCCCGCCAATCGCAATGGTCTTGAGTTTCTGGGGGGTGGTGCTGTCGCGAACCGTGGCGGCGATGAAGAGGGCGATGGCAAATCCAAGGACGCAGTCGATGACCGGCACAGCGGCGATAGTACCCATCAGCGCGACGATGACGAAGGTTGTCAGTCCAGCGAGGGTTGCGCTGACGGCTGCGATCAGGCGCAGCCAGCCTGGGTCCGGCGGGAACAGCCGGTCGAGTGCCGCTCGCACCAGACTCATGCCGGGCGACCGGCGGCAGCAAACTCGGTGAGTTTCTCGTGACATATATTGTTTTACATCGGGCAATACCCCGAAGCATTGGGACGCACGGGTCATAGGGGCCAAAAATCGAGGTTTTCATTTTCGTATGGCACAATGGGTGGTGCGGCGGCCCTCTAGCCCTCAAAGCCACCAATCCCATCGGTAACGTTCTTCATTCCCGTGTGCTGAAATTTGCCAGCAGGAGCGCGGACTAGTGCTCGCCATAAGCGGAACGCTCCACCTTGCCGCGAAACACCCAGTAGGCATGGGCTTGGTAGGCCAGCACGATCGGAATGATAATGACGATCCCGACGCCCGCGAAGGCAAGCGCTTGAGGATCGGCGGCGCCGTCCCAGATCGAAATGTGCCTTGGTACGATGTAAGGCCAGAGGCTGACCGCCAAACCGGCAAAGCCAAGAAGGAACAGCACAACGGAGAGGATGAAAGGTAATGTCTCGCGCTTGCCCCAGAGGCTGCGCCAGATGAAGCAGGCGATGATGGCGGCCGACAACGGCAACGGCGCGAGATAGGCTATGTTGGGCCAAACAAACCATCGGCTTGCGACATTGGGGTCGGCCAACGCGGTCCAACCACTGACGATAGCCATCATCGCGGCGGCCACAATAAGTGCTGCATGCGCAACCTCGCGGGCAAATATCTGGGTCGAGCCCTCCGTCTTCCAGATGAGCCAACCCGCGCCCAGAAGCGCGTAGCCGCCCAGGAGGCCGAGCCCGCAGAGCAATCCCAGAATCGTGAAGCAATCGAAGGGCCCGCCGGAAAACATGCCGGCCTCCATCGGTATGCCGCTGATGAAACCGCCAAGGACGAACCCCTGACAGAGGCCGGCCAATATCGATCCACCTGCAAATGCGACATCCCATACCCAGCGATATGAGGCAGCCTGCAGCCGGAAGCCGAACGCGATGCCTCGGAATATCAGTGCGAACAGCATGAACATGATGGGCAGATAGAAGGCCGGCAGCAGCACGTAGTAGCCGGCCGGAAACGCGGCAAAGAGCAGCGTGCCGCCCATCACGAGCCAGGTTTCGTTGCCGTCCCAGACGGGTTCGATACTGGCCATCATGACATCGCGGTCCGCATCGCGGGGCGCGGCAAGGAAGAGGATGCCGACGCCGAGATCGAAGCCGTCCGCCAGCACATAGACGGCGACGGAAAAGGCGGCCACCGCACCGAACAGAAGCGGAAGATCGAAAGGGAGCAAACTGTCCATGGCGTCATTCTCCCGGCGTGTGGGCGAGGCCGGCCACGGGCGGTTTGGCGGCATTTGCCCCGGCCAGGGTGGGGCCGGATCGGTCCAGTCCCGGCCTTGTCGATCCCGGATCGGTGATCGAGGCGGAGGGTCCCTTGAGGGCGATATGGGCGGTAAACCAGAAGAAAGCAATCAGCAGCACGTTGTAGACGGCGAAAAAGATCAGCAATGTTGTTGTGACGGCGCCCGCGCTCACCGGCGCGACGGCGTCTGCCGTGCGCATATGCCCGTAGATGACGAAGGGCTGACGGCCGGCTTCTGTCGTGGTCCAGCCGGCAAGCACGGCGAGAAAGCCGAGGGGGGTAACCCCCATCGCGAGGAGTTGGAACCAGCGCGTCTCAAAGAGGCGTCCGCGCCAGCGCAGCACCGCGCCGGTGATCGCGGTGGTGAGCAGGACGATGCCGATGCCGACCATTATGCGGAAGGCGAAGAATACAATGGGGACATAGGGGCGGTCGTCACGCGGTACGGCCTTCAGCCCCGGGACCTCCCCGTTCCAGGAGTGCGTCAGATAAAGGCTGGCTATGTGCGGGATATCGATCGCGAAGCGGTTCGTCTCGTCCTGCATGTCCGGCCATGCGAGCACCGTCATCGGCGCACCGCGCGTGGTGTCCCACAGGCCTTCCATCGCGGCGACCTTGGTCGGCTGATAGACGAGGGTGTTGCGGCCGTGGAGGTCGCCCAACACGATCTGGAGCGGCGCCAGAACCAGAGCCATCCACATGGCCATGGAGAAGGCGATGCTCGAGGTTGTGCGATGCTGGCGGCGCCAAAGATGGAAGGCTGAGACGCCGGCGACCACGAAAGAACCGGTGAGGATGCTCGCGCAGACCATGTGCGCCAAGCGGTAGGGGAACGACGGGTTGAAGATCACCTTCCACCAGTCCAACACGTGATAGATGCCTTGTGCATCCGCGACCGCACCTGCCGGGGTCTGCATCCAGCTATTCGCGGCAATGATCCAAGTCGCGCTGAGCAGCGTGCCGCCCGCCACCATGCAGCTGGAGAAAAAATGCATGCCCTTGCTGACACGGCCTTCGCCGAACAAAACGATGCCGATGAAGCCGGACTCGAGGAAGAAGGCCGTCAACGCCTCGTACATGAACAACGGTCCGAGCACATTGGCGACCGAGCGCGAGAAACCCGCCCAATTGGTGCCGATCTCGTAGCTGAGCACGATGCCGGTCACCACACCCATGCCGAAGCCGAGGGCGAAGATGCGGGTCCAGAACCGCATCAGGTCGCGGTAGACGGGCTTGCCTGTCCACCACCACAGGCCGCTGAGCCAAGCAACGAAGCATGCGATGCCAATAGTGAAGGTTGGCCAGAGAATGTGGAATCCGATGGTGAAGGCGAATTGCAGGCGCGCGAGTTCGACAGCGTCCATCGGCATCATACTCCTGGCCGAACCACGTGCTCGGTCGTCATCTCATGACCTTGCGATCGGACCAGGCGGATTTGGATGGCCTTTGAAGATGGCGTGAAGCTGCTTGGATCATGCAAATACAGTGGCACCAGCGGATTCGTCTCAGGATAATAGGCCGCGCAGCAGCCGTCCGGGAATGCGTAGGGGACGATCCTGAACTCTCGTACGGCACGCTCGATGCCGTCGGTCGACTGTGTCACGAGATCGACGCGATCATCAGCTTTCAGTCCGCGTTTATCCATCTCCCTTTGGTTGATAAACAGCACGTCGCGCTGTCCAAAGACGCCGCGATATCGATCGGAAAGCGAGTATATCGTGGTGTTGTACTGGTCGTGGCTGCGGACCGTGGTAAGCCACAGCCCATCAGTGTCTCGCTGTTTCGGATCTTCTCCAACACCTTCAAACAGCAGAAAATTGGCCCGGCCCGATGGCGTCATCCAGATGCGCTCGCGCGCCGTCGAGGTAAGATGAAATCCTCCAGGAACTCTGATACGGGCATTGTAGGCCTGGAAAATCGGGAACACGTCCTCGATCGCCTCACGAATGAGATCGTAGTCTGCAACCAACCCGTCCCAATCAACGACCGACCGTGCCCCAAGCGTCGCCTTCGCCAATGCGGCGACAATGGCCGGTTCGCTCAACAGATGCTCGGACGCCGGCCGATTCCGGCCCGCTGACGCGTGCACCATCGACATGGAATCCTCGACGGTGATGGACTGAGGGCCTGTCGCCTGGTTGTCGACCTCGGTGCGTCCCAGACACGGAAGGATCAGCGCTTCGCGACCGATAATCAAATGGCTGCGGTTGAGTTTGGTCGATATCTGAACCGTCAGATCAAGGCTGCGAATCGCGTTTTGTGTTTGCTGCCAATCCGGAATCGCCGCCGCGAAATTGCCTCCCATGGCGACGAAGACCTTCACTTCGCCGCGAACCATGGCTTCAAGAGCGGTCACCACATTGTGGCCGTGAGCACGGGGTGGTTTGAAGCCGAACCTGCGCTCCAGTCGGTCAAGGAACTCATCTGAGGGACTTTCCGTGATGCCAACCGTGCGGTCGCCCTGCACATTGGAGTGACCCCGCACTGGGCAGACGCCGGCGCCAGGCTTGCCGACATTGCCGCGCATGAGCGCCAGGTTGGCGATCTGCTGCACGTTCTGCGTGCCTCTGGAATGTTGGACGATGCCCATTCCGTAGACGAGGATCGCCTTATCGGCACGCATATAGACCTCGGCCGCCGCTGTAATATCGGCTTGGGTTAGCCCGGACATGCGTTCGATCGCGTCCCATGGCGTGGCACGAAGATCGGCAACAACCGCGTCAAGACCCTGCGTGTGGCCGTGAATGAAATCCCAGTCGAGCTCGAGCGGCTTATCGGTGGCAACAGCGGATTCGTCCGCCTCGACAAGCACCTTCATCATTCCCTTCAGAACGGCGACATCTCCACCAACGCGGACCTGGTAGAGCCTGGAGCTGATCGGTGTCGACGTCATCGTCATCATTTCGATCGGGTTTTGCGGCGCCTGAAAGCGCTCCAGAGCGCGCTCGCGGAACGGGTTGAACGAAATGATCGCCGCCCCACGCCGTGATGCGTTATGAAGGCTGGTCATCATGCGTGGACTGTTGGTGCCTGGGTTCTGGCCAAATATGAAGATTGCGTCGGCAAGGTCGAAATCTTCCAAAAGGCAAGTGCCTTTGCCGACGCCGACAGATTGCGGCAAGCCTACACTTGTCGCTTCATGGCACATGTTGGAGCAGTCCGGAAAATTGTTGGTGCCGAACTCCCGCACAAAGAGCTGGTACAGGAATGCCGCCTCGTTCGATGTCCTGCCCGATGTATAGAACTCAGCGGCGTTCGCGTCGGCAAGGCCGTTCAGATGGCGCCCGATCAAGGCAAAGGCATCATTCCAGTCGATCGGCAGGTAGCGGTCGGAAGCGTAGTCATAAACCATCGGTTCGGTGATGCGGCCTTGCATTTCCAGATCATAGTCACTCCAGCCTTCAAGTTCGCTCACGGTATGCGCTGCAAAGAATGCCGGCGTGCAACGCCTCGCCGTAGCCTCCCAGGCGACTGCCTTCGCACCGTTTTCACAGAATTCAAAAGATGATGTGTGTTTGGGGTCGGGCCAAGCACAGCCTGGACAATCAAAGCCCGTCGGCTGGTTCATGCGCAGGAGCGTCGTCGAGCCACTGAGGCCGATGCCCTGCTCCGTCAGAGCTGTTCCGGTCGCTCGTAACGCGCCCCAGCCTCCGGCCGCGGATTTGTAGGGCTCGATCGACTTCCTGTGTGCCATGCGCGGAAATCCTTGAGATTGTGTGCGAAGTGTTGCGCTCAAGCGAAGAAATGTCTTTCGAGAACGCCGCCCTAATTCGAGTTTCGCCCGTTTTGCCGACAGCTTTGTCATTGACGCAGTCACCGGCGTGTCAATCGCTGATCCCGCGTGCGGCGCCATCTCGGTCAGCTGTTCTCGGCCAATCAAAGCGCGCCCGGCGGATATCCTCCGGCAAAAATTCTCAACTACGGCTGCCCAAATAGGTTACTCAGCCATACCTATGGATGATTAATATCAATGGAAAAAGCTATGTATGGGTTCGAATGAATTCCAGTGCGGCGGGCTGTTCTGAACCGGCTGATTGCATAGAACTTCGTGTCAATATAGTTCAGACAAATGCATGACAAATCCATGATTGAGAAAAATGCAAGACCTATCGAGAAGACCATGCAGAGATCGTCAAAGTACTGTCACTGGTGCGGAGGTCTGAACCATCCAAAATCACATTACTATCTCGACAACTTCACAAAACGCTTTTGTGCGATGCGTTGCAGGTCCGCCTGCAAGGCGGAGATGGAGCAAAAGAATGAAATGCCTGAGTTGCGCTTGTGAGACGAAAACACCTCACCAGTACTATTTCTGCTCCCAGGAATGTTTCGGCGAAACGACCCGCAACACCAACTGGAGGATGTTCAGCGATGGACTTCCGCCTAGTGGCCGTCCTGTTGGCAGCGAGTCCCGCGCTGGCCGAACTCCAAACGTCCCACGTCCCAGTTCGCCCTTCCGAGGGCAACTGCGGACAGGGGCACGAGAAGTGGCACCCCATCTAGCTGGGCTTGCATAAAGGGTACCTGAACACCGCAGTTCGCGGAACGTAACCGCCACACATTTGCGTGGCAGGGAACAGCGTCCACGGTTCATACCTCCCTGACAACGGGACCTGATCTCGCTGTCGGAAGGATGGAAATGAAGGACGCAATTTTGCATTGGTGCACACAGGAGCTACGACGTGGATACATTTCAACGGTCGACATCAGTCGCAAAGGGTTTACCGATCCGCCGCTTGGGCTGCACCGACATGGCGATCACCCGCGTCGGGTTCGGCGCCTGGGCGATTGGCGGAGGCGATTGGGCCGTTGGTTGGGGTGCACAGGACGATGGTGACTCGATCACTGCGATCCGCCATGCGGTGGAACGCGGTATCAATTGGATGGACACGGCGGCTATTTACGGCCTCGGCCACTCGGAAGAGGTCGTGCGGCGAGCGCTCGCTGAGATCCCGGCCAATGAGCGGCCGTACGTTTTCACCAAATGTGGTCTCGTCTGGGATGAAAACAATCGCCAGGCCCTGCCTCGGCAAGTCGGCGCAACCGACAGCATCCGCCGCGAGGTGGAGGCCTCGTTGAAGCGCCTCGGCGTTGAGCGCATCGATCTCTACCAGATGCACTGGCCGGCCGAGGACGGTACGCCGCTTGAAGTGTATTGGCAAACCCTCCTCGACCTGAAGAAGGAGGGCAAGGTGCGCGCCATCGGCCTTTCCAACCACAGTGCCGTGCAGTTGGAAACGGCCGAGAGCCTGGGCCATGTCGACACGTTGCAGCCGCCGTTTTCGGCGATCCGGCGCGATGTCGCCAAGGCCGAACTGCCGTGGTGCCACGGCCATGAGACCGGCGTCATTGTCTATAGCCCGATGCAATCCGGCCTACTTACCGGCCACTTCACGATCGCGCGCGCCCAAGCCCTCCCTAAAGACGACTGGCGATCCCGCGATGCGGAATTCTCCGGCGAAAAGCTTGCCCGAAACCTGGCGTTCACCGATGCGTTAAATCCGATCGCGCAGCGTCACAGCACCAGCGTTGCCGCGGTTGCGATTGCCTGGACGCTGGCTTGGCCGGGGGTAACGGGCGCGATCGTCGGCGCCCGCAGCCCGGCTCAGGTGGACGGCTGGTTTGACGCGGCCAGCCTCGAATTGACCGGCCAGGATTTAGCCGAGATCGCTGCCGCCATCGAAGCGACCGGCGCTGGTTCGGGTCCCTTGCAGCCCTAAGAGTGATTGGACCGATGACGATGATAGAGGCACGTAGTCAGACGCGGCTCCTCGGCTTGCCTGGGAGTCTGCGCCAAGGTTCTTACTCCCTTGCCGTTCTGCGAGGTCTCCAACTGGCATTGGGGCCGACGGTTGATCTCCAGATTGGCGATCTGCGGCTGCCGCTTTACGACCAGGACCAAGATGGACCGTCGACACCGCAGACCGTACAGGCATTCAGACAAGCCGTTGCGGAAAACGACGGGGTTGTGATCGCAACGCCGGAGTACAATCACGGCATCCCGGGTGTTCTCAAGAACGCGCTTGACTGGGCGTCGAGGCCGCTCGGTCGGTCGGCGTTGACCGGCAAACCGGTGCTCGTCATCT
The DNA here is from genome assembly GCF_040318635.1 of Mesorhizobium sp. M1066. Taxonomy (NCBI): domain Bacteria; kingdom Pseudomonadati; phylum Pseudomonadota; class Alphaproteobacteria; order Hyphomicrobiales; family Phyllobacteriaceae; genus Mesorhizobium; species Mesorhizobium sp. M1066. Next base: position 24,213 of record NZ_JAMYMR010000010.1, read on the forward strand.
CAGTGTCGCCGGCCTTCACCGGCGGCGTTCGTGCCCAGGCGCAGGCCAACGAGACGCTCCTCGCCATCCAGTCACGTCCCGTTCCTGGTCCGCAGGTCGTCATCGGTAACGTCGTCGACAAGATCAGGGATGGACAATTGGTCGACGAGTCCAGCCTGCGCTTCGCCCTGTCGGCGATCGATCGTTTGATTGTCCTGTGCCCAGGCATTCGTCAGGCCGAATATGCGCACCCGTCGTTGAGTTGAGGTCGGGATATATCCAAATGCTGCGGTGAAACGAGCCGTAGACTAACACGCGGCGGGTGTTTCGCGTTGACATTGTGGTAGTTTGGAAGGCGATCTCCAGATCGATCAACGAAACTTCCGCTAAGCGGCAGAAGCGAACCTTCCACGGGAATCTATGTACTGGGCATCTCATGGGCGGACCAAGGTCACCTTCGGGTCAGGTGTTGCCTTCGGACGTTAGTAGGAACCGCCGGACCAATAGCGACTTTGGCGGCGACCTGTCAGACTCGTTCCGGCCATTGTCCGGATGCCGTCGACAAGCACGTGATCTGCGTCCTCGTAGAGCCGCGCATCACAGCGGCGAAGGGGCTCGTTGTCCTCGCCTCGCGGCTCGTGCTGCGCATAGAACGTCATGCGGCCTGCTCCGGTCGCAAGGGCAAGGCAAACTGAACCGTGGCCCCCGGCCCCACATTGGGTGACGCCCAGATCGTTCCGCCGTGGCTCTCGACTATAGAGCGGCAGATCGACAGCCCCATGCCCATGCCGCTCGGCTTGGTGCTGTAGAACGCCTCGAAGATCCTCCTGACGCTTTGCGGATCAATGCCGACTCCCGTGTCCCGGATGGCTATCAGCACCTGCCCGGGGCCATGCCTTTGCGACCGTATGTCAAGCGCGCGCGGCCGGCTGTCGACCGAGGCCATGGCGTCCACTCCATTGACCAGCAAGTTGATGATCACCTGCTGCAACTGGACCCGGTCACCGAGCACGGCCGGCAGCGTTGGAGCCAGTTCCAGGCGCAGCGATACCTGGTGTTTGAGCACCTCGTGCTGCACCAGCGGGATCACCTCGCTGATCGCGTCGTTGATGTTCAGCGCCACCTTCCGAGTCTCGGTCCTTTTAGAAAGCGCGCGAAGTCGATGGATGATCTCGCCTGCTCGCTTGCCATTGCTGATCATGTCATGAAGAGCCTCGCGCACCTCGACCAGATCCGGCACCTCGCGGTCGAGCAACCGCAAGCCGACCTCGCCATTGGTCACGATGGCGGCGAGTGGCTGGTTGACTTCATGGGCGATCGAGGCGGTCAGTTCGCCCAGCGTCGCCACGCGTGTGATATGCGCCAGCTCCGCCTGCGACTGGCGCAGCGCTTCTTCGGCGCGCTTCTGCTCGGACAAGGATGCGACCAACGCGCAAGCCAGAATAACGAACGTAACGCTGGCAACCGCCACCGCTAGATTGGTTTGATCGAGATTTGCATTTCCTGGGGCGTCGTGAACCGAGCCGTGAGTGGTAAAAATGGCCGCTCCCATAGCCGTGTAGTGCATGCCGGAAATGGCCAGGCCCATGACAATGGCCGCAACGAGCTTTTGTCCAGGAGCCGTGGTTCGAAATGCCAGCCATAGTGACGCCGTCGCCGCGCCAATCGCTACGACCAGTGAGAGCGCAACAAATAAGTAGTCGTAGCTAAGCTGAGGGCCCTGCATCGCCGCCATGCCGATGTAGTGCATAGCCGCAATGCCAAGTCCCATGCAGATGCCGCTGAGCATGAGGCGAAGCGGCGATGCCGTCCGGCGACTGATGACGTAAAAAGCGCCGCCGGTTACGAAGATCGCAACCGCGAGCGAAAGCGTGGTCAATCCGATGTCGTAGGACATCGGAGTCGGCATGCTGAAGGCGAGCATGGCAACGAAGTGCATCGACCATATTCCGCCCCCCATTGTGATCGCGGCCGCCGCCAGCCACAGCTGACGTACAAGTCCTCGCGTGGGTGCCACGTGCCCCCCGAGATCGAGCGCAGTGTAAGACGCGAAGAGGGCGACCAGAATCGAAAAACCGACGAGATACGGATTGTGTGTTCCGGTAACGATCATCGAGATCGGCCCAATTTTCAGATCCGAGTCCGGTGGGCGATCTATCCGCCAAAGTGCCCGAAGAGCTTACCACAATTCGATCCTGGAGACCACCGGCTCAACCCAGGATGCAGGGCTGCGGTACGCACCGAAGTTCGAACAGCTTGCCGAGCATTTGCGCGATGAAAAGCTGGAAGGGGATGGACGAAAACAACGTCCATCATTTCCACACGCGCTCACGGCCCAGTTTTTCAACCCACGCGACTGCCGACAGAACCGCTGCTCGACAACGATCCGAACATCGCGAAGCAAACCCGGCGCTCGAACGAGCGCGGATCGCACGGTGACGAAGCGCAATCCCGCAGAAGTTTTCCAAATCTGGTTACGGAGATCTGTCTCGACAACCATGCGCGTCTGGCAGGCCGGGTTGTGGCGGGGCTATGCGGCGATAGACGAAGCTTTCAGCGACGTTGTCGCCGTGGCTTCTGAAACGGCGGTTGTGAGGACCGTCTATGAACTTTCCCACCCGAGCGTGGATCGGCGACTTGATGCAAGCTGGGTCTGTGGCGGCGGGATCGCCGGCAATCGGGCACCGCCGGACATCGGCAGCCGCCCCAGTCGATCTCGCGCGGTTCGCAGCCACTACACGGCTCCTGCATCCAATCCGTTCCGTGGAAAGCGTTGAACAACGGTGAATCGGCCAGCGTGCGTGGCCCGAAACGTTCGAAGCGTAATGACGGGATCGTCTGTGCGGCGTGGCACGGCAACACAGTGCCGTCGGGTGCGACCATGAAAGCGTCATGCGCCCAGCCGCCCATGCAGGGCTTGGGGTAGATCGCGAAATAATCCGGTGTGACTAAATCTATATGTTCATGATCCCACGCAGCCGCTCATAGGCGGCTTCAACAATTTCCACTTGCCGCTCGACGGAAGCGCGGCTTGGCATCAACGCATAGGGACATTGCAGCGGGAAGCGATGGGTCAGTTCTGCCAGCATGGCGATCGGAGGAAGCAACGGCTCGTTCACAGCTTCACCAGCAACTTGTCGGACCATTCTTGGAGGAAGGCAGTGACGTCGCGGGTCACTTTTCTCTCCTGTGCGTCATCTGCGAGATCGGCCATGATCTGGCCAACCGCGGAGCGACAGGATCGTTTCGCGGTCGCCGCCCATCTTTCTTTCTGCGCCAACCGGACGCTCGAGGCGGTCGCCTCGTCGCTGACGGAATTGTTCTCACCGATGATCATCGGTGAGCGCGTGCCGGCCATGCTGGCGAAATACCACCGACCACAGCGAAATCATCGCTCTCGTGTCGCCGGCCTCCCGCTTTCCACGGCATCCGCATCGAGACCGAGCGAGGACGCGAGATGCAGCCAGCGTGCCGCGCCGCCGCTTCGGCCGTCGTCGCCGTCATGGTCCTCTATGCGCTTGCGCCACGCCGCCCGAAAGGTCGGATCGTCGGCGCGTGCGAGGATCATGGCGTCCTTGCGGGGAATGACCGCCTGGTAGCAGTAACGATTCAACGCCCAGGCCTGCATCTCGATCTTCGACAGGGAGCCTGCGGTCATCCCCTGTGGTGGAAGAGGTGGCGGTTGTGATAGCGCTCGGCACCTACCTGCCGCAGCACGGCTTCCCAGTCCCGTTGCGGACAGTCCGCTTCTGGCCACGCCATGGAAACAGCTCACAATTCTATCTCATGCCGTCATGTGCGACTTCCCAGCCCATCGCCTTGACTGCCGCATGTTCGGGCGAGTTTCCGTCGAGAACCGGATTGGTGTTGTTGATGTGGATAAAGACTCGGCGTCCGATCTTCACGCTGGCCAGCCCGGCGAGCCCGTTTCTTCGACATTGCCAGATGTCGCATGCGCGTGCCGGTCTTGTCTCCAACGCGGCCGCGATCATTTGCTCGTTGGTGTGGACGGTGCCGTCGAACAGGAGGCAGGCAGCCTTCCAGACGCGAGCGCAAAACCCCGTCCATGCGGGCGCAGCCGAAATATAGAAGGCCGAGCCGCCACCATTGTGTCCGGTGGTGCGTACCCCGATCGTATCGCCCTTGTCGGAACTGAAATCGGCTTCCGGCAGGGTGGAATCCTCCAGGTAGAGCGCCACCTTTCCAGGCACCGCGAAGCTCTCGATCGTCACGCAGTGGCCCGGCCGTTCGCATCGCAAATCTTCAAGTCGCCTTCCGGCGGGAGTACACGCCGCGCCACGATTGCCGGATCGAGTGCGTTGAAAATTGAAATCGCCTGAAGTACCGCCAGAACCTGCGCCGCTGCATAGATGGTGAAAGGGTGGCGCTCGCGCAGGGTGAGCAGGCCGGCGACGTGATCGACATCGGCATTGGTAAGCAGCACCGCTCGGATCGGCGTAGAGCGCATCGGCGCGTCGGCGCTAGGCTGCAATTCAGCGGTTTTTGCGCGATCTGTTGGCGGATGTCGGGGGAGGCGTTGAAAAGAACCCAGTCGCGTCCGTTGACGGATGCAGCCAGGCTCGATTGCGTCCGCTGGGAAATGCCCGCTGCCCCGGCACGGGCCGTACGGCTCATCCGGTAGTTGCAGTTCCACTGGGGAAAACCGCCGCCTGCCGCCGATCCGACGATCCTCGGACGCATGGCGGTTTCCACGTCGCGGCGTTCTCTATGGTCCATGAAAATCGCAATCGTGGAAGCGTCACGGCCGACATCGTGCGCGTCAAGGCCTGTCATGGGTTTACCCGGTGGGGAAGGTGCGTGCCCCTGACCGGGGACACGCACTTCTGCAGCCTATTTCTTGGGAGTCATTCTTGCAGGCAGATACCGCGATATTTCCAGGCTTGCGGGGACCTGGCACATGCTCGGTTTGGTCCAGTTCTTCTTCATGTTTTCTCCTGTTGCGCCGGCCCGAAAGGACCGATCCGGCCGCTGATCAGCCATTGCGAGTCATCGGTGTGCAAGGCTCGTCCATCACTTTGAAAATGGACAAATGAAACAAAACGTCCTGAAAACTCGAAACCGAATCCGGCGGCTCGTCCGATGCTGTTCTTGCGGATCGCTGCAGCCGGATGCTTGTTCGATCGCCTGTTGCGTCAATTGTTGGACGCGGTCGGGGAACCGTTCGACGACACCCGCCATACGGTGTCGCCCAGGTCGTCCGCTACCAACAGTCCGCCGGATCGATCGACCGCCAAACCAACAGGCCGTCCGCGCGCCTGGTTGCTCGCATCGAGAAAGCCGGTGACGACGTCCTGCGCCGGGCCGCTGGGGCGTCCGCCGCTAAACGGCACGAAAACCACCTTGTAGCCATTAAGGGGGGTTCGATCCCAGCTTCCATGTTCGCTTACGAACGCGCCGCCGCGGTAGCTTGGGGGAAGGTTGGTGCCCGCATACATCGCTACACCCAACGGCGCCACGTGAGAGCTCAAGGCGTAGTCCGGCGGGATCGCGGTAGCCACCAGGTCCGGTCGCTGCGGTTGGACCCGCGGGTCGAGGTGCTGGCCGTAATAACTATAGGGCCAGCCGTAGAAAGCTCCGTCCCGAACCGAGGTCAGATAGTCTGGAACCAGGTCGGGACCGATCTCGTCGCGCTCGTTGACGACGGCCCAGAGCTTGCCGGTCACCGGCTCCCAGGCAAGCCCGGTCGGATTGCGCAGGCCGCTGGCGAAGATACGATGGGCGCCCGATGCACGGTCGACCTCCCAGATCGCAGCTCTTTCATATTCGGCCCCAATTCCGTTTTCAGTGATGTTGCTGTTTGATCCGACCCCTACATAGAGCTTGGAGCCATCCGGGCTGGCCACCATACTTTTTGTCCAATGATGATCGATGGGTCCACCTGGCAGGTCGGTGAGCTTGGTGCCGGTGGCACTGATGCTGGTTTGCCCGTCCTGATAGGGATAGCGGACGATTCCGTCGGTGTTGGCAACGTAGAGATCATGGCCAACCAACGCGACGCCAAAGGGTGAATTGAGGTGGTCCAGGAAAACGGTTCGCAGCTCGGGAACGCCGTCGCCATTGGTATCGCGGAGCAGCGTGATGCGATTTCCGCCCTCGGCGGTTGCGCCGGCGTACCAGGTGACCCAGCTTTGAACTATGTCCTTGGGGCGGTAGATCGGTGCTTTCGGACCATTGCTTTCAACCACCAACACGTCCCCGTTGGGAAGAGTGTAGAGGGATCTTGGATGCTCAAAGCCGGTGGCGAAAGCATGGACCTGCAATCCCGCCGGCACCGTCGGAGTTTCGTGTCCCCATGCGACGACTTTCGCGACCTTTATCGGCGGTACCAAAAACTGCTGCAGCGCGGGCAGCACGGGATTGGCACCGACCTGTTTGCTGGGGTCGCCGCCACCATTGTCACAGCCGGCGAGACCCAGCCCGGCAACAGCGGCAACGAGAGAGGCCAGCCGAGGCCGCTTCATCGAATGTGCAATTTCGACAGCGTGCATCATATTCTTGCTCCAATGCGATGGCGATATCCCGAGCCGACCCAGGCACCGATCAACAGGATGATGATGGTGAGGGCGGAAAGCGTCAGGCCCGTTGGCACAACTGCCGTGTAGCCGTCGCGGCTGTGGACGAAGGCATTTATCAGCGAGAGCAGAACGGCGAGCGCATAGCCAACCGCGTAAGGCAAGGCAAGCGTACGGCTTCGCTTGCCGCGGACAAAGTCGATCACGAAAGCTATGACCGCAACGCCTGCCAGGACGAGGCCGGCCGTGATCAGCCAGATGGAGAACGTCTCCCACGTCACGGCTACGGTCTGCCAATAGACGATATCGGTGACCAAAGCGCCTACGAAACAGGCGATGGAAAACGCCACCAATATCGGAAGAATCGCTTGTCGTGCGACGGCCAAGTCCATCCGGTCGGGTGAAGTGCTGGTGCTATCGGTTGTCATTGTAGTGCCATCCGGTTACCCAAGTTATACCCCGAACGTAACCGTAGCTCGATGATCCGGACTATTGAACGAAGGCTTATCTATCCGTTACGTCCGGTTGAGAAGGGAATACTTAGGTTTAGGGTCGGTTGCCTAACGGCAAGAATGACGCAAGAGCAGCAATCCTCGGCAAGCGGTGCCTTGCCCAGATGAATTAAAATCCGTGGACGCGCCGGTCGCCATAGCTCCACACAATAACGGCTGGTCAACGCCTTGCTTGCCGATGGTGTCCCGTTTGCTCGATCGCCGCTGTGTTCGAATGGAGGATACGCGATGACCTTGCCAACCGACGTCGACAATGATCTTGGCCTGACATCACGCCGGCGGTTTCTGCGCGAAGGTGGTGCGTTGCTGGGCGGAGCCTTTGTCGCGGGCAGCCTCGCGGGCAACGAAGCGCTGGCCGCAAGCGATAGTGCTGACAATCTTCCGCCCAACATTCCAGAATGGATGAAAGCGCCCGGCGACCCGATGGGAAGCCAGCCCTATGGAACGCCTTCGCCGTTCGAGAAGGGCGTCATCAAGAATATCCCGAAGAATCTGCCGCAGTATCTGTCCGCATCGGGACGGACGCCGCTGCAGGATCTCGATGGTATCATCACGCCAAACGGACTGTTCTACGAGCGCCATCATAGCGGGGTGCCCACGATTGATCCGGCGCAGCATCGACTGATGCTGCATGGCCTGGTGGACAAGCCTCTGATCTTCACCATGGATGACATCCGGCGCTTCCCTTCGGAATCGCATATCTATTTTCTCGAGTGCTCCGGCAATCCCTCCTACAAGAAACCCTACGGCAAGACGGCATCCGACCTTGTCGGTCTCGTGAGTTGCGCCGAATGGACCGGGGTCAGCCTGAAGGTCGTTCTGCAGGAAGCAGGACTGCAGCCAGGCGCGAAATGGGTCGTCGCCGAAGGCGCGGATGCTGCAGCGATGACACGCAGCATTCCGATCGAAAAATGTCTCGACGACGCGATGTTGATCTACAGCCAGAACGGCGAGCGGCTACGCCCGCAGCAAGGTTATCCGCTGCGGCTTCTGCTGCCGGGTTTTGAGGGCAACATGAGCATAAAGTGGCTGCGCCGTCTGCACGTCACTGCGGAACCGACTTACTCGCGCGAAGAAACATCCAAATACACCGACCTGATGCCAGACGGATCGGCACGTGACTTCACGTTCTACATGGAAGCCAAGTCCATCATCACGCGGCCCTCGGGCGGCCAACGGCTGAGCACACCGGGTTTTCACGAGATCAGGGGTATCGCCTGGAGCGGACATGGCAAGGTCAAGCGGGTCGAGGTTTCGGTCGATGACGGCAAGAGCTGGCAAGACGCGCAGCTGCAGGAGCCGGTGCTGACGCGGGCGCTGACGCGCTTCAGGCTTCCCTGGCAATGGGGAGGTGAACCGGCCGTGATTCAAAGCCGAGCAACAGACGAGACGGGTTACGTCCAGCCGACATTGGCCGAGCTGCTCGCGGTGCGTGGCGACAATTATTATTACCACAACAACGCCATTTGGCCGTGGCGCATCGCAGCGGATGGCGAGGTGTCCAATGGCAACGCGTGAGTTTTGTATCGCGGTGCTCGCCGTGCTTGGGCTGACATGCGTTCCGCGCGCTCAGGCGCAAGGCCCCTACGGCATCGGTCGATCAGCAACGCCGGCTGAGATTGCGGGCTGGAACATCGATATCGATCGCGACGGCAAAAACCTTCCGCCGGGAAGTGGCAGTGTCAGTCAGGGCCGTATGGTGTTCGATCAGCAATGCGCGTCCTGTCACGGCGCAAAGGGCGAGGGCGGGCTTGGCGACAAACTGGTCGGCGGGAAAGGCACGCTGGCGACGCCAAATCCGGTCAAAACCGTTGGCAGCTATTGGCCGTACGCCCCGACATTGTTCGACTACATCCGCCGCGCGATGCCGCTGACGGCGCCGCAATCGCTGAGCGACGAGGATGTCTACGCGATCTCCGCCTACATCCTCAATCTGAACGGACTGCTTCCGGCGGATGCAACGCTCGACGCCAAGACACTGAGCGCGATCGAGATGCCGAACCGGAGCATGTTCGTAGGCGATCCCCGTCCCGACGTGCCATGACGTGTCTCACGCGAAGCGTAACCGTCATGGCCACGTATGATCAGGGAGGTTCACCACGATTGGCGTTGGGGTGCTCCTGACGACCACCCAGTGAAAAGGCTCCGAATCCGATGGATTGATCTCCATGTGTGGCAGGAACGCAGGCACATGAATGAAATCGCCGGCTTTCGCGCTCGCGGCGTATTCTCCCCTCACGCCCCAGCGAACTTTGCAGGTGCCCGATAAGACATAGGCAATCGTCTGCTGCTCTCCATGATGGTGGATGCCTGTACTGGCTCCAGGCATGACCTCGAACAGCCCGCCCCATATCGCCGATTGGATGCCGAGCTGCGGCGCGACCGCGGCCAGGCGGACGGAGCCAGGCGTCTGTGCCGTGCCCGCGTCGAAAGCGGTCGGGCTGACAATACGAATTGAGGGATATTCGGTCACCATGTCTATGGATGGCTCCTTGTCGGTGATGAAGACGGCCCCAGTTCGGGCACCGTTGCCGCGGGATTCAGCAGCGAGCCTCGCGGCGCGCTGCCATCCATCAATCGCGTTGAGCGCAGGTATACAGCTTTGCTCGCAGCCAGCTTCCTGTGATCCGATCAAAGCTGTTTTGCTTGTCCGAAATTGCTGGCTCTGCTTTTCGCTTGCGCCTTTTGCGACAGCAGCGTGCAGCGGCGCGTTCGAAGCGCCATCGCAGCGCGGCTGAGGTGCCTTCCTCGGCGGCTTGCGAAGAGCGCGCTCTCATCGTTTCTCAAAGGCCTCACCGACGGATACGCAAAACTCCAGTCCGACGAAAGTTTCCTGAAATCAACGCAAGACCGGGCCATATCGCGCAAATATGCGCGATTTCATTTTCGGGCAAACGGGTACGTCCTCATCCGCATCCAGTCGGAGACACTGCCATGGAAAGAGAACTCACTCTTCGCTCATCCATATCCCGGCGGCGGTTTCTTGGGACAGCCGGGGTTACGACCATGGTGCTGGCTTCGCCGGCAGCACTTGCCGAGCCCACCGCAGAACCCCCATCGTTGCCGAAAGAGAATGTCAGATTGAGCGTCAATGGGCGGCAGCACGCCCTTGATCTCGACCCCCGCACGACGTTGCTCGATACGCTGCGCGAGCACCTCGCCTTGACCGGCACGAAGAAAGGCTGCGACCAAGGGCAGTGCGGTGCCTGCACGGTAATCGTCAACGGACAGCGCATCAACAGCTGCCTGACGCTTGCGGTTATGCACGCCGGCGACGAGATCACCACCATCGAGGGTTTGGTGGAGGACGGCGATCTCCATCCGATGCAGGCTGCCTTTGTGCGCCATGATGGATTGCAATGCGGATACTGTACGCCCGGTCAGATTTGCTCGGCCGTCGCGTTGCTGGCCGAACACAAGGCGGGCTGGCCAAGCCATGTGACGGCGGATGTCGCGACCAGGCCAGCCCTGACGGATGCCGAGATCGCCGAGCGGATGAGCGGCAATATCTGCCGGTGCTCAGCCTATCCCAACATCGTTGCGGCAATCCGCGACGTGAACGAGGGAGGCCGCGGATGAAGCCGTTCCGTTACGAACGGGCAAGCGGAGTCGCTGCCGCCTGTGCCACTGCAGCCGCACCGGGAGCCAAGTTTATCGCCGGTGGCACCAACCTCATCGATCTCATGAAGCTGCAGATCGAAACGCCTGAACTGCTGGTCGACATCGGTCTCCTGCCGCTCGCCGACATCATCGAAAGCACGGGGGAGGGTGGTCTGCGCATCGGCGCGGGGGTCACGAACAGCGCGCTTGCCGCCGACATGCGCGTCCGCCGCCTCTATCCGCTGCTGTCGCAGGCGATCCTGGCGGGCGCCTCGACGCAGCTTCGCAACAAGGCCACGACCGGTGGGAATCTGCTCCAGCGCACGCGATGCCCCTACTTCTATGACACCACTAAACCGTGCAACAAACGTGTGCCGGGGTCCGGATGTGCGGCGCTGCACGGCATCAACCGGATGAACGCCGTGATGGGCGTGAGCGACGACTGCATCGCCGCGCATCCGTCCGATATGGCGGTCGCCATGACGGCACTCGACGCGCGGGTGGAGACCGTCGCCGCTGATGGCGCAATTCGGACCATCCCGATCGACGCGCTCTATCGAGCGCCCGGCAACACGCCCCATATTGAAACGGTTCTGGCACCGGGTGAGATGATCCGGTCGGTGCTGCTGCCGCCGCCGCCGAAGGGTCGTCAAGTCTATCGCAAGGTCCGCGATCGCGCCTCCTTCGCGTTCGCACTCGTTTCGGTCGCTGTCGTCGCAGAGCGCGAGGGTGACAGGGTGCGCGCCGCGCGCGTCGCGTTCGGCGGCCTGTCCTACAAGCCATGGCGATCGGTGGAAGCCGAAGCCTCGCTGGACGGCGCCTCGGCGACTCGAGCGTCTTTTGATGCCGCCGGCATAGCCGCGCTTAAAAGTGCACGCGGCTATGGCCACAACGACTTCAAGATCCCGCTCGCACGCCGAACGCTGCGGGCCACATTGGCCGACGCGGTCGGCGTCTGAGGAGAAGCGAGCATGACCGAAAGCAAGCACGCCGACGTAATAGGCCTTCCTCTCGATCGCATCGATGGCAGACTTAAGGTGACGGGCCGGGCCACCTACGCCTTCGAATATGCTGGGCAAGGAAGCGCAGCCTATGGCGTGATCGTGAGTGCAGCGATCGGCAAGGGCCGCATCCTGGCACTCGATGCGAGCGATGCACAGCGTGCGCCGGGCGTGCTGCTCGTATTGACCAAGGACAATGCACCTCCCCAGACGCCCTGGGGTCCAGTCGATCTGCCGGACCGCTTTGCGCGGGCAGAGCCCGCGCTCAACACCGACGAGGTGCTCTATTTCGGCTTTCCTGTCGCCTTCGTGGTCGCCGAAACGCTCGAGCAGGCCAGCGCGGCCGCCGCGATGGTCCGCATCCGGTACAATCCAACACCTGGTGATTATGACCTGCATGCCGCGGGTCCTACCGCCGAAAACCCCGGCCGGATCGATGGCAATGCTCCCGCCGACAGTGCCACGGGTGATTTCGAATCCGCGTTTGCCAACGCACAGGTGCGGATCGATGCAAAGTACACAACGCCCTATCAGCATCAGGCTCCAATGGAGCCACATGCGACAATGGCGGCATGGGAGGGCGGGATGTTGACGGTGCACACCTCCGCGCAGTTGACGGCGAGTCCGCAGGAAGGTCTCGCCCGAACGTTCAACATCCCCAAGGAGAACGTCCGTGTCATCACCCGTTATGTCGGCGGCGGTTTCGGCAGCAAGTTGCCGTACTATGTGGACGCGACCCTCGCCGCGATCGGCGCCCGCACGCTTGGTCGACCGGTGAAGGTGGCAATGACACGCCCGCAGCTGTTCCATACCACGACACACCGCACGGCATCCGAGCAGCACATACGACTGGGCGCGGACCGCGATGGCCGGCTGACTGCCTACGGCCAGGAAGCACTGGTGCATTGTGCGCGCTTCGACCAGTTCACCGAGCCGGTCGTCGACGCGGCCCGCAGGCTTTATGCCGCGCCCAACCGGTTGACCCGGCATCGCCGCGCCAAGCTTGATCTGCCGCGTTCGGATTCGATGCGCGCCCCGGGCGAGGCGATCGGCCTGCTGGGGCTCGAATGCGCGATGGACGAGCTGGCGGAGGCACTTGGCCTGGACCCGGTCGAGTTACGTTTGCGCAACGACACCCAGAGCGATCCCCAGCAGGATCAGCCGTTCGCCTCGCGCCATCTCGCAGAGGCCTTGCGTGAGGGCGCTGGCCGCTTCGGCTGGGACAAGCGCGTCGCAAAGCCGGCCAGCGTTCGCGACGGGCCCTGGTTTGTCGGCCTCGGCGTCGCCTCGGCGATCCGCGGCGACGTGCTGCAGAGCGCGACGGCGCGAGCGCGGCTGGAGAGCGACGGCCGGCTAATCATCGAGCTGGCGATGACGGACATCGGCACCGGCTCCTACACGATCCTGACGCAGATTGCCGCCGACACGATGGAAATGCCAGTCGACCGCGTTATGGTTCGCCTTGGCGACACCCGCTTTCCACCCACCGCCGGCTCGGGCGGCTCCTTTGGCGCGGCGACGTCCGGTTCCGCGGTTCTGGCGGCCTGCCGCAAACTCAAGGCCGGGCGGGCCTCCGGGATGACGGAAGCCCTGGGATCGGTCACGCCCGCCGATCTCGACAAGGCGTATTCACACGCCGGCTTTGGCGCGCATTTCGCGGAAGTCGGCGTCGATCGGGACACCGGTGAGGTGCGCGTTCGACGCATGCTCGGCGTGTTCGCGGCCGGTCGCATCCTGAATGCAAAGACCGCCCGCTCGCAGATGATCGGCGGCATGACCTGGGGCATCGGCTCGGCGCTGCTCGAGGAGAACCACGTCGACTCGCGCTTCGGCTCCTTCATCAACCAGGATCTGGCCAGCTACCATGTCGCGGTAAACGCCGATGTCGGTGCGATGGACGTGGTGTTTCTGGAGGAGGCCGATCCGCACGGCAGTCCCCTCGGCAGCAAGGGCGTCGGCGAACTGGGTATTTGCGGTGCCGGCGCCGCGATCATGAACGCCATCCATAATGCTACCGGGGCACGGATCCGCGACTTTCCCGCTACCCCGGACAAGCTGCTGGCTGCGCTCGAAAAGCTCGACGGCTAGCTTGCTTAACCACTTCGGGAAGCTGCGGTACAGTCCTTTTTGAACGTCTGGTTTTGGCTGCTAATCCTGGTACCGGGAACGGCAGGTCGCGCGATGGCCAAATCCGCTCAGGCTGCAGATCCAGGGGGAACGGCCGAGGAACGGGCCGCCATGACCGCGACCGAAGCCACGACCACCGGCGAAGTCGCCCCCCCGGGCCATCGAGTCTGACACCGAGCTAATCGCCAGCGCTGCACCCAAAGCGATTGTCGTTAAGATTGCCGTTGATTTTCTCATGATAGAGCCTCCGTCAATACCGGCTTTTCAAAGTGCCTGAAAACTGAATCTTATTTCATGAGAATATATTCGAGGCATTATATAATAGTATTAATATGTATATTTATATTGTTGTGATGTGTAGTTTTAGATTAATGAGCGCGGAATCTCATGGAGATCAAAAGGGTCCAGATGGTATCGGCGATTGAGCGAACTGGACATTTCCGAAGACAAGAGGCCTCAGCAAGTCCGGCGCGAGAACGAGCCAACAGCGGTAACGGCCACGCCATGTTGAAAATACAATGGTTCATCGACCAATTGGGTGTGGCGCTCGGTGAGGGACGGGCACCTGATCGGGGACGTCATGGGGGATGGCCACGCGTCGATCGGCCCCAGAGCAGAGGCGCTCGCGAATTGAGGGGATCCGCCAATCGAGTTCACAGGACAGGGTTTTGGCAGATCACTCGGGCATGTTTTCCGCCCTGTTCCTGGGGAACCTCGCTATCGTCGCCTTACTGACGTTCAGGTGTTGGGCGACCATCGCGGGCGGGGTATGTGTGATCCAATCGGACAGAGAAACATCCTGGAATTGAGGAGCTCTAAACACTTCGAGGACTTGCAGGTCCGTATCGCCCGTATTCTTGATATAGTGTCCGAGATTCTTCTTGACGTAGCCAATGTCGCCTGGGTTGAAGTCCATGGTCACCGCATTCGGCCCGGTGTTGAAAACTGTCATCTGGCCTTTGCCCTTGATCCAGTACTGCCATTCGTCGGCGTTTGGGTGCCAATGCATTTCGCGCATGCCGCCGGGACGGATGGTCAGCAATGCCGCGGCAATCGTTGTCGAGACGGTGAAGTTCGTGCTGTCGGCGACCTGCACGATGCCGCCCCGCGTCTCGCGCGTCGGGGCCATCGATCCGAGCGAGAAGGTGAACGGGTGCGGCGGAGCGCCCTTTCCGCTCACTGCTGCCCGGTCCGCCGCCAGATCTCCGGGCAATTCGCCTTGGAATATGTAGAGGTCGCGCAGTGGGATCTTCTGGAACGTTTCGACTGGAACCCCGAAGTTGGCGGCAAGAACGTCCGGAGGTGTGTGAGTGAACCATTCCGATACCAGTAGCGTCGAGAACTCGGAGGCCGAGCCTTCATCGAAGCAAATCAGGAATTCGCAGCCGTCCGGACCGAGACCCTGCAGCGAATGCGGCAGGCCGGCGGGGAAATACCACAGGTCGCCCTCTTTCACGTCGGCGACGTAGGGCCGGCCCAACGCGTCCAGGATGGTGATCCGGCAGGTGCCGTAGGTCATGTAGGCCCACTCGGCAAACTGGTGCCAGTGCATCTCCCGAATGCCGCCGGATGTCAGGCGCATGTTGACGCCGGAGATGGTGTCCGCGACTGCGAAAGTATCCTGGGTAACCTGACGCGCCCAGCCGCCATTCTGGATGCGCCGCGGCGCATTGTTGAATGACGCCCAAGTGAGCGGCATGCTGCCAACGTCGGTCGCCGGCGGCGAGAATGCCGACGGAAACTGATCCCTGATCGCCGGGTTTTGCGGACCGGGATCTGTGATGCTTCTTGGATTGGTGGCGTTGATCGCCCCTTGCGGCGGATCGTTCGGGTTGCCGAAGGCGATCGGTTGCTTCACCGGTGTGGCCTTGGCACTGCTCATGGACACAGCTGTTGCCACTCCACCTACGGCTGTCGCAGCCAGCACGTCACGTCTCGATATCATCGATTACTGCTCCTCTCGCATAAAGGGTGAGGCCTGCGCCGCAAGTTCCTTGAGGCATCGACAGTAGGCTTTTGACCTCGCGATGACTTGCTCCGGATTGCGATGATTTCGTCGCTTCTGCGCGCTTCGCGTTCGACCGTCCGATGGAGGAAGAATGCAACCGCCGGACGACTGGACGCAGATCCGCTAACGTTAGTCGGGCAGGTAGACCAAATTCGCAGGACGCCAAACGGGTGCAACTGCCATATCGAACTGCCCGGCTATGGAACCCAATCCGCCTTCGAGCTTCTCCTGGCAGTTGCTTGCTGTTTCAAGCGCCATTTCGATCAAACTGGTCGCTACGTCGGACATCGGATCCGATCCCACTGGCCTGTGAGCCCGGATCCGAAAGGCTTGCTGTCACGAGCAATAGTGACGATGTCCATCATATCCAAGATATGTCCCGGTGGCGGGATTGAACGAATGGTACCGCGCCTCGCAGGACGCGACATTAGCGTCATTATTTGCGGCATAGTCCCCATAGTAGTAGGGATAGTCGTCAGGACCCCAATCGTCCCACCACCCGCCAAAGCCGCCGTAACCGCGACCGAAGCCACGATCGCCGAAGCCATGATCGCCACCACCTCCAAAGTCATGACCGCCACCGCCGTCGCCGAAGCCGCCGCCACCGTGGCCACCGCCGCCGCCGCCGCCGCCGCCGCGGGCCATCGAGTCTGACACCGAACCAATCGCCAGGACTGCACCCAAAGCGATCGTCGTTAAGATTAACGTTGATTTTCGCATGGTAAACTCCTTCAAGGTTGGCTTTCAAAGTATGAAAAGCCTGCCCATTTATATATGTACGGAAAATATATTCGCGATGGCACGCAAGTAATTAAATATGAATACCTTTTAATACTTTAAGATATACCTTCGTCTGATTGGCGCGTAATCCCGTAGCGATAAAATCTCGCCCGCCCGGATCCGACACGCGTGACTACAGCAAACGTTGCCTTCACCGCCCACGAACGCATTGGGATATCGCCATGCCCGGCCTGAGTCTGTTTCACGACAGCGTCTCTCGCGTGACCGGAAGGCGGACAACGAAACAGGCACCGCGTTCCTGGTCCGTCGCGACCGAGATGCGACCGCCATGCGCCTCCACGATCGACCGGCAGATCGACAATCCCATCCCCATGCCGTCAGCCTTGGTCGTATGGAATGCGGTGAAGAGCTGAGCCATTGAGGCGGGGTCGATTCCCACGCCCGTATCCCGTACCTCCAGGCTTGTCGACCGGTCCTTCGTGTCCGGCGCCTGACTTCTGGAACTGATGGACAGGACGCGCGGTTGGTCGGCGACGCCCGACATCGCCTGAATGGCATTCATCACCAGATTGATCATCACCTGCTGCAACTGGACACGGTCACCCCAAACGGTCGGCGGCGAAGGCTCCAGCTCAAGTTGCAGAGTGACCCGCTGCTTGACCAATTCACGCTCGACGAGCAAAAGCACGTCGTTCACTATTTCATTCATGCTCAAATTGGTCTGCCGGGGGTCGCTCTTGCGGACCAGGGCGCGTATGCGTGTCACCACCTGGCTGGCCCTGCGGCCATCGCTGATCATTCGTTCGACGGAGCTGAGCACCTCATCGAGATCGGGCACGTCCCGCCGCAGCCAATGCACGCAAGCCTCTCCATTGGTGACGATCGCGGCCAGAGGCTGGTTGACCTCATGCGCAATCGAGGCCGTGAGCTCCCCGAGCGTCGTCACCCGGGTCACATGTGCAAGCTCGGCCTGCGTCTTGTGAAGCGCGTCTTCTGCCCGGCGGCGATCCTGGATGTCTGTATTGATGCCGTACCAGCGCAGAATTTGGCCGTTCTCACCAAGCAATGGCGATGCGCGCACCAGGTGCCAGCGATATTCCCTCGCCGCCGATCGGACACGGCATTCGGTTTCGTAAGGCTCCCCGGTCGCCAACGACCTTAACCATTCGGCCTCGACCCGCTGCACATCGTCAGGATGCACCATGGATTGCCAACGACCCTGGGCAACTTCGGCCGCTGTCCAACCCAGGTCCAACCAGCGCGCGCTGAATAGAACCATCGTTCCATCCGTGCCGGATGCGCTCCAGACCATGCCAGGTATCGTGTCGATCGCGCGCCGCAATTCCTGCTCGGCCTGACGCAGTTTCTCGTCCGCACGCTTGCGCTCAGTGATGTCGTTGTTGATCTCCATCGTAGAGCCGGGGCGGCCGCGTTCGTCCCGCTGAAGCGACCACCGGCTGGCAAGGACGACCTCGTTGCCATCGCGCTTCGTTTGTGTGAGTTCCCCCTCCCAGCGATCTTCAGCATGGAGCTGCAACGCGATGCGTCCGGGTGTGGTCGGGAACTTGGTCTTCAGCAGCTCTGCCGCATGCCGTCCGACGGCCTGCTCGGACCTCCAGCCATACTCTTCTTCAGCGCCTGCGTTCCAATAGGTGATGACATCATTACCATCGCGGACGATTATCGCGTCATGGGTAAGATCCAGGAGTGCGGCCTGGTTACGCAGAGCAAGCGTCGCCTGCTGGTTCTTCAGCGCTAAAAACGTAATGATGCCGATAGCGCTAATGCTGATCAGGCAACGAGCGAAAGGATCGCTTTCATAGGCGTTTCCATGAACGATCGCAAAGCTGCTTAGCGTCAGGATCGCACAGAGGACTCCTACAGCCAGCAGGCTCTTGCGACTGAAGAAACTGGAGGATATCAAAACCACCACGATGTACCCGACGGCGATAGCGGCACTGTCAAGGGATGTGAAGGTGTCGACACCAAAGATGCTGGCAGCCAACAGCAACGCAGCCATGGGATACAGGGGCACGTACGACCGCATTGTTGCCCGTGTTCGTTGCAGCATTTGGCATGCCTCTCAGGGTTCTCGTTACGGCAGGACCTGGGATGACATAGCGCTATCTTTTGGACCTCAACTTGGCGACGCTCCCACCATTGCGCGACATGTCGTCGCCACTATCGGCAGCGTCCGTAGCGTCGATGGCGAGGGAGTGGCAAACGCATGCGGTGAAAGTGTCGACGAGGCCAACAACGCCACCGAGCACCCAATCGCTTCGAGTTTCCTGAAGTCCCATGCCGAGCGCGTGCCGACCGGTGACATTGCCATGCTGCTGCTCCCCGATTCAAAACGGGCGTCGTCAGGCTGAGGGGCAGAATACGCCGATGGCCCTGATTGGCGTTTCATTTCCGCCGCGGGCACTGCTTAGTGTGTCCCTTCTCCGGGATCTACCTCTGCCGTGCTCAGCGCATCGAATGCGTCCGCCGAGATGCCGCGAGAATGGTGAAGGAACGCCGCGAGCGCCCATATGCTTTGATCCGGGATTCGATCGCCCCAGGCCGGCATTGCCGTTCCATTGATGCCATTCTTGGTCTTCGAGAAGACCTCGGCGGGATCGTTTCGTCGGCCGCCGAGCAACAAGTTCGGGGGCGGCGGGCTCAACCCCTGGACGGTCGCGGCAAGGCCTGGAGCCCCATGGCATTGGACGCAGTTCTCCCGAAATAGGCGCGCTCCAGCCTGCTCCGCAGCCGGCGTCTCGAGATTTTCTGGAACCTCCACCCGTGCGGCGGCCGTTGCAGCAATGGTGTATGGCATTGCCGTTTGCGAGGCGCGGGCCGCGCTCATTGCGATCGGCACCAGTGGGGAACCGTGAGACCCGCTCATGTGGAAGTAGAGCAGGCCTCCAGCAGGGACCGCAACGACAGCGATTCCGAGCGCCTGGAGCAAACGAGCCAACATTTGGAACTCCTCACGTTATTTCTCGTGGCGACGGCTGGTCGCCGGCCGGTTTCGGTCGGCAAGCAGCAACCGTCGGCCTTGGTACAGCCGCCAACGAGACGGCATTCATTCACCGGCGGCTTCAACGGGCATCACCTGCTTGCGCGAGCCGCCCAGGAACCTGCCCAGCCGATCAAGATACAGGTAGACCACCGGCGTCGTATAAAGCGTCAGCACTTGCGAGAGCACCAAGCCACCGACGATGGTGTAGCCGAGCGGCTGGCGGATTTCCGATCCCGCGCCGGTGCCTAGCATCATCGGCACGCCGCCTAGAATCGCCGCCATGGTGGTCATCAGGATCGGCCGGAATCGTATGGTGCAAGCCCGGTAGATCGACTCCTGTGGACTCAGACCCTCGTTCCTCTCGACCTCGAGCGCAAAGTCGACAAGCATGATGCCATTCTTCTTGACGATGCCGATCAGCAGGATAACGCCGATCATCGCTATGACGCTGAAGTCCATATGGACCGCCATCAGCAACAACAAGGCGCCAATGGCGGCCGACGGCAGTGTCGACAGAATGGTGATCGGATGGATTATGCTCTCATAGAGCACTCCGAGGATGATGTAGATCACCACCAGCGCCACTCCGATCAGGATTGGTGTGCCTGACAGCGCCGACTGAAACGCCTGTGCGTTGCCCTGGAAACTGGTTGCAAGCGAAGCGGGCTTTCCGGCATCGCGTTCGAACTGCTGGATAGCGGCCACCGCATTTCCGAGCGGCGCACCAGGTTTCAGATTGAAGGAGATGGTGACCGCCGGGAACATGCCTTGATGATTGACCACGATCGGCGCAGCCTTGGTCACGCTGGTCACCAGGGCGCTTAGCGGCACCTGCTGCCCTGCCGAAGAAGTCAGATAGATATCCTTCAGCGCTTCGGGACCGTACTGGAATTCCGGGCTGACCTCGAGAACGACGTGATACTGGTTGAGCTGCGTGAACATTGTGGAGACGATGCGCTGGCCGAAGGCATCGTCGAGCGTGTTGTCGATCGTCGACGGCAGGATTCCGAAACTCGACGCGACGTCGCGATTGACCGTCACATCGAGTAATGGTCCGGCATTCTCCTGGTCGGTGGCCACGTCGATAATTCCTGGCAGGCCTTTAAGCTTGTTGAGGAAGATCGGCGCCCAATGGTTGAGCTCGTTGGAATCGGCATCGGCCAGAGTGTATTGATACTGCGTCTTCGAAACGCGGCCGCCGATAGTGATGTCCTGCGCTGCCTGCATATAAAGTGCTATGCCTTGGGTCTTGGCGAGTTGGGTCGATAGCCGGTTGATCACCTGATCGGCGCTGACGTCACGTTGGTCGTTAGGCTTCAAGGCGATGTACATCGTCCCTTGATTGAGCGTGTTCCCGCCGACTGCTCCTACCGAGGCCCCGACCGAGGCAACCGCCGGATCCTTCATCACGGTGTCGATGATCGCCTGCTGACGCTCGGCCATGGCTGGGAACGAGATATCCTGATCGGCTTCGGTGACGCCGATAATCAGGCCGGTGTCTTGTTGCGGGAAAAAACCCTTTGGGATGACAATGTAGAGATAGCCCGTGACGGCGATCGTTCCGAGCATGACGAGCAGCGTGACGAAAGTATGCTGCAGGACGATCTTGAGGCCCCGCTCATACAATCCAAGCAGCGCGTCGAAACCGCTTTCGCAAATATTATAGAGCCGTCCGTGCCTGACATTGACCTCGCTCTTGAGCAGACGCGCACACATCATTGGGGTCAACGTGAGCGAGATCACCAGTGACAGGATCAATGAAACGCTTACCGTTACGGCGAATTCCTGGAACAGTTTGCCGACATAGCCACCCATGAGGAACAGCGGAATGAAGACAGCGATCAGGGACAGCGTAATCGAAACGATGGTGAAGCCGATTTCGCTCGAGCCTTTTAGCGCAGCCTCCATCGGCGTGAGGCCATCTTCTATGTGGCGGACGATGTTCTCGATCACCACGACCGCATCGTCGACGACGAAGCCGACTGCGATCGACAAGGCCATGAGCGACAAATTGTCGAGGCTGTATCCAAAGACATAGAGCACTGCAAAGGTGCCGACGAGCGAAAGGGGTACGGTGACTGCGGGAATAACCGTTGCCCAGAAATTGCGTAGGAACAGGAATATTACCATCACTACCAACGCAACCGTCAGCATCAGCGTGAACTGCACATCCGAGACCGAGGCGCGGATGGTTTGTGTGCGGTCAGAAACGACCGATACCTTGATGCCGGGCGGGATCGAAGCTTGCAGTTGAGGCAACAGAGCCTGAATGCTGCCGACCGTCTCGATCACATTGGCACCGGGCAGGCGCCGGATAGCCAGCAGTATGGCGGGCTTCTTGTCAAACCAACCTGCCACAAAGTGGTTCTCCGGCCCGTCGATCGCGTTTCCTATGTCACGGATGCGAACAGGGGAGCCATTGCGATAGGCGATGATAATATCATTGTAAGGGCTGGGTTTGAGCAATTGGTCGTTGGTGTTGAGCGTGAAGGTTTGACGCGGACTATTGAGCGTGCCCTTCGCAATATCGACGTTGGCCTCGCCGAGCACGTTGCGGACATCTTCGAGCCCAATGCCGCGGGCCGCGGCCGCTTGCGGATTGATCTGCACACGGATTGCTGGCTTCTGCTGACCGCCAATGCCTACGAGACCCACGCCCGAGATTTGCGAGATCTTCGGCAGCAGAATGTTTTCCGCATAGGCATCTACGGTCGTCAGTGGCAGCGAATCGGATGTCAGTGCGAGCACAAGGATCGGCGTATCCGCCGGATTGACCTTACGGATGGTCGGCGGATACGGGATGCCCACAGGCAGATAGGGGCTGGCGGCATTGATCGCCGACAGCACGTCAACCTCTGCACTGTCGACGCTACGGCTGAGGTCGAACTGAACGGTGAGCTGCGTGCTGCCAAGCGCGCTGGCCGAAGTCAGCTGGGTCACGCCGGGGAGTTGGCTGATCTGTTGCTCGAGCGGAGTGGCTACTGACGACGCCATGGTTTCGGGATCGGCGCCCGGCAGCTGCGCTGATACCTGAATCGTGGGAAAGTTGACATTTGGCAGGGATGCGACAGGCAAGAGTTGGTAGGTAGCGAGCCCACACAGCAGCAGGCCCGCCATCAGCAGGCCTGTCGCAATCGGTCGGTGGATGAAAGGGGCCGAGATGTTCACGGGATCGCCTGCTGCACTGCGCTTTGCAGATCGGCTTGTTTGGCGGCTTTGCCGTGCAGGACTTGGACGGGGGTGCCCTGCGCCAGCCTGTATTGTCCGTCGACCACGACGTTTTCGTTCGCCTTCAGACCTGAATCGATGAGAGCTTCTCCTCCGGTTATCTGTGCGACAGTGACAGGCCGCATCTGTGCAGTTCCATCAGAAGCGATCACGTAGACGTAAGAGCCGTTCGGACCCTGCTGCACTGCCGACTCGGCGATCGTCAGCCCGTCGCCACGGGTATTTAGAAGCAACCGTGCATTCACGAGCGCACCCGGCCAGAGTTGGTTCCGTGCGTTCGGAAAGGTGGCCCGGAGACGGATCGTGCCCGTCGTCTGGACGATCTGGTTGTCGACAAGCAGGAGTTTGCCTTCGTCGAGCTGGGTCTTGTCGTCCTGGGTGTACGCAAGGACGGTGAGCGGGCCTTTGGCCATCTCCTGCTGGATTTGAGGGAGAGTGTCCTCGGGCAGCGTGAAGATCAACGAGATCGGCTGGATCTGCGCAATGTCGACCAGGCCGAAAGTATCGGTCGGGTGAATGATGTTGCCTTCGTCGATCTGACGGATACCTGTTACGCCGTCGATCGGCGCGGTCAGACGGGTGTAGCTCAGATTGATTTGCGCCGCCTGTAACAGAGCCTCGTCTGCCTTGATCGTGGCCTGGAGCTGGATCACCTGAGCCTTCTGCGTGGCTACAAGTTGGGACGTGGCATAACCCTTCGCCAACAGAGGTGTGTAGCGGTCCAGATTTGCCTGCGCATTGACGAGTTGCGCCTGGTCGCGCTCGCAGGTGGCGGTTATCTGATCGATTTGTGCCTGATAGGGATTTGGATCGATCTGGGCCAGCAGATCGCCCTTTTTTACTTTCTGGCCCTGGGTGAATGTGATCTTCGTGATCGGTCCTGAGATCAGGCTGTGCACCACCACGTTGTTGTAGGCGATCACCGTTCCGACTCCACGAAGGTAGATCGGAACATCGTGACTGGCTACTTGTCCGGCAACGACCGGAATCGCGGGGGCCGGAACTGAGGCCGCTGCAGGTTCGGAAGGATCGTAGCCGTGCTTGGCAGCAAGCCCAACGCCTCCAACAATGATCAGCAGCGCGGCAATAATGAAGGGTCGCTTACGCATTGATGGACCTTTCCAAGGGAAGGCTGTTAAGGGATCGAGCAATTGGATGTCGATGACGTGCCGCTTGTGCCGGTCATACCCGTGCTGCTGCAGGATGTGCCCAATGCATTGAGTGTTGGAATTGACACCAGTGGGCTTGTTACTGGATCGGATATATTGGGTGTTGGCATGCTCAACATTGGGCTCACTCCCAAATTGCTGAGCTCTGAAGACCCGAGTGGAATCCCAACCGGAGTCCCAAGGCTCGTGGACGTTGTCCCGGACGTTGTCCCGGTGGTCGTCGATAGTATCCCTGTGGTGCTGGACGTACTCGACGTCAGCGAGTTGCAGGTGCCCAATGCTGTTGAAGCCGTTAAGCTCGTAGACGACGTCCCGCTGGTGGACGTGGTTCCGTTCATGCCGCCGCCGTCGAAAGTATTTCCGGCAACTGTGGAACTTGACGTCGTGGCACTTGGCGCCACGACATTGGTACATCCCGTGCCACTGGTGCCGCCCATGGAGGTACCAATGCTGCCCATGGAGCTGGATGTTGGCGAGATGGACGTCGTCAAGCCACCAGGATCGAGCTCCATGGCGCCCAGGGGAATACCAACCGGATTTGCACCAACTGGATTGAGGGGCGAACCAACTGCAGAGAGGGGCGAAGTCATTCCTGTTGCCGGCATCGTAGTGCTGACTTGCGCCAAGCTCGGCTCGCCGGACAATACCGCGATCGCCATGGCAATCAGCAATCTCAACGACGCAACATTATGCTCATTATGCATGGGGCAGCCGTCAGTTCGTGTGTCTAGACTTAGGCATAGGCGACAACGTCGTATTATTGTCACCGCGATCGCATACGCCGCGCGACCAAGATTTTGATCGTCGACGCAGCATCTGACAGATTTCACCCCTAGATTGGTGTCGGGTTGGTCCGATCAGATAGCGAAATGATGCCAGAAGGAAGGGAGCCGCTCTTCCCTAAAGGCGGCTGGATTTCCATATTCGCACGCCAAACCCGAGCATGTGACGCGTGCAGAGGCAGTGTCTGAGGAAAACTTTGTTGCTCGTTGTGAATTACTCTGGCGTGTCCGAGCAAATGCATCGGCGAAGACTAAGTCTTCGCTACAAACCAACGTATGAGCCTTTCAGACTTATACTCCATTCTCCTATACCTCTGTCGGATGGATCACGTGGTCTGTGGCCCTTTAACGTGGGTGGAAGGAGAGAGACAGCCAGTTGCCCGAATAACGGATTGATTCTCAGCGTTAGCTCGTGATCGCTGGTTCCAGGATGGCAATCCGGCTTCAGCCGAGGGCTCGCCAGGGTCCCGCGAGTCGACAGCGGTCGTGCCAGGGGAAAGCGGCGACATCGGGAAAACGTCTCAAGTCAGTTCACATGAAAGAGGCGTCCGATGTCCCAAACGGCCAGCATCACTCCCCTCCGCCAAGTCAATGGCGAGTCCAAGCGGCTGGCAGCAAGCGCCCCTACGCGCGAAATCGCGGCGGGCACAAAAACGCTTGTTACCGATGCTCGCGTTGCCAATCGCACTATTTCCATAACTGCCGATAGCCGCCCTGGCGAAGGCGATTCCGAACAGCAAGGGCCTGGCAGCCTGCTGCCTGGTGGGGAGAAGCCTGAGGCGACCGTCGAGAGTGCGCAGCACGAGCGCGGACCAGGCGGTTCAGACACAGGACACCGAGGGCGCAAGCCGGCTGTCTTCATCGTCGGTTTTGTTGTCGTGGCTGTCCTCGCCCTCAGCGGGTTCTACTACTGGTATTCGAACCTCAACCTGGTGAGCACGGATGACGCCTATACTGATGGGCGGGTTGTCACCCTCGCGCCGCAGGTTTCGGGCCTCGTCGTGTCGCTTGACGTGACGGACAACCAATATGTCCACAAGGGTGATCCGCTGATCCATATTGATCCGCGCTCTTACACGATCGATCAGAATCGGGGGCAGGGCGCGCTCGACAGCGCCAAGGCGCAAGCTACAGGGCAACGGCTCTTGGCCGAAATCGCCCGCAGGAATTTCCCCGCCCTGTATCAACAGGCCCAGGCCCAATTGCTGACGGCACAGGCCAATCTGACCAAGGCACAGGCCGATTACGACCGTCAGAGCAGTCTGCCGAAGGCCGCGACAACACAGCAAGAGGTCGACGCGGCATTGGCCGCGCTGCGCCAGAGCAAAGCACAAGCTACGCAAGCCGAAGCCCAGGTCCAACTGAGCTCACCGGTCGAGCAGCACATCGGCCAGAGTGATGCGCAGGTCGAACAACTGAACGGGCAAGTCGAGCAGGCTCAAGCGCAACTTGACCAAGCAGCGCTCAATCTCTCCTGGACGGTCGTGAGGGCGCCGCAGGATGGCTGGATAACCCGGCGCAACGTCGAAATGGGCAACTACGTGACGCCTGGGCAGCAGATTTTCTCAATCGTTTCACCAGACGTCTGGGTCACAGCCAACTTCAAGGAAAACCAGCTTGATGGTCTGCGGCCAGGCCAGAGCGTGAAGATCGACGTGGATGGCTATCCAGAACTCAACCTGCATGGCCATGTCGACAGTATTCAGATGGGATCCGGTTCGAAGTTCACCGCCTTCCCGCCCGAAAACGCCACCGGCAATTTCGTGAAGATCGTTCAACGCGTGCCGGTCAAGATCGTGATCGACCGCGGGCTCGATCCCAAGGTCCCGCTACCGCTCGGGATATCGGTGGTTCCGATGGTAACGGTTCGATGAGCAACCCTACAGTCGACGAGGGCTCGACCTGGAAGCCCCGTTACAATCCCTGGCTCATTGCGGTTTCGGTGACTCTTGCCGCATTCATGGAAGTTCTCGATACCACGATCGTCAATGTTGCCTTGCCGCACATCGCGGGCAGTTTGTCGGCGAGCAATGACGAGGCGACCTGGGCGCTCACCTCTTACCTGGTAGCAAACGGGATCGTGCTGACCATTTCTGGCTGGCTGAGCAATTTTTTCGGGCGCAAACGTTACTTTCTGATCTGCATCACCATGTTCACGGTGTTCTCGTTCTTGTGCGGAACGTCGACCAGTCTGGGCGAACTGATCGTTTTCCGGTTGCTGCAGGGTTTCTTCGGCGGCGGCCTGCAACCAAACCAGCAGTCGATCATCCTGGATACGTTTCCGCCGGCCAGGCGCGCGGCCGCATTCGGCGTCACGGCGATCGCCACCGTCGTCGCCCCGGTCCTTGGTCCGACACTGGGCGGCATCATCACCGATCAGTCGACCTGGCGCTGGATCTTCTTCATCAATGTGCCCGTCGGCATCCTCGCGGTTGTTTTGAATTCGATACTCGTTGAGGATCCGCCGTGGGTGAAAAACAGGAAGAGCCGGGGGCTCGACTATGTTGGCCTGTCGCTCATCACGCTTGGTCTCGGATCCCTACAGATCATGATGGACCGCGGCACAGACGACGATTGGTTCGGTTCGTCCTTCATCGTGGTCGTGGCGCTTCTCGCCTTCCTGGGGATCGCGGGCGCGATCGGCTGGCTGCTGATTGCCAAGAAACCGATCGTCAATCTCGACGTGTTCAAGGATAGGAATTTCGCCGCCGGCTGCGCGATGATCGCGGCGATGGGCAGCATACTCTATGCCAGCGCCGTCGTGATTCCGCAGCTCGCGCAACAGGTTCTCGGCTATACCGCAACCTGGGCGGGGCTCATTCTTTCTCCGGGCGGCCTTATTGTCATCGTCCTCATTCCATTGGTTGGCCGTCTCATGACAATCGTCCAGACGCGGTTCGTCGTGGCAGCCGGTTTTTTTGTGATGGGATGCGCGCTCTTCTTCTCGAGCCATCTGGCACCAAACATCGATTTCCCGACGCTCGTGCTGATGCGTAGCTGGCAGGCTGCCGCGCTCGCGTTTCTGTTCGTACCGATCAGCACGACCACCTATCTCACTTTGCCGCGCGAACTGAGCGGCGATGCGGCGGCCCTCTTTTCGATGGTCCGCAACGTATCCGGGTCGATAGGGATTTCTGTCGCAACTTCGATGGTCACAGAGCGGAGTCAGATCCGGCAGTCCTATCTATCGGAATGGGCCTCATCCTTTCACCAACCCTACAATGCGCTGGTGGATCAATACGAACGTGCGTTGATCGCGACCGGGCATGCCGCAGCATCGGTGCATGGCGTGGCGGTAGGAAAGGTCTACCAGACTTTTCGGACGCAAGTTGCCGTTCTCGCTTATTCGGACGTCTTTCTGTTCTTCTCCTTCGTCGCCTTCCTCACCGTTCCCTTCTGCTTCCTTCTGTCAGGGAAGAGGGCCGCCGGTGGCGTGGGCGCCAGCCACGTGGATTGATCATGGGCCATAAATTAAGCACTCTGGCACTGATTTCCAGCACGTTCGCGTTGACAGCTTGTACCGTGGGGCCTGACTTTGTCCGGCCGGATTCGGCGCTGCCGAAACGCTGGTTTGCCACCAGTGCTGCAGCGGCGAATTCTGCGGGATCGGGCACGGCGGTTCTCGAGCCCGTCGACCCCGCCTGGTGGCAGGCCTTTCACGACGCGACGCTTACCTCGCTCGTGCGGCGCCTTGCGGACGCCAACCTCGATGTGCAAACTGCGACCGTCCGGCTCGCGGAAAGCCGTTTTCAGCGCGGTGCCGTGGCCTCCGCCCAACTGCCCAGCCTGAATGGCAGCGCTAGGTACCAACATCAAAATCTTAGCGATGTGAGTGCCAAAGGCACCCTGATCGACAGTCTGCTTGGTTCGCCGAACAGCACCATTTCTTCCGCAAAGCCGGACAACCTGTTTACCAGTGGCTTCGATGTATCATGGGAGCTCGATCTTTGGGGGCATGTCCGCCGTCAGGTCGAAGCGGCGGATGCGCAAGTTCAGTCTTCGGAGGAACAGCGGCGCGACGCGCTGCTCTCGAGCCTCGCCGAAACCGCACGCGACTATATCCAGCTGCGTGGGACGCAGACCTTGATCAGGATTACCAATGACAATCTGAAAATTGAGCGGGACATTTTGCAGCTGACGCAAACGCGTCAGCAGAAGGGCTTGACGACCAGTCTGGACGTCGAGAACGCCGCAGCGCAGGTCGAAGCCGTTCGTGCCCAGTTGCCCAGCCTGGAACAGCAGGAAGCGCAGCAGATCAACGCGTTGAGCTTTCTGCTCGGCCTGCCTCCGGATGCGCTGCGCGGCGAACTCGCCACTGGGAAACAAGTGGTGCCGAGGCCTGCCCGGATTCCGATTGGCATTCCCTCCGAGCTGGCGCGGCGGCGCCCGGATATCCGCGCCGCGGAAGCCCAGCTTCACGCAGCCACCGCCGACATCGGAGTGGCGGTCGCCGAGTTCTATCCATCCCTCCAATTGAATGGGTCGGTGGGCTTCGACGCCCTCAAGGTCGCGAGCCAGTTGACGGCCCACGCGATTCCGACCAGTGTCGGGCCGAGCATTTCGATACCAATCTTCGAGGGTGGCCGGCTGAAGGCGACGTTGCAGCTTCGCAAGGCGCAACAGGTGGAAGCGGCGATCGCCTATCACAGGACGGTGCTGGAAGCCTGGCACGAGGTTGTAAATGCCCTCGTCGCCTACCGGACAGAACGGCAGCGTAGCGCCCGGTTGGCCATGCAGGTTCAGCATCTGCGGCAAGCCTTGTCGCTGGCCCGTGACCGCTACAATGACGGGGTCACCGAGTTCACGACCGTGCTCGACACCGCACGCATACTGCTTCAGGCCGAACAGGATCATGCGCAGAGCACGACCAACATCTCGATCAATCTCGTCCAACTGTACAAAGCGCTCGGTGGCGGGTGGGAATTGACATACCCGAGCGCGCCGCCCGAACCATCGGTCAGCGCTCAAGGACGTTCAAGAGCAACAGAACCGACATGACCATGTCGATGCCTGTTGCGACGCGCAGTGCTGGAAGCCGGCGAGAGGTCAATTCATGTATCTCATCACGAGTTGATAGCGATAAAATCTCGACGCCGATCTTTGGTGAATTGGCATTCGCGAATACGAAGGTCCAGCTGTTGTCAAGGTCGAAGGACAAGGCACAAAAACGCAACATATCGCCAATCGGGGCAACGCCGAAAAAGAATTGCTGCCGATCTCGGGTGCAAATGGGAACGGACCAGTTTGCTGCGTGTTGGACCACCGTTGCGGAACGATATGGGAGCTGCTCATGAAGATCGGCATTGTCGGTGTGGGAGGGGTCGGCACGGCATGTGCCTTGGCCTCAATTATGCGTGGTGTGACACGTGAGATCGTGCTGCTCAATCGGAACAGCAAGCGCGCCGAAGCGGTCGCAACCGACATGCGCTACGGAACGCCACTCTCACCAATTACTGAAATCCGTGCCGGCGATTATGAAGATCTGGCCGGTGCCGCCCTGATCATGATTACCGCGGGCGTCAACGAGAAGACCGGAGGCGCCATCGACCGCAACGATCCGACCGGGAGGCTCAAGCTGCTCGACCAGAATGTCAGAGTCTATGAAGAGATCGTGCCTAGGATCGCAAAGGCATCGCCAAACGCCGTGCTGCTCGTTGTAACCGATCCTCCCGACCCGCTCGCGGATCACGTCCGGCGCCTCGCGGGCCACGAGCGTGTGCTGAGCACGGGCACCTACCTCGACAGCCTCCGGTTTCGCGTGCATCTTGCCCGCGAACTCGGCGTCAGTCCGACTTCCGTCGAAGCCCTCGTGGTGGGAGAGCACGGCACCTCCCAAGTATTCCTGTGGTCATCCGCCCGAGTTGCCGGGTCCCTGATCCTGGAGGCGATCGAACGGCGCGGTCTCAGCCGTGAGGACTTCCGCAAGCGCATCGAGGCAGACGTGCGCTACGCTAACATCACCATTATCGAGGGCATCGGCGCCAGCCAGTACGGGATCGGCATGGTTTCTGCCCGCATCGCCGAAATAGTCCTGAGCGATGAACGGGCCGTCATCCCCATTGGCAGCTATCATGAGGCTTACGGCGCGACGTTGTCGCTGCCAAGCATCGTCGGATGCCAAGGCATCATCGACGTGATCGAACCGGACATGTGGGATGATGAGCGGCAGGCTCTGCGGCGAAGCGGCGAGACGATCAGGAAGGCAGAGATGCACGTGGTTCGCTGAGGCTGGTCCTCGCGCGCGGACAAGAGCCGCCGTTGGTCAGCCGATGCAGCGCGTTGCAGCCGCGTCTGCAACGACCATGCTGGCATGGTCGACGCTTGCTCCTTATCGGGGTTCGACTGGCAGGCTATAGTCGCCGGGGCGCAGAAGGCTCACAGATGTCGGAGTGAGGCAAGCCGTGGAGCACGCTAACCCAAAGCTGTCGAGAGGCCTCGCACTCATCATGCGGTATGGCTTCTCGGTTGTTTGCGTTGGAATTGCCGTTGGGCCGGCGTTGGCCTTCCAGCACTACGGGCTGCGCGACTTGGAGCTGCCGATTTTTGAACTGGCGATCGTCATGATCGCCTGGTACGCTGGACTTGGCCCCTCCGTTGTCGCCGTCGTACTGACCATGGCGTGCTTCGATTATTTCTTCCTGGAGCCCCTTTACTCTTTCGATTTTTCTACCCGAGATCTGCCGTACTTGGTCCTCCTCCTGGGATGGGCGGGAATTGTCGCTTCGTTCGTCAACCTCCGCCGTCGCATCGAGAGCGATCTGCGCCACGCCCGCGACACCCTTCAGCTCGAGGTGGAGCAGCGCAAGCACCGCGAGAACGACATTCGAGGTCTCAATCAGGAACTCGCCAAGCGGGCCTCAGAGCTCGAAGCGAGCAACGGGGAATTGGAGTCGTTTGCCTATTCCGTCTCCCACGACCTGCGCGCGCCGCTTCGCCATTCGGCCGGCTATGCGGAGCTGCTGCAGAAGCACGCGTCTGGCCTGGATGAGAAGAGTCGGAGATACATACAGACGATTCTCGCCTCATCAAAACGAATGGGCAACCTGATCGACGATCTGCTGGCGTTTTCCAGGATCGGCCGGGCCGAGACTAACAGGAGGCTCGTAAGCCTGCAGCAGCTTGTCGACGAGGTCGTGACGGAGATCGGCGAGGAGACGAGAGGGCGAGACATTGTGTGGAAGATCGATGCACTTCCGGTTTGCCACGGTGACCGCTCCATGCTGAGACTGGTTGTCGTCAACCTGGTTTCCAACGCGATCAAGTTCACGAGCATGCGCACGCAGGCCCAAATCGAGATCGGCTGCGTTGACGGGCATAAGGACGAAGTAGAGGTGTTCTTCAGGGACAATGGCGCAGGCTTTGACATGCAATATGTGGACAAATTGTTCGGCGTCTTTCAACGTCTGCACCTGCCCGAGGATTTTGAGGGTACGGGAATAGGGCTGGCCATCGTTCAGCGCATCATCCACCGGCACGGCGGGAGGGTCCGGGCCGAAGGAGCGGTGGACCAAGGCGCGACCTTCTATTTCTCGCTGCCCACGGCCCAGGATACAGCGAAGGGGGAGGCAAACACGCCATGAGCCTGTTGGGACGCATTCTACTGGTAGAGGACGATCCAAGCGACGTGGAACTTACTCTGGAAGCGCTGGCGGAATACAATCTGGCTAATGAGGTGACGGTTGCGCGTGACGGAGAAATAGCTTTGGATTATCTCCATCGCCGCGGGGAGTTCAAAGGTCGCCCGGACGAAAACCCCGCCGTCATGCTCCTTGATCTGAAACTCCCCAAAGTCGATGGATTGGAGGTCTTGAAGCAGGTCAAGTCGGACGAGCACCTGAGAATGATACCAGTGGTGGTGCTCACGTCGTCCCAGGAGGAAAAGGACATGATGAGAAGCTACAAACTCGGGGTGAACGCTTATGTCGTAAAGCCGGTCGACTTTCACGAATTCATCAATGCGATAAAGGAACTCGGCGTCTTCTGGGGTATCGTCAATCAGCCACCACCAGGCAGCATGAAGAAGGTGACATGACCTCTGCGTGCCGAATTCTGTTGCTGGAGGACAACACGAGTGACGCGGAACTCATTCAAGAGGTCCTTCAAGCGGAGCATTTCGACTGTGAAATAACCCGGGTGCAAACTCGTGTCGAGTTCATCACAGCCCTTGAAGGTAACAAGATCGACCTGATTCTGGCGGATTACAAACTCCCATCGTTCGATGGGCTTTCGGCCCTGAAGCTTGCGTTGAGCGCCGTGCCCGATCTGCCCTTCATCTTTGTCTCTGGCACGCTTGGCGAAGAAGTGGCAATCGAGGCGCTCAAGATCGGAGCCACCGACTATGTTCTGAAGATGCGCCTATCAAGGCTCGTACCCTCGGTGCGGCGTGCGATGCGCGAGGCCCGAGAAAAGGCCGAACGCATAAAGGCCGAGGAGGCGCTGCACGCGGCCCAGGCCGAACTCGCGCATGTCAATCGTATCACGACCATGGGCCTACTGACGGCTTCGATTGCTCATGAGGTCAACCAGCCGATCGCCGCGGCGGTCACCAACGCCGATGCCGCCCTGGTCTGGCTCGGGCGCGATCCTCCAGATCTGGAGGAGGTCCGACAAGCCCTCGTTTCCATCAAAAGGGATGCCAATCGAGCCGGCAATGTCATCGGCCGCATCCGCGCCCTCATCAGGAATGTACCGCCCGTACACGGCCAACTGGACATCAACGAAGCAATCCTCGAGGTCATTGCTCTGGCCCGCGGCGAAGTGGCAAAGAACCGCGTGTCGGTCAAGACGCAGCTCACTGACGACTTGCCAACCGTTCAAGGTGATCGGGTCCGACTGCAGCAATTGATCCTGAACCTGATTGTCAACGCCATGGAAGCGATGGACGATGTCAGCGAGGAGGCGCGGGCATTGCTGGTCAGCACCAGTAAAACCGGGCCGAGCGACGTGATCGTCGCGGTGCGGGACACAGGCCCTGGCCTGCCCGTGGAAGGCTTCGATCGTATCTTCGAGGCCTTTTACACGACCAAGCCCACTGGCATGGGCATAGGACTTTCGGTCTGCAAGTCGATCGTTGAAGCTCACGGTGGGCGGCTTTGGGCTATGCCGAACACGCCCCGAGGCGCTGTCTTTCAATTCACGTTGCCGGCACAACACGACAGTGCTTCCTAGGCGTAGCGGTCTGTTCACCGACTTAAATCAGGCCGTAGTTCCGACAACCGCCACAAGGATCTTGTGGTTTTGGTCTCATGGGGTTCGAACCGGACCGAAGGGATTTTTCCCGGTGGTAGACAGGGGCTTGCCCGTTGAACCACATGGAGACTGCGCGGTCTTCCGTTCACCAGTCGGGGACCGCACCCCTTCAATCCAAACCACTCTAATTGGCCAAACCACCCTAATTGGATTGGATCATGGGCAAGAGTGCCACATTCCGTTGGCTCCGTAGTAGCTTGAGTTTACAGCATCAAACGAGCAGTAAGCAGCATCGGTATCGTAGTTCCACCAAGACTGGTAGTTATATGCTGGATCACTAAAAAAGACCTTGCGGTGCGGGTGTTTCGGCTGGCGGTTGCCAATGCCGATATCGCTAAAGTCCATTGTATGGCCATCACCACCACCGCTGCGCGCCATGGAGACCGTGGCTGAGCCAGTCGCCAGCATTACACCCAAAGCGAACGTCGCCAGGATTGTTGTTGATTTTTTCACGATACACTCCTAAAGATTGAATACTTCCGGAATTGTTGAAAGCTAAATTTATATAGGGAAAGATATCTGTCTCTGAATAGTACGTTTGGTTGAGATATATATCTCTTCTAGCTATACATATGGCTGGTTGACTGCATCGCGGCGCTGATGACGCATCCTAAATCCAGGTCAAAGTCACAGTTCGGCAGGCGTGCAAGCAAGACCTTTTCGAGACTCGAATCCGGCCCCCACCTGCTGTGGAGCCCGGATTCGATGAGGCTGCGGTAATCACGGGCAGTATGAGAAAAGCCCTTGATATTCGTAATATGGGTAACCGCAGTAGCCGTCACCATAGAAGTCACTGCCGTAACCGCGGCCCCTTCTGAACCCATGACCGCCGACATGACCGTTGCCGCCACGGACGCCGGCGCCGATGCTTGCGGCGCGGCCGCTAAAGCCGCCAAAGCCTCCGCCGTGACCACCACCACCCATGCTTTCGCTATGACCGCCGCCACCAAAGCCAGCGCCGTGGCCTCCGCCGCCATGACCGCCACCGCCACCGCCGCGTGCCATCGAGACGGTCGCCGTGCCTGTTGCCAGCATTGCGCCCAGGGCGATCGTCGCCAATATTGTCGTTGATCTTTTCATAATACACTCCTATGGTTTGGGCTCTCTTTGGTTTTGAAAGCCACACTTATTTAGATACAGGAGGTATTTCTCGGTATAATACGCTTATTTGATATACATATATCTTGTAATTATATTTATTTCTTGTTGATTGCATCGCGGTACCGGCAGATGCACCCTACGGGCTAGATGCGATGGTAGATCTCGGCCGCAAGGTATCCTGCTCCGACCAGAGCAGGATCCGACGTCTCGCAACGGATCGCCCGACACGGACGCAGTAGCTTATGAGCGGCCCAAGACGTTTCGTGATTCTGCAGTGCCGCGTTCGGGCATCCGGCGAGCCAGCGCGGGTTCAACATCATTCAGCATTCATCATTCAGATTACGATGCGTGGATGCATGGCGGCGCTTGCTGCTGGGCATCTCGGCGGCTATGCCCTTCCAGGCGCCCGGCATCACGTGGGACGGCACGCCCCGATGCAGGCGTCCACGTAGCTGATCATTGCTTCATTCGCCGATGTTGCATGACCGGTGCACCAGGAGGTTGGAAACACAAGCGCTTGCGGCGAGGAACACTGCGGCATGGCTGTGGATCACAGGTTAGGTCTCACAAAATCGCCACTCGTCGGGTGCGGCGCTCAGCTTCTCTCAGTCGATACTCGTGGGCATTGTGAGTTGGCGCGAGCGGTAAGCCGGCCATCGCGTTGGCTCGTTGCGAGCTTGTCGATCATCGAAGCCGTTTCCGAGCTCAAGCTACCTTTGCGATTTCCCCGTGCGGGTCGATGACAAACTTGTTCGCGATGCCGGCGTCGAAGGACTTATAGCCCTCCGGCGCCTGTTCGAGGGTAATCACCTTGACATTGACGATGTTTGCGATCGGCAGCCTGTCCCACAAGATCGCCTGCATGAGCTGCCGATTGTACTTGATGACCGGAGTCTGTCCGGTGTGGAGACTATGGGATTTTGCCCAGCCGAGACCCAGGCGAAGGCTGAGATTGCCAAGCTTGGCTGCCTTCTCCTTTGCTCCAGGATCTTCAGTCACATACAGACCGGGGATGCCGATGGCGCCGGCCGGGCGGGTGACCTCCATGAGGCTATTCAGCACGACAGCAGGCGCTTCGACGACATGGCCATTGCCGCTGTACCCCTTGGCCTCGAACCCGACGCAGTCGATGGCGCTATCGACCTCCGGGACGCCGAGGACATCAGCGACGAGTTCGCCCAGCCGATCGTGTCTGGAGAGGTCGATCGGCTCGAAGCCGACCTTCTTGGCGTGCGCGAGCCGCTCCCGGTTCATGTCACCGATCAGCACGACAGCGGCGCCGAGGATGCGCGCGGCTGCGGCGGCCGCCAGCCCGACCGGCCCCGCCCCAGCGACGTACACGGTTGACCCGACACCGACCTTGGCGGTGATTGCACCGTGGAAACCCGTGGGCAGAATATCGGACAGGCAGGTTAGGTCGCGGATCTTTTCCATCGCCTGTGCCTTGTCCGGAAACTTCAGCAGGTTGAAATCGGCATAGGGCACCATGACGTACTCGGCCTGCCCACCGATCCATCCGCCCATGTCGACATATCCGTATGCGCCGCCGGCGCGATCGGAATTGACGTGAAGGCAGACCCCAGTATCGCCCTCGCGGCAGGTGCGGCAGCGTCCGCACGCCACGTTGAAGGGGACCGACACTAGATCGCCAACCTCGAGATACTCGACGTCGCGGCCCTTCTCGATCACCTCGCCGGTAATCTCATGGCCCAGCACCATGCCGGCCGGCGCGGTGGTGCGGCCACGAACCATGTGTTGGTCGGAGCCACAGATGTTGGTCGAAACGACCTTGAGAATGACACCGTGATCGATCTCCTTCCCTGCTGGATTGCGGAAAGTTGGAAAATCGATCTTTCGGACTTCGACCTTGCCGGGTTCGAGATACGCGACTCCGCGATTGCTGGCCATGTCGAACTCCTGCACACTCAGATTGTCGTGGCAGGGTCACACACAGGGGCCAGAATTGCTGTGCAGAAATTGCCCGGTGTTGCTTGCCCTTGCGGCCTTTTCGGATTCGCGGGCTAGAGAACCGCAGCATTGATCCGACAGCTCTTTCGTAAGCTTGAGAGCGGGAAATGCAGGCGCCTCTTCCTTGGCACGAGCGAGCCCGCAGCCGACCCGCTCCCCCTCCTGTCATTGGCACTATCGTCCACCTACTTCACGCTGACAGCGCCTGGGTTTCGGCGCGCTTCGCATAGACGACCTTTACTGCAGTTTGCAATTTTTCGAAGGCGCGCATCTCAATCTGGCGCACCCGCTCGCGCGAAATGCAGAATTCGCTGGAGAGATCTGCCAAACTCCTCGGGTTATCTGCAAGCCTACGCGCTTCAAGGATGCGCCGCTCGCGTGCGTTGAGCACGCCAAGCGAGTCGATAAGCGCCCTATGCCGGCTGGAGTCCTCCTCGACCTGAACGAGTTTGTACTCCTGGTTGTCCTCGCCCTCGACCAGCAAATCTTGCCATTCGCCTTCGGCCTGACCTCGCAATGGCGAGTTGAGCGACGCGTCCCCGCCCATGCGGCTGTTCATGTAGACAACTTCCTGCTCGGTCACGCCAAGACTGGTTGCGATCAGCTCCACCTGATCTGGATGCAGGTCACCATCGTTAAGCGCCGAGATGCGAGCCTTGAGACGGCGCAAATTGAAGAACAGCTTCTTTTGATTGGGTGTCGTGCCCATCTTCACCAGTGACCAGGAGCGCAGGACATATTCCCGAATAGACGCCTTGATCCACCACATGGCATAGGTCGCTAGACGAAGGCCGCGCTCCGGTTCGAACCGATCGACCGCCTTGATCAGGCCGATGCTGCCCTCTGATATTACCTCCGAGATTGGCAACCCATACCCGCGGTAACGCATCGCAACCTTGGCAACGAGGCGAAGATGCGACACCACCAGTTGGTGAGCGGCCTCCGGGTCGTTGTGCTCGCGCCAGCGTTTCGCCAGTGCTTGTTCCTGCTCCGGCGTCAGCATAGGGAGATGTTTGATCTTTTCGAGATAGCGGCTAAGCCCGCCTTCGCCTGCCAAGATTGTTGTTGCTGCGCGTTGCATGAAGTACTCCTTACTTACTCCGCACGAGATCCATTATCTACTGACAACCATAGGTGCTTGATATTCGCCTCCTGTTCGATGCGGCAATTGTTTGCCGCTCTGTTCGCTCGACGACCGGACGAGTACTCGGGTATCACGATTGATAGGTAGTATTGATGTGGCGCATTTGTTCACTGCGCACACGGTCTCTGCGTTTAGCGCGAACTAGGTTCCAAGTGCCGAATCGATACACCTGATCAAGGCCTGGCTATCGAACGGCTTGCCAAAGAAGCCGATGGCGCCCGTTTCCTGAGCACGCTTCCGGACACGTTCTTCGGGGAAGGCGGTGATCAAAATGATCGGTATCTGATAGCCATGTGCGATCAAATGGTCTTGCAACTCTATTCCCGTCATTCCGGGCATCTGGATATCGCAGATCAAGCATGACGTATCTTCCAGGATGGGTGATCTCAGAAAATCCTCCGCCGACTCGAATGCAGTTGCGATGAGGCCCAGCGATCTAGCGAGGCCTGCAGTTGCAAATCGAACGGATTCATCGTCATCGATGATCGAGATCACCGTGTTTCGGATCAATGGACTGTTCCTTGGTACTCGCCGATGATCCGCGCATTGCTGTTTCAACGACTGTTTCTAGGCGATATATTGCGCCTTTGGTCGTGAAAGAGAAAGTTATACAGAAGTGTGACAAACCTATTTCTTGGGAGCAGTTATCCTAAGGGCGGCCGCCATTCTCACCAAGTCGGCTAACGTTCTGGCGCCCATTTTTTTCATCAGGCGACCCCGATGGATTTTCACGGTGATTTCGCTCAGCTGCAGCTCGCCAGCGATTTGCTTGTTCATCAATCCAGTCGCGACAAACGCCATCACCTCGCGCTCCCGGGGAGTGAGGGTGCGCAGAAGGGTCTGGAGTTCCGACAGCGCCCGGTCTCTCTCTCGTCGTTGCCTGTCGCGATCGAGAGCGCCGTTGACGGCATCCAGAATATCCTGATCTCGGAAGGGCTTGGTGAGGAAATCGACCGCGCCGGCTTTCATGGCTCTCACGGACATAGGAATGTCGCCATGGCCAGTCATGAAAATGATCGGAAGGTGAATGCCTGCGTTGCCCAACTGCGTTTGAAAGTCGAGCCCGCTCACCTCCGGCAGCCGGATATCGAGCACAAGGCAGCTTGGACCGTCGGGAAGCTGGCTGTTCAGCAACTCGGGAGCAGAACCGAAAAGCTGGCAACGCATACCAACAGATCGGAAGAGGCTGCTTAAGGCTTCGCGCAAGAACGCATCGTCTTCCACAACCAGGACAGTGGGAGGCACGATGCCGTTGTTGACTTGTTGCTGGGAGGCAAGGCCGGGACCTCGGATCATGACTCGGCATCCTTTTCGACGCGTGGCAGGGAAAATTGGAATATCGCGCCGCGGCCCGGATTGGGGACGACCCATACACCGCCTCCATGTGCCTCAACGATTGACCGGCAGATCGACAGCCCCATACCTATTCCGTTCGCCTTGGTGGTAAAGAAGGCCTTGAACAACTGCTGCGCATTATCGGGATCGATGCCCGGTCCCGAATCCTGGACCCTGACATTCGCTTGGTTTGATTCATCGATCGATGTCGTAACGGTAATCTCGCGTAAGTCGTTGTCGCTGGAGGTCATTGCCTGAATCCCGTTGATCAGGAGATTGATCAGGAGTTGTTGAAGCTGGATTCGGTCGCCAAGTGCAGGCACGGGCCGATTGGCCAGGTTTAGTTTCAGGGCGATGCGATTTGCAACGAGTTCACGCCGCAGCAACACGAGGGATTCGTTGACGATGTCGTTCAGGTCGACAAGAGACATCTCGATGTCGCCCTTCTTGGCCAGCGACCGAATTCGACGGACGATATCGCTGGCGCGCTTAGCGTCGGCGATACTGCGCCTCACCGCGCTGCGGACTTCATCCAGATCGGGCTTGTCGCGATCGACCCACCGCAGGCACGCCTCGCCGTTCAAAACGATGCCAGCAAGCGGCTGATTCACCTCGTGCGCGATCGAGGCCGTCAGTTCACCCAATGTGGTGAGGCGTGTCACATGGGCGAGGTCGGCCTGTGCGTTCAGGACTTCGGCTTCGGCCTGCCTGCGCTGTGATATGTCCGTATTCGTTTCGAGAACCGCCAGCGGTCTGCCATCGGCATCCTTCTTCAGCGACCAGCGGCTGGAAACGACAATGGCCGATCCATCCTGCTTCGTGTGCACGAGTTCGCCTTCCCATCGGTCGGACCTCAGCAACTCCCGATTGATTTCATCCAGGCTCGCTGGAAAGACCGTCTGCAAGAGCTGGTGGGTGGGCTTTCCGGCTGCGTATTCCGCAGACCAGCCATAGATGGCCTCAGCGCCACGATTCCAATAGGTGACCAGATCGTCCATGCTGCGCACGAAAATCGCATCATGCGTCAAATCGAGCAGTTGGGCCTTTTCGGATAGATCCGTCGAGGTCGACTGGTTCCTAAGGACAAGAAGGGTGGTAATGGCAATGGCCGCGATGCTCATGAGGCAGCGGCTGAGTGCGCCCCCGCTGGCGTCGATCCCGTGAACGAGCCAGAAGCTCAATAAGGTGAGCGCTACACAGGCGAGTGAGGACAAGACAATGCCACGCCTGCGCAAGGCGCCTGCTCCGAGCAGAGGAACGACCACATAAAGGACCGAGACATTCCCAGCAAATGGATCGATCGTATCGACAGCGAATATCCCGGCGGCCAGGAGGATGGCTAGGGGCGCCAGCAACCGCGAATTGCCGGATGCTCGCGGAGATAGTCTATGCCGCATAAGGTCTCTGCTCAGTTTCTGGTCGACGCTTGCGCTGCTGATCGACTCTCCGTGTCACCCGGTCTCAAAGTCCAACGTAAGCAACGAGATCCTTTTTTGCTTGTTCGAAATTGCGGTCGTCGGCGTCCGATTGCACCATTGTCGCAGCAACACCTCGCCGAGAGCCAATCTCGAGAGATTGAGCGACCCGCAAGCGTCCACGCGATCGCCGACGTGACTGGTTTCGGTCTGCTCGGGCATGGCTTCGAGATGCGGCCGCTTCAGGAAATCCCGCGCCGCATTGGCGCCGTCGACCTCGAAGCGTTCGTCGGCGCTGCTGTGGACTTTAGTCAGGCCCATGTCGTGGAACATCGCCCCGTATAGAGCAACTCCGGGTCGAATTTCAGGCCGCGATGTTCGCCCGCCAGCGCGCCAAACTGGTAGACCCGACTCGAATGATTGAAGAGCAACTCGGACCCGGTGTCGCGGACGATCTCCGTAATCTCGCGCGCAAGCTTACTGTCGGGAATCTGACGGCGGCAATGTGATTCAGGTCCCGCTTGGGATGCAGGTGGGTCTTGGTCGGGCTCATGGGGCCTAAGGCCGGTAAGGATCGGCGCGCGCTGTGCCGTTTGCTTTGTAGGCTTGGCGCACTGGAGCTGCTCGTCGGCCATTGTCGGACTTGTTGCAAGATTGCGCTCGCGGCATGCGGACGCAAAACCGCGACAATCGCAGCAACAGGGCCAAAGTCATTTCCAACTCCATAGACTAGGCTTTTTGGTCCCGGTGTTGTGGCCAATACACTTCGGTTGAGGACGATGCTGGGAGAACAAGGGTGACGCTGCCGCAGGTGGTCGCGTTGCTGGATTTCGATGTCTCACAGGAGGTTATTTATGACCGACCGCGTCCCGCCTATGACCCATGCCACTGGTTCGCCCGTGGTGGACAACACCAACATCCAGACGGCGGGACCGAGGGGGCCGGCGCTGCTCCAGGACATCTGGCTGATCGAGAAGCTGGCACATTTCGACCGTGAGGTGATTCCCGAACGCCGCATGCATGCAAAGGGTTGGGGCGCCCATGGCACCTTCACCGTCACCAAGGATATCTCCCGCTACACCAAGGCGAAGATATTTTCCGAGGTCGGCAAGCAGACGCCGATGCTGGTCCGCTTCTCGACGGTAGCGGGCGAGCGTGGCGCGGCGGATGCCGAGCGCGATATCCGCGGTACTGCCATGAAATTCTATACGGAGGAGGGCAATTGGGACATCGTCGGGAACAATACGCCCGTCTTCTTCTTTCGCGACCCGCTGCGCTTTTCGGACCTGAACCACGCGATCAAGCGCGATCCGCGCACCGGTCTGCGCTCGGCGGACAACAACTGGGATTTCTGGTCGCTCCTGCCGGAAGCGCTGCACCAGGTGACCGTTGTGATGTCCGACCGTGGCATTCCGCGAAGCTTCCGCCACATGCATCTCTTCGGCAGCCACACCTTCTCGATGATCAACGCCGCCAATGAACGCAACTGGGTCAAATTCCACTTCCGCTCGCAGCAGGGTATCGAGAACCTCACCGACGAGGAGGCGGCCGCGCTGGTCGCGAACGATCGCGAGAGCCACGGACGCGATCTGCTCAACGCCATCGACAGCGGCAATTTTCCGCGATGGACGTTGTCGATCCAGGTGATGAGCGAGGAGCAGGCCCAGACCCACAAGCACAATCCGTTCGACTTGACCAAGGTTTGGCCGAAGGCCGACTATCCGCTGATGGAGGTCGGTGTGATGGAGCTCAACCGCTATCCCGATAATTTCTTCGCGGAAATAGAGCAGGCGGCATTCTCGCCGGCCAACATCGTTCCCGGCATCGGCTTCTCGCCGGACAAGATGCTCCAGGGCCGGCTCTTCTCCTATGGCGATACCCAGCGATACCGGCTGGGCGTCAATTTCAACCACATCCCTGTAAATGCACCGAAGTGTCCGTTCCAAAGCTATCACCGCGATGGCGCGATGCGGACTGACGGCAACCTTGGTGCGACACCGACATATTGGCCCAACAGCAAGGGCACGTGGATCGACCGCAACCTGGCGCTGATCGACCCACCGCTGCCGATCGAGGGTAGCGCGACCTATTGGGACCATCGTGTTGATGACGACCACTATGAGCAACCCGGCAACCTGTTCAGGAAGATGAGCCCCGAGCAGCAGCGGCTTCTGTTCGAGAACACCGCCCGCGCCATGGGCGATGCGCGCCTTGAGGTCAAACAGCGCCATATTGCCAACTGTGCCAAAGCCGATCCCGCATACGGCGCCGGCGTTGCGAAGGCGGTGGGCGTGCCTTCCAACCAGCAGACGATGGCCGCCGAGTAACGCCCGCTCGCTTTGACGGCCGGCGCGCTCCTCCCGTGCCGCCGGCTCTCCCAGACAACTTAATGCGAGCGCCCCACGCCAATGCGAGCACTGCACGCTCGTCTCCGGAGATCAACCATGTCCAACCATGTTGCACCCAAGCTCCTTGCGGAGTTCATCGGCACCTTCTCGTTCGTCTTCATTGGAGCCGGCGCCGCGGCCGTGGTCGGCAGTGGTGTCGGCCTTCCCGGCATCGCCGCGATTGCCTTCGCCCACGGCCTGGCCATCATGGCCTTCGCTTTCGCCTACGGACCGGTGTCGGGGGGCCATTTTAACCCCGCCGTCACTGTAGGCGTGCTCCTCGCCGGAGCAATGCGCACCGGCGAGGCTGTCGGCTACATTGTCAGCCAGTTGGTTGGCGGTATCATCGGGGCGCTCCTGTTGCGGGCTGTGCTGGGCGGTGCGTCGACTGGCCTCGGCACACCTTCGCTCGCGCACGACCTCGCTCTGGGCGCCACGACCCTGACGGTCACGCCCTGGGCCGGCTTCGTGATCGAGGCCGTGCTCGCCTTTTTCCTGGTCACGGTCGTGCTAGCAACGGCGGTCGCGGGCCGCGCCGGCAACCTCGCGCCGCTGGCGATCGGCATGACCCTGACCCTCAACATCATCATGGGTGGGGCCCTCACGGGCGCCCCGTTCAACCCGGCACGGGCACTGGGCCCGATGGTCGCGACGGGCAATTTCAATGACGCCTGGCTTTATATGATAGCTCCGATCGTCGGCGCCATCATTGCCGCCATCGTGCATACCGGCTTGGCTCGGCTCGAACACGAGCCGGCGACGCCCGGGGCGCGGGCGCCGACGCCGGCCGAGTGAGCGTGCCGGCACTCATAGCTAAC
This sequence comes from Mesorhizobium sp. M1066, assembly GCF_040318635.1. Lineage (NCBI taxonomy): Bacteria > Pseudomonadati > Pseudomonadota > Alphaproteobacteria > Hyphomicrobiales > Phyllobacteriaceae > Mesorhizobium > Mesorhizobium sp. M1066. Next base: position 68,314 of record NZ_JAMYMR010000010.1, read on the forward strand.
CCATCGCTTCGGGGCGTGCGCTCGCAACTCCGGAACGTGCCACTTGCAGAAATCTGGGGGGGGCGATTTGCAGGCTGCCTTCGATGCGTGCGCAAGAGAAGCGATAAGCAGATCGAAAGCCAGCCAGCACAAAGACGGAGGCACCCATGACCACGAAGACTCTCGTTCCGGCCAACCGGCCTTCGTTCCCGCCTGAGCACGTCACCCGGGCCGTCCCGGGTCACGCAATCGCGCCGTCGCACTGTCCGGTCAACCACGCGCTCGGCGGTTCACCACCCGACTATCTGAGTGCCAAACCGAACGTTCCGTCGCATCTCCCGAACGGAACAATGAACTACGAGGGCTTCTTCCGGCAGCAGCTGCATGATCTCCATATGGAGGGCAACTACCGGGTGTTCTGCGATCTCGAACGCCACGCAGGGAATTTCCCGCGCGCGACCCGTTTCAACGGCCAGGTCCAGTCAACGGTGACGGTCTGGTGCTCAAACGACTATCTCGGGATGGGGCAGCATCCGTCCGTGCTGGCGGCGATGCACGAGGCGGTCGACCGGTGCGGCGCTGGCGCCGGCGGCACCCGCAACATCTCGGGAACCAGCCACTACCATGTGTTGCTGGAGCGGGAACTGGCTGATCTGCACGCCAAGGAAGCGGCCCTGCTGTTTACCTCCGGCTACGTGTCGAACTGGGCGGCGCTCAGTACGCTTTCGTCCCGACTGCCGGGCTGCGTCGTCCTCTCCGACGAGAGCAATCATGCCTCGATGATCGAGGGCATCCGGCACAGCCGGGTGGAAAAGCGGATCTGGCGCCACAACGATCCGGAGGATTTGAACCGCAAGCTGGCGGCGTTGGATCCCGGACGGCCGAAGCTGGTGGCGTTCGAGTCGGTCTATTCGATGGACGGCGATATCGCCCCGATCGCGGAACTCTGTGATGTCGCGGACGCGCACGGCGCCATGACCTATCTCGACGAGGTCCATGCCGTCGGGCTCTATGGTCCGCGCGGCGGCGGAATCGCCGAACGCGAAGGGCTCAGCCATCGCCTGACTGTGATCGAGGCGACGCTTGCCAAGGGTTTCGGTGTGGTGGGCGGCTATATCACCGGCAGCACAGCGCTGTGCGATTTCGTGCGGAGCTTCTCGTCGGGCTTTATCTTTACCAGCGCGCTGCCCCCGTCGGTCGCGGCGGCTGCGCTCGCGAGCATCCGGCATTTGAAGACGAGCGACAGCGAGCGCCAGCAACACCAGACGGTGGTCGCCTCGCTTCGCAAGCGATTGGACGCGGCTGGATTGCCCCACATGACCAATCCCAGCCATATTGTCCCACTGATGGTCGGCGACCCCGTGCTGTGCAAGCAAGTCAGCGACGTTCTGCTCAACGACTACGGAATCTACGTGCAGCCGATCAACTATCCAACGGTGCCGCGCGGCACCGAGCGGCTGCGCATCACGCCGTCACCGCTGCATACCGCACAGGATATCGACCATCTGGTACATGCGCTCTCGGCAATCTGGTCGGAGCTCCAGCTCAAACGCGCGGCATGAGCTCCGGAATCGGCCACTAGAGCGCGCAGTAGCTGGGGAACCAAAATGCGAACTCGGCGCTGACGTCAACCCGTTCATGCCGCACCTTTATGCCGTCCTGGCCGAGAAGGAGCGCCATATGATCTCGGAACGGATCAAGGCGCCGGCTGATGTGGATCAGCGCGTCGCGATATAACCAACAAATCCGGCCGCGGCCCTTGTCAGTGGCTGCGTCCAGCGCCGCTTGCGGCCAGTTCGTATGACACCAGGAGACTGCTGCAGCGAGAAGACCGAAGGCTGTCCATACTTTTCGAAGCGCAGGGCTTCATGGCCATCATTGGCGTTCTCCATGCAATTTTCCGGACACTTCCTGCATGGCCGGAACGCCGGCCAACAGGACACTGAGGCCTTCGGCCATCGTCGGGTGAGTCAATATCGCATCGCGTAGTCCAGTGTACGCAAGGCCGGCCAGCATGGCGCTCTGCACGGCTGCGATAACCTCTCCGGCGCCGGCGCCGAGCATCGTGAAGCCAAGAATGCGATCGCTATGCGCGTCGATGAGCGCCTTCATGAAACCACGCGTCTCGCCGGTGGTCCGGGCTCGAAGAACGGAGTTCATGGAGAGGCGCGCCACTCGGATTGCAATACCGCGGCGCTTCGCCTCTGCCTCGCCGAACCCAACCCGCCCCAGTTCGGGATCGATGAACATGCAGTAGGGGATCAGTCGATCGCGAGTCGTCCGCGAACCTCCCGCCAGATTGTCGCGCACGACCCGGAAGTCGTCGAATGCCACATGGGTGAACTGCGGGCTCCCGGCACACTCGCCCATCGCCCAAACTGCGGGCGCCGTCGTCTCCAGGCGCTCGTTCACCTTGACGTAGCCCCGCAGGTCCAATTCGACTCCAGCGCTCTCGAGACCGATGGCGCGCGTATTAGGCGTGCGTCCTGCAGCGACGAGCAGATCGCTTCCGTCGATCTCTCGTTCGCCGACCGGCGTGCGCAGCCGAACTTTTACTTGGACACCAGATCGACCGCTTACGGCCTCGATCGCAGCATTCAGCACCACGTCAATGCCGTCATCCGCAAAAATTCCGCGGACGGAATCGGCGACGTCGGGGTCCTCTCGGGCGATGAGCTGCGGGGCTTGTTCAATCACGGTTACTCGGCTGCCGAAGCGCCGAAAAGCCTGTGCCATCTCGAGGCCGACATAGCCGCCGCCGAGCACGATCAGATGCGCGGGAAGTCGATCGAGATCAAGCGCCTCGACGTGAGTCAGCGGAGCAGCGTCGGCCAGCCCGGGAATATCGGGGACGGCTGCGCGCGTGCCGAGATCAAGAAAGGCGCGCTCGCCCTCAAGATGCCGTATCCCACCCTGAGTCTGCCGGACTTCGATAGTCCTGGGCGCAACGAAACGACCCTCGCCGAGAATGAATTCGAGGCCGTCAGCCGCAAACCGCGCCTTGTGGATCGCGATCAATCCATCGACCAATTCACGTTTGCGTTGTTGCACGCCGGCCATGTTGAAGGTCCAGGGACCAATGTGCAATCCGAAAGTTTCGGCATGGCGAACGAGTTCCACAACCTTCGCGCTATGAATCACGTTCTTGCTGGGCAAGCAGGCAATGTTGGGACATGAACCACCGATCAGTCCCTTTTCGACCACGGCGACGCGTTGCCCCAATCGCGCCAACTCCCAAGCGATGTACTTGCCGGCCTCTCCACCGCCCAACACGACATTCTGGAAGCGCTCAAGACTGCTCATCGGAATCGTCCACGAATACTTCAATCGGGAGAGGGTGATTGATCACATAGACACCGTAGTTCCGGTCGTGCTCGTTGGGTTGGAACACGCCGCTCGCGTCCCTGGCGCGGGCCAGCAGCGTATATTGCCCCGGTTTTTTCGGTGTAAGCCAATCGAATTTCCAACGTCGCCACGCATGCCGCAGCACAGGATCCACGAACTGCGCCTCGGCCCAGGTTCGGCCACCATCGGTGCTCACTGCGATGTCGGCCACATCGGTCTCGCCTGTCCATGCAGCACCGGAAATTGTGTAGATCCGGTTCGGGACCAGCGTTTCGTAAACACGCGGTCGTGCGATCTCGGACTTGAGCTGCATTTCGCCCAACGGCCGCCGCACGGGCTTCCCGTCCATCGAAGCCCAGTAGGCATAATCCGACGTCTGCCAGTAACCGTGAAACGGCTCTCATACGGCCTGGATGCGCGTCAGCCACTTGACTGAAGCCATTCCATAATGACCGGGTACAATTGCGCGCACCGGATACCCGTGGTCCGGCGGCAGATCACGACCGTTCATCTGGTAGGCAATCAGGACTTCCGGTTGAACTGCTTTGGCTCGTGGCAAGCTCCAGGCGTAGGAAATCGGATCCGGGGGCAGGGGCTCTTCCTTGGGTGTTCCGCAATCCGCCCCTTCGAACAGGATCTCGCAAACATCTTCCTCCATGCCGGCACGCTCCAGCAATGCTCGCAAGGGCACACCGGTCCATTCGGCATTGCTGACCGCACCGAGTTCCCATTGTGCTCCTTGCGCCTGCGGGACGAGAAAGACCCGGCTATTGCCCGCGCATTCCAAAGTCGCGATCCGGGTCTCGCACGGCATGTTTCGCAACTCGTCGTAGCTCAATGTGAATGGATGCCTGACAGCACCATCGACGCGTAGTTGATAAGAGGCGCCGTCCAGGGCTGGTGTCCGAAAATGACTTCGTATGTAGAACAGCTCCGTCGGGGTGAGGTACGAGTCAATCCTATCGAAGGGAGCCTCCAGATTCTTTGGCTCCTTTTGTCGGATTGTGAGACCGGCCGAAAAGGACAGACCCGTATTGTCGACGTAGTGCTTTTTTGAACCGTCCATTATCCTCACCTTATAGACTGCTGATCAGGCGTGCAGTGCTTCCGGCGGCAGCCCTGAGCCAACGTCAGGTGAATCGTCATGGCAATCCCAAGCAACGCCAGGAAGAGAGCCACAATCACGCCTCGCCTGGATAGGGAGCGGTTCGCGAATTGACCGCTGCTCATTTCATCAACCAATCGAACATAACGCCATGCGAAGAGATTCACGACTGCGCTGATCGCGACAAGCGCCGTTCCGAACCAAAGTGAGGGCCCGTGCGGGGCCACGCCCGACGCGGATTGTGTGATGTGGGGCTGCTCGGCAAGCAGCTCGAAATGCGCCACCACGAGCCCGAAACCCATCAAAGCGATGCCGGTGCGAATCCAGGCGAGAAACGTTCGCTCTTGCCCGAGATAAACCCGCAGGTCAGTCACAGGCTTCGACGTGATATCCATTTCGCCTCCAGACGATTCGCAGGCACGCGTCGCAGGTCATCGGGGCAGGACGCGCCGCTCCTGGCAATGTACTCGGCATACCGGAAATGACTTGGGCTCCATTGCTCTCATCGTGCCGGTTTTGCCTCTTAAGCGGCCGCTTTAGATTCCCGACTCTCGAGAGATGGGTCGCCGTTTCGACCCGCGCGCCCAAGAGGCGGCGTGCACCAACCTATTGCCGATGCCGATACGACCGCTTCGATTCCCAAGGGACCGTGACAGGCGGGGATCCTGCCGACGATCGGGCAACACCCGTCAATCGGTTGCCGTCCACCAACTGTGTGAAGACTGATGGCTGCGAAAGGCCTGGTGCACGGCAAGGGAAGACGCCCCAAAGAGGTGAGCACCCTCTGCACTGACCGGGCACGGATCAGCCGGCATATCCGCATGCTCGTCCAGGCAGATCAACAAGCAGCTATCGCCTGGCTTGCTGATTGCCTGTCTCTCTGAATGTGTTAGTTTTCCCGATGCACGGCGACAACGAGCCTGTCAGCGGAGCGCTGCAGTTGGAATCGCTTCGGTTAGGCGTTGAGGGAGACGACGTCCCCCAGCTATGGGAGGATGGCGAACGCCTCTTCCGACGGCGTTGGCGCTTGGATGCTGACGGCAACCGCAGCGCAGTTCTGGCCGTGCAATTCGCCGCGGCGCATCCGCCACCGGCCAGTCTCGCTCGGCTCGTCCACGAATATGGGTTGAGGGACGAACTGGATAGCTCGTGGGCGGTGAAGCCGCTGGGGCTTGGGTCCGAGCGCGAGCGCAGCATACTGGTGCTCGAGGATCCCGGGGGCGAGCCGCTCGACCGCCTGCTCGGCATTCCAATGGAGGTGGGAGGCTTCCTGGCCCTCGCCATCGGCATTGCCGTGGCGGTGGGCAAGCTCCACCAACGCGGCCTCATCCATAGGGATATCAAGCCGGCCAATATCGTGGTGAACTGCGCGGACGAACAGGTGCGGCTCACCGGATTCGGCCTCGCCTCTCGTCTGCAGCGCGAACGCCAATCGGTCGGGCCTCCGGAAACCATTGCCGGCACGCTTGCCTATATGGCGCCTGAGCAGACCGGTCGGATGAATCGCTCGGTCGATTCCCGCAGTGACCTCTACTCACTTGGCGCGACGCTTTACCAGATTCTGACCAGCCATCTCCTGTTTGACGCAGCCGATCCGATGGAGTGGGTCCACTGCCACATAGCAAGCAAGCCAGTGCCCCCCGGCAAGCGGCGCAAGGAGATCCCTGGCGCCATCTCCGCAGTCATTATGAAGCTGCTCGCCAAGACCCCCGAGGACCGCTATCAAAGCGCGGTTGGCCTGGAGATCGACCTCCGGCACTGCCTTGCTGCCTGGGAGGCCGAGCGCCGGATCGATGCCTTCCCGTTGGGCGAACACGACACGCCAGGCCGCCTTCTCATTCCCGAGAAACTCTATGGGAGAGTGGATGAGGTCGATGCCTTGCTCGCCGCCTTCGATCGCATCGTCAAGGGCGGCGCGCCTGAGTTGGTGCTGGTTTCCGGATATTCAGGCATCGGCAAATCCTCGCTCGTCAATGAACTGCACAGGGTATTGGTACAGCCGCGTGGGCTCTTCGCATCAGGGAAGTTCGATCAGTACAAACGCGACATCCCCTACTCGACGCTGGTGCAGGCTTTTCAGAACATTGTGCGACCTCTTCTCGCCAAGAGCGACACCGAGTTGGCGGGTTGGCGCGATGCCCTTCTGGAGGCGCTTGGGCCGAACGGACGGCTGATGGTCGATCTGATCCCCGAACTGAAGTTCATCATCGGCGAACAGCCGCCCGTCCCGGAGCTTGAGCCGCAACAGGCACAAAAACGCTTTCAGCTCGTGTTTCGGCGACTTATCGGTGTCTTCGCAAGACCTGAACATCCGCTGGCACTCTTTCTCGATGATTTGCAATGGCTCGATGCTGCGACGTTGGATTTGCTCGAGGATCTGCTGACCAGGCCGGATGTCCGGCACTTGATGCTGATCGGCGCCTACCGGGACAATGAAGTGGATTTCGCCCACCCACTTATGCGGACGCTCGAAGCCATCCGCAAAGCTGGCGCGATAGTGCAGAATATTGTTCTTGCACCACTGGTGCGCGAAGACCTGGAGCAGTTGATTGCGGATTCAATCCGCTGCGAATTCGAACACTCCGCCCCATTGGCCCAACTGGTGCACGAGAAAACGAGTGGCAACCCATTCTTTGCCATTCAGTTCATGACAACCTTGGCCGAAGATGGATTGCTCACGTTCGATCAGAGCAAAGCGCGGTGGTGTTGGGACCTCGATCGCATTCATGCCAGGGGTTACACCGACAATGTGGTTGATCTCATGGTCGGCAAGTTGCATCGGCTGCCCGTCGAAAGCCGGAACGCTTTGCAACAGCTTGCCTGCATAGGAAATAGCGCGGAATTCGGGTTGCTCGGGATGTTGTACCGGGGCTCGACGGAGAATATGCACGGCGACCTTTGGGAAGCGGTCCGGACGGACCTTGTGTTCCGTTCGGAGGCTGCCTACAGGTTCGTTCATGACCGCGTCCAGGAAGCCGCCTATTCATTGATTCCTGAAGACTCGCGCGCGGCTGCCCATCTGCGGATCGGCAGGCTGCTGGCGGCGAACACGCCGCCGGTCAAGCGAGAGGAGGCGATCTTCGAGATCGTCAATCAGCTGAATCGCGGTGCCGCACTGATCAACTCCAAGGACGAGCGCGAGCGGCTTGCCGAGCTCAATCTGATCGCGGGCAAGCGCGCGAAGGCGTCTACCGCGTATGCCTCGGCTCTCATTTATCTCGCCGGCGGTGCGGCGCTGCTGGCGGAAGACTCGTGGACGCGCCTGCCCGAACTCACCTTCGCGCTCGAGTTGAACCGAGCCGAATGCGAGTTCCAGACCGGAGCGCTGACGCACGCCGAGCAGCGACTGACGGCTCTGTCGGCCCGCGCCGCGACGACGGTCGAACGCGCCAGCATCACTTGCCTGCTGGCTGATCTGTACACGAGCCTCGACCAGGGCAGCCGCGCGGCCGCTGTCAGTCTCGACTACCTGCGATATCTGGGTGGGGAGTGGCCGCGGCATCCCACAGCGGAGGACGTACACCGCGAGTACCAGCGGATCTGGTCGACGCTTGCAGACCGCCAGATCGAGGCGCTCGCGGATTTGCCTTTGATGAGCGACCCGGCATCTCTCGCTACGATCGATGTTCTGACCAGACTTTCGGCGCCCGCTTGGTACATGGATGCGAACCTGGCCTCCCTGATCATCTGTCGAATTGTCAATCTCAGCCTCGAGGGCGGCAACAGTGCGGGCTCGTGCTACGCTTACGTGGTGCTTGGCCTGGTCGCCGGATGGCGCTTCGGCGACTACAAGGCCGGGTTTCGATTCGGCCGGCTGGGCTGTGACCTTGTGGAACAGCACGGGCTGAAGGATTTTCAGGCCAGGGCCTACGTGATCTTCGGAAGCGTTGTCCTGCCGTGGACGAGACATGTCCGCACTGGCCGCGATCTGGTACGTCGCGCGTTCGACGCGGCCAGCAAGATCGGCGACCTCACTTTTGCCGGGTACTGCTGCAACCACCTGAACACCAACCTTCTGGCTGCAGGCGATCCGCTCGATGAGGTCCAGGCGGAAGCCGAGCGTGGTCTCGCCTTTACACAGAAGATCCGGTTCGGTCTTGCCCTTGATGCCATCGTCGCGCAGCTCGGGCTTGTCCGGACCCTTCGTGGCTTGACGCCGAAGTTCGGCTGCTTTGACGAGGACCAGGTTTCCGAGCTTGAGATGGAGCGCCGCTTCTCCGCCAACCCGGATCTGAAGGGGCCTGAAAGCATGTACTGGCCCCGCAAGCTGCAAGCGCGCTTCTTTGCAGGCGACTATGCGGCTGGCCTCGAGGCGGCGGAGCGGATGCGACGGGTCATCTCGTCGACACCGTCGCACTTCGAAACGGCGGAGTGTGAATTCTACGGTGCTCTCGTCCAGGCGGCATCCTGGGATTCCGCAGCGGCCAGCGAGCGCCGGCAGCATGCCGAAGCTCTCGGCGCGCACCACCGACAGCTTGAAATCTGGGCTGAGCACTGCCCGGAGAATTTTGAGAATCGCGCCGCGCTGGTCGGCGCCGAGATCGCTCGCATAGAGGGCCGCGATGCCGACGCGATGCGCCTCTATGAACAGGCCATCTCCTCGGCTCGCTCAAACGGCTTCGTTCACAACGAGGCGATCGCCTATGAGCGCGCTTCCGCCTTCTATCGGGCGCGTGGCTTTGACCAGTTCGCCGAACTCTACCTGCGCAACGCCCGCTACAGCTATCTGCGCTGGGGAGCCCATGGCAAGGTGCGGCAGCTCGATGAATTGTATCCGCGCCTCAGAACGGAAGAGCCGGCACCTGCCCCCACGAGCACCATCGGCGCGGCGCCGGTCGAACACCTCGACCTGGCGACCGTGATCAAGGTGTCGCAAACAGTGTCGGGCGAGATGGTTTTCGAGAAACTGCTCGACACGCTCATGCGCACCGCCATCGCGCATGCGGGTGCCGAGCGCGGCCTGCTCGTTGATGCGCGCGGGGCTGAACCAAGGACCGCAGCGGAAGCCACGACCAGCGGCAACACCGTTCTGGTGCAGCTGCGCGACGATCCCGTAGCCGCGGACGTGCTCCCGGAATCGGTTCTGCACTATGTCCTTCGCACCGGGGAGAACGTAACTGTCGAGGATGCCATGGTCCACCCCGATTTTGCGGCGGATCCCTATGTCCGTCAGCGCCACGCGCGGTCCATTCTTTGCCTCCCCTTGGTCACCCAGGCCAAGCTGATAGGCGTACTCTACCTCGAGAACAACCTGGCTCCCCGCGTCTTCGCGCCCGGTCGCATCGCGGTGCTGAAGCTACTCGCCGCGCAGGCTGCAATCTCGCTTGAGAACAGCCGTTTGTACCGTGATCTGGCGGAGCGCGAGGCGAAGATCCGGCACCTTGTCGACGCCAACATCATCGGCATCTACGTCGCGGATTTCGAAGGTCAGATTCTTGAGGCCAATGGCGCATTTCTCCGCATCGTGGGATGCGATCGCGAGGATCTCGTCGCAGGTCGCCTGCACCGCGACGACCTGACGCCACCGGAATGGCGCGACCGTACTGCGCAGGCGCTGTCCGAGCTGAAGACGACCGGAACAATCCAACCCTATGAGAAGGAATACTTCCGTAAAGACGGCAGCCGCGTCCCAATCCTACTCGGCGCGGCAGCCTTCGATGAAACCGAGTACCAGGGTGTCACATTCGTGCTCGACTTGACCGAGCGCAAGCGGGCGGAAGCCGAGGCGCGCGAGAGCGAGCGCCGCTACCGCGAGGTGCAGATGGAGCTGGCGCACGCGAACCGCGTCGCAACCATGGGCGAGCTGACGGCCTCGATCGCCCATGATGTGAACCAGCCCATCGCCGCGACAGTCATCAACGCTCAGACGGGGCTGCGCATTCTCGCTGGCCAGACGCCGGATCTGGAGGAGGTGCGCCAAGTGCTCGCCAGCATCGTTAAGGATGGCAATCGAGCGGGAGAGGTCATCGGCCGGATCCGTGCCCTGATCAAGAGGGCGCCGGCACGGAACGATCGCCTGGAGATCAACGAAACGATCCTTGAGGTTGTCGCGCTGACCCATGCCGAAATTGTGAAGAATGGTGTTGCAGTGCAGACGGAACTCGCGGATGGCCTGCCGCCCATTCAAGGAGATCGGGTCGAACTGCAGCAGGTGATCTTGAACTTGATCATCAACGCCGTCGAGGCAATGAGCAACGCCGGCGAGGGGGCCCGGGAATTGCTGATCAGCACCGGGCAAGCCGAGTTGGGCGGTGTGCTCGTCTCCGTGCGCGATTCGGGTCCAGGGTTGGCTCCATCGAAGATCGAGCGCCTCTTCCAGGCCTTCTACACAACGAAGCCAAGCGGTTTGGGCCTGGGGCTGTCGATCTGCCGTTCTATCATCGAAGAGCGCGGCGGACGATTGTGGGCAAGCGCAAACGCGCCCCACGGCGCCATCTTTCAATTCACGTTGCCTGCCCTTCCAGATATTGCAGCGTGACTGAAACGCTCGGGACTTTCGCTTGCCGATTGCTGCCGTCTTTATTATAGGTCGCCAGTTGCAACAATGCCGCGCGACCGCGGAGGATCATCCTCGAGCGACCCCTTTCCAACCCACTAAGCTGCCCGCCTAAAATAACAGCCGATCGAGCCTTTCCATCCCGATGGAAAGTCTGGAAGGGATCTAATTTGTTGTTTGACCATGATCTTATCCAAAAACCGGTTCCCACTTTCGGGATCATGGTCCTAGCCCGCAAGTCTATTCAGCCGTTCCGATAGCCGAATGAAATGAATTTTTTGCCGCCCATTGAAGCAAGCTTACCGTCCTGAAAGGTGATTATCGTCTCCAACATAGTATGACCGATGAGCTTGCCAGCCTTGTAGACCGGCGATCCGAGATAGATGCCTGTGCAGATCCGCCGGCCGGTGAGGACTTCGAGCTCGTTTGTGGTTACGTGGGTCGCTACGCCATTCGCGTCACAGTAGATTGCCGTTGCCCTGCCGGCGATCACAGGTATACCGGCGTCGACCGTGATCTGCCCGTCCGGCTTCAACATTGGCATTGCCAGCATGGTATCGAGTGCGATCTCGGTGACCAGCCCAGCAAGGGCCGTACGCGGTCGGATCGCATTGTAGAAAACGACTACGGAAGCACCTTCCCTTGACGCACGCGCCTCGGCAAGATCGGGGCGGCGAAGGACACGCGCCGAGTTGCGTCCATAAACCTGCCCATTGCGGTCAATGGCGATCAGGCCGGCGTCGACCTCGGGATTGCGATCCATGACGGTATCCACGGCCACCTGTGCCGGCTGCCCTCCTTTCATCAGGTCGAGAACCTGCTGATTGACCGCGATCCCGTCAACCCCGCTCGCTATCGGCATGCGATGGCCGGTAACGAGGCCAGCCAGAGGGTCGGCACTCAGGAACTTCTCAGGCTCCGGCCTGTCCGGGCCACTGGAGATGACGGCGGCGCGGGTGGCGGCCGCAACCTGCGGCGGCGGGTCGGTACCGGTGATCTCACCCTCGATGAAGAGCGTCGACGTGCCGCCGCGCTGGGTTTCGTGGCGCAGGAGCTTTCCATCCACGGTGATCGCAGCGAAAGTCGCGAAGCCGCCGATGCTGCCGCTGCCAACGCGCTCGACCGCGCGCAAGCTGCGATAGATGGCCAAGCCAGCATTTGGCCCGCAGGCGGCGATACCGATGGTCATTTTCAGTTGCCTTCTAACGTCATTGGATCGGCGACGTTGAGCCGGGTGATGTAACGCTGGACTAGCAAAGCAAGGATGAGCGGCGGGATTGTGGAAAGGACGCTGCCTGCAGCGAACAGCGTCATGCCGAGATTGGCACCTCCGCTCGGCATGGTTGGCGAAAATGCGAGCAGGGCGGGAGATAACGTCTGCTTCGCCGTACCCCCAGTGAGAACGACTGCGAACAGCAGCTCGTTCCAGGCGGTCAGGAATGCGATCACAAAGGCGGCCGCAATTCCAGGCAACGCCATTGGAATGGTAATATGCCAAAGCGCCCGCAGGCGACCGCAGCCGTCGATGCGGGCAGCGCGTTCGATTTCGATCGGCAAGCTCGCAAAATAGCCCATCAACACCCAGGTCAACAGGGGCACGACCGCTGTCAGGTAGGTGACGATCAGGCCGAGATAGGTGCCGACGAGGTGAAGGGCTGAAAGGATCACGAAATAAGGGATGAGGACCGCGATGGGCGGTAGCAGCCGGACGGAGAGCAGTGCAAAGAGGAGCGTGTTCTTGAAGGGGAAGCGATAGCGGCCGAATCCATAGCCGCCGATGATCGCCATGGCGGTTCCGATAACCCCCACCGGGATCGCGACGATGGCACTGTTGAGGAACCCGCTCGCGACCGCCTCCGGCTGTCCGCCGAAAACATCATTGATCGTTGCGATCCCCATGATGGCCTCGTAATTGGCGAAGCCCATTCCACTCGGCCATTGTAACAAGCCGCCGTTGACAAGCGCATTGAATGGCATCAGCGAAGCCCACACCAGCGCGAGGATAGGGATAAATGTCCATGCGATCACCAGCGCTATGCTGACCCAAAGGATTGCATGCTCGCCAGCGGTTTTTCTCATGACAACATCGCCTCTCCTGGGGTCGGCATTCCGGATCGTGCTTCCTCGCCCGCCACGGCGTCAGCAATTCTTGCCCGTGGGCGGCGCATCAGGACGAAGAAATAGAGCGTGGTGATGATCATCCCGACCGCAACCAGGATATAGCTGGCGGCAGCTGCAAGTCCGTAGCGGGAGAACTCGAAGGTGTAACGGAAGATCAGCATTGGAAAGGTCTGCGAGGCGGTGCCAGGGCCGCCGCGGGTCATGGCGAAGAGCAGGTCGAAGCTGCGGAATGCTTCCACCGTGACCGCCACGAGGACGACCATCACGGTTGGGCGCAGATGCGGCAGCGTAACGTGAATGAAACGCTTGAACGCAGATGCGCGATCGATCCGAGCCGCCTGATAGAGGCTGTCGGGCACCGTCTGCAAGGCCGCGAGAAAGAAGAAGGCGCCGAGCGGCGTAATATGCCAGACAAAGGCAATTGCCACCCAGTAAAGAGCGGTCGTCTCGTTGACCCAGGCATGGTTGGCCTTCACCAGTCCAAGCGAGTGCATGACGCCGGTCAGCGCACCGAATGTTGGATTGTTGATAAAAATCCACGCCGTCGCTGTCACCACTTCGGAGATCGCCCAAGGAAGCAGGATAGCGGCACGCAAGAAACGGCGCCCCGGGAAATCCTCGTTGAGGACAAGGGCAATGCCGAGTCCGAGAGGGAGCGAGGCGCAGGCCACTACGGCCGTGAATTTGAGGCTCAGCAGCATCGCGGCGATTGCCTCAGAGCTGGTGAGGATTTGCCAATAGTGGTTGAATCCAATGAATTCCTGTGTGCGCAGGATCACGTCGCGATCGTGGAAGCTGATCCATCCGGCGTAGATGAGCGGCAAGATGAAGATGACGGCATTGAACAGGACCAGGCTGGCGACGATCCTGAGGGCGAAGCGCGAATCGGATTGCGCAAGCGATTTCAAGCTGCGGCTTACCATCGTAGATCGTTCGGAAAGATACGGTCACCGGTGCTGTCGAACAGATAGATGTCTGTCGGCGAGGTGTTTAGCGAGATCGCGTCGCCGACCCGGAAACGCGTGTCGGGACGGGCCCTGACTTTGATGAGTTCGGCGCTTTCGCCGCCATAGGTAACGTGAAGAAACTGATCCGAGCCAAGCGGCTCGATGGCGTAGACCCTTCCCATTCCATGCAGAGGCAGACCGCGGGGTTCAATCGACAATCCTTCTGGCCGTATACCAAGCGTGAGCATCCCCGGACGCGCCTGCGCCGCCGGGGTCATGCCGGCTTCGAACGGCATGGTGATACCCGATCCCTGGAACGCAAGACTACCCGCGCACTCAACCCACTGTCCGGCGATCAGATTCATGCTCGGACTGCCGATGAATCGCGCTACGCCAATATTGGCGGGCAGTTGGTAGACCTCGTCCGGAGTCCCATATTGCAGAAGCTTGCCGCTGTCCATGATCGCAATCCGATCGGCCAATGTGAGTGCCTCGACCTGATCATGAGTGACATAGATGAAGGTCGAGTCGAGCCGTTCGTGAAGCTTCTTGATTTCGACGCGCATTTCGCCGCGCAGCTTGGCGTCGAGCGCCGATAGCGGTTCGTCGAACAGGAAGACGAGGGGGTCGCGCACCGCGGCGCGGCCAAGGGCCACACGCTGTCGCTGGCCCCCCGAAAGCTCATGCGGGCGTCGGTTGAGCAATTCGCCGATGCGCAACAGTTTCGCCGCGGCGCGCACGCGCTCATCGATCTCTGTTCGACCAATCCTGGCCATGCGCAGCGGAAAGGCAATGTTTTCGTACACCGTCTTGTACGGGTAAAGCGCGATGTTCTGGAAAACCATCGCAACATTGCGCTTCTCGGGCGGGACGTTTTCGATCGCACGGCCGTCGAAGAGGATATGGCCGCTCGTCGGTGTATCCACTCCGGCAATCAGGTTCAGGGTCGTGGTCTTGCCACAGCCCGACGGCCCCAGCAGCACAACGAATTCCTTGTCGGCGACCTCGAGGTCAAGCGAATCGATCGCGGTCGTCTCGCGATAGCGACGGCAAAGTTGTTGGAGAGCCACTGCCGTCATACGCTGGGCAAGGGGTTATTGTTTGGCATATTTGGATCGGAGGGTTTCCCAGCTTTCCTTGCTGGCGAGCACAACATCCTTCGGACTCGCTGTACCCTTCAGGAGCAGTTCATCCTCTATCATTTGCTGCATCCCGACCTCCCATTCCTGGTGCCAGCCGGCCTTGAGCTGGTTGCCGGCGATGGCCTTCTCCCTGCCTTCAAACAGCCATTTGTAGTTCTCGTTGGCCAGCGGGGGATACATCCACTTCGTTATCGCCTGCTTTACCTGCGGATCGTCGTAGACTTCGGGGAAGGGCACTTGCAAATTGGCCAGGGTCGCCCAGGCCTTGTGCATCCGCAACTTGTGGTTCTTGTCACGCCAGCTGAATGATTTCATGAAGTCAAAGGCAGCCTTGAGCTCGGCGTCCGTGCGCGGCGAGTTGCTCATGACATGCAGGGCATGGCCGACCAGCGTGGTCCCGTGTGTCGAGCCGGGCATAACGGGGTTCATGTTGAAGTACGGCGCAAAGTCGCTGTTCTTCGGGTCGGAATAGGCGAAGCTGTTGTAGTCCGATTGGTAGTGGAAGGCATGCAGCCCCTTCATCCATGAACTGGCCATCTGGGGCTCCTGCCAGGTCAGGATGGCTCGCGGCACGAGGTCCTCATCCCACCACCGTTTCCAATCCGAGAGAACCTTCAGGATCGGAGTATCGAGGCCGAACGTCGCCTTCATGTCATCGTCAACCAGCCGTTCCCCTTCCGAGGCGCAGTGAGCATAGAGTGCCCATGGGGTGCCGGTCCAGGACTTGAACCAGGTCGGCAGGATAGGGTTTTCGACGATACCCTTCTTCTTGAGATCGACGGCCTGCTTGTAGATATCGTCCCAGGTCTGCGGATAGTCGCTGGGGTTGGCTGTCGCGTCGTAACCACCCGATGAGAGAACCTTTTCATTGCGGAACAAGCAATAAGGCCCGCCATTGTAGTAGGTCAGGCCGATGCGCTTGTGGTCCGGCCACGACAGGGCGTCGGCGCCGATACCCGGGAACTCCTCTTTTTTTATCTTGTCGAGGTCCGGCATGTCGTCGATCGGTCGAATCCACTGGGCGGCGAACCAACGGGATGCCTGCCCGCGCTGAGCGCGGAACAGATCGAGACGCGTGCCAGAGACAAGCTTGGTCTCCATAACTGCGGCGTAGTCGCCCGAAGTCGGCTGGAGATTGACCTTGATCCCGTATTGCTCGGTAAAGAGCCGGGCATTTTCCGCGATGATCTCGTCACCAAACGGCCAGAAAGTGTAATTGAGTTCAATATCATCGGCCGCCGCTGGAAAAGGAGTGAGGCCGGTGGTGCTCGCGACCGCCAAGCCGCCGAAGGACAGGTTCCGGATGAATTTCCGTCGGTTGAGGCACGCGTCGTGAGAGGCTATACTGCTACTCATCTGATGATCTCCTCCGCTATATCTGGTGTCAGGCGTCTATTCGCTGGCGACGAACCTCGCGTCCCTCCCTTTGTCTCGCATCTCCTGATCGCCTCTTTTCACCCTGAATCAGTGTCCTCCAGCCATGACGCTGCGTCAATCGTTGGAGCTAAAAGGCGTATCCGGCTGGCCCCTTGCAGGTTTGGTCGGAGCTGGCCAGGGCAACACCCGCCGCTGTCGGTCATCACGGGCTCGACCTTGACGCCCACGGTTCAGCAGTACCCCCGGCCGGGTCCTGTAGGCGAGGTGAATTCAATCCGCCACGTACGCACGGTCAAACTGGAATTTGCCGGCCAATTTCAACAAGCCGGTCGTTGGGCACTTTCAGATAATCGCTCATACGCGCCGAGTTGCGACTCATGGCAGCGAATGGCTCCCTTTGCCATGATGGCAGGCCTCGACCATCCTCGCGGGGGACAATGCTCGTGCGGCCGACGTAGTAGGTGACGTCGGTCAGATCGATTGCGCAGTCCGCCGTCATGCAGGATGCAAGAAGCTTTGGAACATCCGGTATTTCCATGAAACCATACCTGGCTTCGACAATCCAAAAATTGGGGACTTCCTGCATGATGGTGAAGCGATCTGCTTCTGCAACCCGTGGCACGGATAGAATAGACCAGCGCAGTACGAGCACGCGTTCTTGCAGGGCGCGATTAAGTTGCACATGCCAGAGCATGACGGGTGGCACACCTTTGGCGGAAAGCGTCAAGAATACCGCTGTGCCAGGCACGCGCGCCACTGTACCGGATTGTAATTCCGCAAGGAACCTGTCGGTCGGAATCAGCGTTTTCTGGACGCTGTTGTGCAAGGCTGTCGTACCCCGGTGCCAGATCCACATGATTGCATAGACCGCTATCGCCATCGCAAGGGGTACATAACCGCCCTGGAAAAACTTGGTCATGTTGGCTGCAAGGAATGCGTTGTCGACGATCAAAAACAGTCCGGCAACGGCGCCGGCAGTAACGAGGCTCCACTGCCAGATCTCGCGCATGGCAATGAACAACAGAACGGAGGTCATCAGCATTGTCATTGACACGGCAATGCCATAGGCAGCGGCGAGATTGTCGGATTTGCCGAAGGCTATGGTAAGGGTCACGGTGGCAATCATCAGCAACCAATTCACTGCGCCGACATAGATCTGGCCAAAACCTTCAGCCGATGTCTGTCTGACGTTGAAGCGCGGCATCCACCCGAGCTGAATTGCCTGGCGTGTCATGGAAAAGGCACCAGTGATGATCGATTGGCTGGCAATGATCGTCGCGACGGTTGCCAGGACAATCAGAGGCGTCAGCAGCGCCGGCGGGCAGAGACTATAGAAAATACTGCCGTCGGTTGGCGAGCCATTCAAAACAATGGCGGCTTGGCCGATATAGTTGAGGACGAGGCTTGGAAAAACCACGAAGTTCCAGGCGAGCCGGATCGGCACAGGACCAAAATGGCCCATATCAGCGTAAAGCGCCTCGGCACCCGTTACGCAAAGAAACACGCCGCCAAGAACGAGGAAGCCAGCCAATCCATTTGAAGCGAGATACTCCAGCCCGCGGTAGGGGTTGATTGCCACGACAACGCCTGGATACTGCAAGATGCCGTAGACACCCATGGCGGCCATCACGCCAAACCAGATCAGCATGACCGGTCCAAAGCTCTTGCCAATCCGGGTTGTTCCCAGCGGCTGAAGGGCGAACAAGGCGACCAAGATGGCAACCGCGCCATAAAGCACCCATGGCGTCAGGCCAGGCGTGACGTGTTCAACGCCTTCAAGCGCCGAGAGAACCGAAATGGCTGGCGTGATCGCACCGTCACCGTAGATCAGCGCTGCGCCAAACAGGCCGGCTGCGACGATGACAGGGCGGTTCTGCTTCTTCACGCCGAGCAACGACATCAAAGCCAGGATGCCGCCTTCACCAACGTTGTCGACGCGCATAGCGAAATTGACGTATTTGACGGTGGTAATGATGATGAGTGTCCACAGGATCAAGGAAACCGACCCCAGGATGGCCATTGCGTCGGGCTTGCCACCGGTCAGGGCAAGGACGGTCTTGAACGTATAAAGCGGGCTGGTTCCGATATCACCGAAAACGATGCCCAGAGCCGCAAGACCGAGTACTGGGATGCCAGCTTTGGCGGTGACTTTTTCGGACAACCGAGATCCCTTCCAGATCGTGTTCCTTCATCAACCCCTGTGCCCAGAGGTATTTCGTGATTGCCTTCGATCGGCGCCCTTGCCGCTTGTGAATGCGTCAGGCGGAATTTGCGTAGTGGAAGCCGCCCCGCTGCAGCTCCGGAATGGTGCCGACCATGCCAGGGGTGAGCACCGCACCGTCAATCAGCTGATTGGTCAGTTCGGCCGCCAGCGCCTCGTGGGACAGTTTGTCAGGGTTCGTCCCGCCGGCAATCAGCTTTGCCGCAAGCTCCCATA
Source organism: Mesorhizobium sp. M1066 (assembly GCF_040318635.1). NCBI lineage: Bacteria > Pseudomonadati > Pseudomonadota > Alphaproteobacteria > Hyphomicrobiales > Phyllobacteriaceae > Mesorhizobium > Mesorhizobium sp. M1066. Next base: position 87,263 of record NZ_JAMYMR010000010.1, read on the forward strand.
TCGCGTTATGGCAGGCGAGGAAGACCACGCCGCGTCGCTGCAGCGCCGGGATGGAGTTGTTGTTCGGAGAGAACACGCCTTGGGGGTTCTCGTAGTCATTCTGGTCGGCGGCGGCACCCGTCTGTTCCCCGATCAGCGTGTTGCTCTGGAACTTGCCGTCCGTCAGCTTCGCAAGCTGGTATTTCTCCCATATCGTTTGCCCGAACAACGCCAGATGCGCGGTGCCGTGCGTCCCCGAGACGATGAGGAAATCCGGATGCTTGAACGACCAGACCTGCGAGTTCAGCGCATTGCGCATAAGGTTCAGCCACGGGCTTGCGAGCTCGGTGTTGTCCCAGACCTGCCCTGACGCGCCACCGTAGGCGATCACCTCAGACAGGGCAGTGTCATCCCATTGCGCCGGATCGTACAGGATCATCGGCACCATCTTGAAGTATCGGCGCCGTGGTATCCTGCTCAGGCGAGCGGAGAGTTCCTTCATCGAACTTGCTCCGCGCGGCAACAGGGATGCCCCGGCTGCGCTCTCCATCCCACCACCGACCCCGGCCAGGCCGGCCGCACCGCCCACAATACCGATTCCCATCATGGCGAGCGCGAGGCGACGTCCAGGTTCAATGTCCATGGCGTTTCCTCTTGGAGACCGTCTCCACCCGCCGTCGCCCTCGGGTTGCACTTGTGATGCTGCCCTCATCCAACGGCGGATAAATCAGTGATCTGCTTCGCATTGTCAGCTCATGTGAATGAAGTGCCGCCCCTCTTTTTACTGTGGTGAGCGCGCTACCAATTTTTCACAACGAGCCGGTCCTGACTTTTTCAAAATTGCGGCGAACAGCTGAGTTCTGCGGCAATGCACTGAACGCGCCAAGACCGCTGCTTCGCGGCTCTCGCGGGCCGGATGTCGGCAGAGGAAGCAAGGAAGGCCTTTACGGGGCTCCGCCCGTATCGCCCGCTTGCTCGACGACATGGCACTGCCGATGGGCGGCGAATCGTGCAGTTTCGTCAAAGGACGTGTCAACACGAAAGAACTCATCGGCACCGATCGATACCGTGAGCTGTGTGACAGGGACCCACGCTCATTCGGTTCATTCTCGCGAGCCGGTTCATAGTGGCCAGCCAATTTACACCGTCGAAAGTCCGCCACATCAGGAGTGAAACAACATGGGTATCGCCTTCAACAAGCTGTCGCGTCGAAGCATGCTGGTCGGGACCGCGGCCGGCGGGCTGCTCACGGCAACGACACTTGCCCAGGCGCAGAAAGGTGACCCGATGGCCAACGGCCGCGGCGGCACCAACCCCGGTCCGAAGAATCCTGCCCGGATTGACCAGAACCCGGACTTGATGGTCCCTCCGACCACCGACAGTGGCACGCTGCCGAACCTGCGGTTCTCGTTCGACGATGCCCATATGCGACTGACGGCGGGCGGCTGGACCCGGCAGGTCACGGTGCGCGAACTCGGCATCTCCACGACCATCGCCGGCGTGAACATGCGTCTGAATGCCGGCAGCGTGCGTGAGATGCATTGGCACAAGGCGGCCGAGTGGGCCTACATGCTCTCCGGCACAGCGCGCATCACAGCGGTCGATGCCAATGGCCGCAATTTCGTCAACGACGTCGGCGTTGGCGATTTATGGTATTTCCCGCCGGGCATTCCGCACTCGATCCAGGGCCTTGATCCGGACGGGACGGAGTTCTTGCTGGTGTTCGATGATGGTGGTTTCGATGAGGACGACACCTTCCTGTTGAGCGACTTCATAAAACACACGCCGCCGGAGGTGCTCGCCAAGAATTTCGGCGTTCCAGCTTCGAGCTTTGCCAACGTTCCAGATCCCAGCCAGATGTACATCTTTCCAGCGCCGGTTCCGGGGCCGCTCAGTGCGGACAAGATCGCAGGCGCGGTCGAAGTGCCGCAGAGCTTCAGCCATCGCATGATGGCGCAGACTCCGATCAAGATGAAACACGGAACGGTGCGGATCACCGACAGCAAGGTGTTTCCGGTTTCCAAGACCATCGCGGCGGTGCTCGTGGAGGTCGAGCCGGGCGGAATGCGTGAACTGCATTGGCATCCGAACGCGGACGAATGGCAGTACTATATCTCGGGTCAGGCCCGCATGGGCGTGTTCGGGGCGTCTGGCCAGGCCCGCACATTCGATTTCCAGGCCAACGATGTCGGCTACATACCCTTTGGCATGGGGCTCTACATCGAGAACACGGGCGACACAACGCTGCGGTTCCTGGAGATTTTCAAGAGCGACTACTTCGCCGACGTCTCGCTCAATCAATGGCTGGCTCTCACGCCGCCGGAGTTGGTCCGCGTGAGTTTGCACGCCGACGCGCAGCTTTTGAACGCTTTCAACAAGGTGAAGTCGCCTGTGGTGCCGGTCTGAATTTCCACCGGAAAAAGGCAGGGCATGACAGGGCGTCATGACTGCCGCTCGCACCCAATCCATCTGACCGGGTTGGAATTGGGTGCATGGAAATGGAGGACGCTGCAATGGTTAAACCTGCGTGGCAAATTGCCTTGCCCGGCTTCATGCTTGTGTTTGCGGCATGTTCGGAAGCATCGGCGGCTTATGTCGATGACCGCTTCTTCCCCTCGACCTTGGCAACCGTCGTTCCGACTCCGGCCGACTTCCTCAATTTCCCCCACTTTGTGACGCTGCCTGAGACGGCCGGCACACGCGAGTACGACTTTCTCTTCACCTACAGCAAGCTTATCACCAACGACTGGTCGGTGTTTTTCACGGAGACCTTCCGGACCCTCGATGGGGCAAACGGGAGCACGGTTTCGGGCTTCGAAAATCTGGTGCTTGGCACCCAGTATCAGCTCTATACCAATCCCGAGCATCAGTTCGTCTTCACGGTCGGTGGTACGGCGTCGTTGGGCGGCACCGGATCGTCGGATGTGGCTCCCTCGTATTCCACACTGACGCCAACCATTTACGTGGGCAAGGGCCTAGGCGACCTGCCGGATTCGGTGTCGTGGCTTCAGCCGATCAATCTGACCGCCAACCTCGGCGTCGCGCTGCCGACGGAAAAGACGACAGCCGCCGGCGCGACCATCCCTGACGTCCTGAATTGGAGCTTCGCGGTGGAATACACCATGCTCAAGGACAACTATACGTCGACTGGTCACCGCTATCCCACGGGGTGGGTTCCGCTGGTGGAAGTCGCGCTGACGACCCCGCTCGACGGGCCGGACGCCGGGTTCACCACCGGGACCATCAATCCGGGCGTCATCTGGGTGGGAAAGCAATTCCAGTTCGGGCTGGAGGGGATCGTGCCGATCAACTCGCGCTCGGGTGAGGGCCTTGGCGTCCGCGCCCAGATCCACTTCTACCTCGGCAATATCTTTCCCAACAGCATCGGCAAGCCAATCTTCGACTGAAAAACACGGCGAAGCCGCTCTGCCTATATATGTCGGTGGAGCGCCTTCGCTGCCCGCAAACAGGTTCTCGGCACATGAAGAGGACGGGAGATGCGGCAGAGATCGCGCGGATCGACCAGGCAGGATTGGTTAGCTTCGATCGCCATTTGGGCCGACCGTTTTTGCCGCTGATCCCTCCGAGTCTCCAACTTGCCGCAACCTTCGGTCCGCGATCATGCTCCAGCGCAAATCAGCACCAATCGCCGCAAATCCGGCAAAGCCTCCGCCCCGCTCCACGAGTAGCGTCGCTACGTTGATGAGCCCACGCAACCTGCCGGGCTCACAATGGTGAGGAGCGCGCCGTGACCAAACCAGACGGACTGCGAGACGGCAAAGGGTCTTCGCGTCGACGATCGACGATCGCCAAGGTTGCGCTTTGCGCTGGCGTCGTGGCGCCGATCGTCCTGACGGCATGTCAGCCGGCCGTCCTCGACCCGAAAGGGGTGGTCGGGATTGCGGACAAGACGATCCTGATCGATTCGCTTGCGATCATGCTGGCCATCGTGGTGCCGACCATCGCCGCGACCTTTGCCTTCGCCTGGTGGTATCGAGCTTCCAACACCAAAGCGACATACCTGCCGGATTGGGAGTATTCGGGCCGCATCGAATTCATCGTCTGGGCCATTCCGATCCTTGTGATCATGCTCCTGGGCGGCGTGGCGTGGATCGGATCGCACGACCTCGATCCCGCGAAACCGCTGGCATCGAACACACCGCCGCTGGAGGTCCAGGCCGTTTCTCTGGATTGGAAATGGCTTTTCATCTACCCGAACCAGCGTGTCGCGAGCGTCAACCAGCTTGTGGTCCCCGCCGGCACACCCATCCATTTCTCGCTGACGTCGGCAAGCGTGATGAACGCGTTCTTCGTACCGCAGCTCGGCAGCATGATCTACACGATGAATGGCATGACAACGCAGCTGAACCTGCGCGCGGACGCACCAGGCACCTTCCGCGGCCTTTCGAGCCACTATAGCGGCGATGGTTTCTCGGACATGCATTTCGACGTGCGGGCGGTGCCGGCGGAGCAGTTCTCTGCCTGGATCGATGCGACGCGCAGCACGGGGCCAAGCCTCGACGCCGAGAGCTACGCGGCCTTGGCCAGGCAAAGCGTGAACGCCACTCCTTTCACCTTCGGTGAGGCCGATCCTGACCTCTTCGAGCAGATCGTCACGCAGCAACTGCCACCTGGACCTGGCCCGCAGACCGGCCGGCCCAACCCGAGCGTATCTCCCCGGACGGAGCACTAGCATGTTGGGCAAACTCAGTTGGGCTGCCATTCCCTTCGACCAGCCGATCCCCCTGGTCACGGCCGCCCTGGTGGGCGTGATGATCATCGGCGTCCTCGCGTGGGTTACGCTGAAGGGTTGGTTGCCATACCTCTGGCGCGAGTGGATCACCAGCGTCGATCACAAGCGGATCGGGATCATGTACATCCTGCTCGCGATGGTCATGCTGCTGCGCGGCTTCGCCGATGCGATCATGATGCGGTCGCAACAGGCACTGGCTTTCCACTCCGAAGGCTACCTGCCGCCCGAGCACTACAACCAGATATTCTCGGCCCACGGCACGCTGATGATCTTCTTCGTCGCCATGCCCTTCGTGATCGGGTTGATGAATTTCGTCATGCCGCTGCAGCTTGGGATCCGTGACGTGGCGTTCCCGACGCTCAATTCGGTCAGCTTCTGGCTGACCGCCACCGGCGCTTTGCTCGTCAATATCTCGCTGGTGGTGGGCGAGTTCGCGCGCACCGGGTGGCTGCCCTATCCGCCGCTGTCGGAGCTGGCCTACTCGCCCGGCGTCGGCGTCGACTACTATCTTTGGTCGCTTCAGATCTCGGGGGTGGGGACATTGCTGACCGGTGTCAACTTCGTCACGACGATTCTGAAAATTCGTGCCCCCGGCATGACCTTGATGCGGATGCCGATGTTCTGCTGGACGACGCTCGCCTCCAACCTGCTCATCGTCGCGGCATTTCCCATCCTTACGGCGACCTTGGCGATGCTGCTGCTGGATCGCTATCTGGGCTTCCACTTCTTCACCAACGAAGCCGGCGGCAACGTGATGATGTTCATGAACCTGATCTGGGCGTGGGGACATCCAGAGGTTTACATCCTGATCCTGCCCGCCTTCGGCATATTTTCGGAAGTGATCTCGACCTTCTCCGGCAAGCCGCTGTTCGGCTACCGGTCGATGGTCATGGCGACGATGGCCATTTGCGTACTTTCCTTCACAGTGTGGTTGCACCACTTCTTCACCATGGGGGCCGGCGCCGACGTCAACGCGATTTTCGGTATCGCTTCGATGATCATCGCGGTGCCCACAGGCGTGAAGGTCTTCAACTGGCTCTTCACGATGTATGGTGGCCGGGTCGTCTATCCCCCACCGATGTTGTGGTCGATCGGCTTCATGGTCACATTCGTCATCGGCGGGATGACCGGTGTCCTGATGGCGGTGCCACCGGCGGACTTCGTCCTTCACAACAGCCTTTTCCTTGTGGCTCATTTCCACAACGTCATCATCGGAGGCGTGCTCTTCGGCGCCTTCGCCGGCTACACCTACTGGTTTCCGAAAGCCTTCGGCTTCCGGCTGCACGAAGGACTCGGCAAGGCCTCGTTCTGGTGCTGGATCGTCGGCTTCTACGTCGCCTTCATGCCGCTTTATGTCGTGGGCCTCATGGGTATGACGCGCCGCATGCAGCACTACGATGTCCCCGAATGGCGTCCCTGGCTGCTGCTCGCTGCTGGCGGCGCGGTCATCATCCTGGCCGGCATAATCCTGCAGATGGCGCAACTCGTCGTCAGCATTCGCCGGCGTGAGGACCTTCGCGACGAGACCGGCGATCCCTGGAATGGACGCTCCCTCGAATGGGCGACATCTTCGCCGCCGCCAGCCTTCAACTTTGCGGTCATTCCGCACGTCGATGGCGAGGACGCATACTGGAGCACCAAGCAGCACGCGCGCCAAGAGGGCAGGTTGAGCTTAGAGCCCGCCTATACGGATATCGAGATGCCCAGAAACAGCCCGACAGGCTTCATCAGCGCCTTCTTCGCCACCTTCATGGGATTCGCGCTGATCTGGCACATCTGGTGGATCGTGGCCCTGGCGGCATTGGGCGCGTTCGCAACCTTCGTTGTCTTCGCCTGGCGCGATGAAGTCGAGTATGTGATTCCGGCTGAGGCGGTCGCGCGCGTCGATCGGGCCAACCGAAGCGCGCGCGGCGAAACGCTCGCCCTGTTGGGGACGGCGTCATGAGCGCGTTCGACGCGACTGTCGGCCAGGACCTCCCGAACCGTGTCGGGCGGCATCGGAGCTCGTCGGGTCTCCAACCCAATGCGGGGCATTCGGCGGGTGCGCTAGAGTCGAAACGCATCATCGCAGGCTACGGCTTCTGGATTTTCCTGCTGAGCGACATCGTCATGTTCTCAGCCTTCTTCGCCGCCTACGCGGTGCTGGTCGATGCGACGGCCGGCGGGCCGAGCGGGCAGACGCTGTTCAACGTGGGCAATGTCGGCATCGAGACGGCCTGCCTTCTTCTGTCAAGCTTCACCTGCGGCCTCGCAAGCATAGGCGCCCGGACGCACAACGGATTCTGGTTCTACGGCGCGATGGCCGCGACCTTCATATTGGGGGCTACATTCGTTGGCATCGAAATCCGCGAGTTCACGGGCATGATTGCGCTCGGCGCAGGCCCAACGCGAAGCGCGTTCCTCTCGACCTTCTTTACACTGGTCGGCTGCCATGGCCTGCATGTGACCATCGGCTTGCTGTGGCTGCTTACGATGATGGCGCAGGTGTTCGCCAAGGGATACCGGCCCGACATTCTCAGGCGCATGCTTTGCTTCAGCCTGTTCTGGCATGCCCTGGATATCATTTGGGTCGGATTGTTCACGATGGTGTATTTGATGGGAGTCGCGCAATGAGCCACATCGAACAGGAAAAAGGCCCCGACTACGAGGACATCGCGCCGGGGGACGAGCACCTCGACGGATACGAGGGTTCCGAAGATGTCGGGACTTACCTGATCGGGTTAGGGCTTGCGACGCTGCTCACCCTGGTGTCTTTCTTTATCGCGCGCACCACGCTGGTTTGGGAGCCGAGCATCCCTATCGCACTGGCCGTTCTCGCGATCGCGCAGATGGGCGTTCACCTCGTCTTTTTCCTCCACATCACCACCGGCCCCGACAACGTCAACAACGTCCTGGCGCTTGCCTTTGGTGTGCTGATCGTTCTGCTGGTCATCGTCGGTTCGCTCTGGATCATGGGACATATGAACCACAACATGATGCCCATGGATCAGATCATGCAGATGCAAAGCTGACCGCGGGCGAGGCGGTCGGGATCCATCGCGACAAGCCACAGGATGCCGCGGCGTTGCCGTGCGTCGTGTTTCGGAGAGAATATGTTGTCCCGGCTCGCCCTTCGTCATCCTTCTGATGACATTACCGCGGCTGCGTTCGCCTGCTGGCAAAGCCCAGCCTCGCGAGCCCGGCCCGGGTCTCCGGGCAGCTCATGAACAGGCGCCACAGGAGCCCGCTCCGGTAGTTCTCGATCATGACCACGATTGGCCCCTGATCGATGGCGAGATAGGAGTCCGCGTACCAATCCATTGCCGGACTGAATGCGTCTCTGAAGCCATATTCCCCCCAGAGCCGGTCGCCCCGCGAAGCGAAGTGGCGTAGTGCCCGCTCGCTCTCCGCCGGGACGTAGGGAAGGGAGGCAATGGCACCGGTCGGAGCGATCACGCCGCAGTCCCGATCGGGAGCGTGCGCAACGTAGCCGTGGACACTGTCGCTCGCGGTCAAACCCCAACACTCGGCGCTATAGCCGTCGAATTTCTCGGGATTGCGGATGCAATGCGCCTGGTTGATGCGCGTAAAGGCGACGTTCTGGCGCCAATAGTCGGCGTAGCAGTCCCGAAGCCGCCTGGGGTCGAGGCCCAGGAAAGAATAGTGTGCGAAGAAGAGGGGCCCTCCACGATCAGGTCCGAGAGGGAGCGGTACGCCATCAAAGCTTCGGCCGTTGGCAAAGGCCTGGCCTGCCGTCCAGCCGCGGTGATAAACACTCGGATCGATCGGGTGGCGTGGGGCGGAAGCGGCGAGGACGAATGTGATCAGGCACTCGTTCCAGCCATTGATCATATGGTCCATCGCCCACCCGTGCACTGGGCTCCAATGCCAGAAGAGCGAGTCGGAGCCGCGGGTGAACCAGTCCCATTCGACGTCCCGCCAAAGCGTATCGATCAGGCTGCGCAAGATGCGCTCCTTGGCCTCCGGGCCTCTGAAATACTGCCGGGCCGAGAGCAACCCCACCATCAAATATGCCGTCTCAACGATGTCGCCGCCGTCGTCGCATTGACTGAACGGAATGGTTCGGCCGCTGTCGCCATCCATCCAGTGAGGAAAGGCGCCGTGGTGGCGCTCAGCCTCGCCGAGAAAGCACACCATTGTAATCAGGCGATCGAGAGCAGCTTGCCACCCGATCCACCCGCGCTCGACGCCGGCAAGGATCGCCATGATGCCGAAGCCTGAACCGCCGGTCGTGACGACATGCGGTGTCGCGTTGCTCCGCTCGCGCGCGAGGCCGCTGGTCGGATGGCCAAAATCCCAGAAATATCGGAGCGTCTGTCGCTGCACGGTGTCGAGGAGCTCTCCCAAACACGCGTCCGGGTTCGGGGCACCGGCGTGCCTGCGTCCGATGGAGATCCTGGGAAGCGTTTCGATGCCGACTTCAACATGCGCGCATCTGCCGCCGACGCCGCGGGCGTGGGAACTCGGTCCTTGATCGGAAGGCTGCCAATCGCTCTCCGCTCCGAGCGCACGCAACGCCGTATTCGGCAAGCGGCTGTGTGGTGTCGATGTCCTGCCCTTGAACAGGGTGCCAGGGGGATCGAGGCGCCGGGCTTGCGCGTTGCTGAAATCAGCATGCCGATGTTCCGCCAGTGGCCGGCTAGCTTGCAGCAATCGCGTAGGATTGGTTTCGGAGAGCGCGATCGGGTCAGTGTCTGTAAGGAGCGAGTTTATCAACATGGTTTCGCCATCAGGGTTTCGCTTCTTCTGCCCATTATCGGGGGACCGGCTCCTGTTTTGAGATGAGTGTAGTTCCTCGCTGATGACCCACCCCATCGTACGTGGGTAGGCCTGCGTCGTATGTGCGTAGGCGGGGATAAGGTGTTGGTCTGAAAGGACTCATACCTTGGTGTGACGACGCGCCGACGCCGCGCCGGAATGCCGCTGGCACCTCCAACCGGATCGTTTCCGTGGTTGGCAATTTCGTGGCCCGCTCGACTGCTCGTCTTGTGAAAACGCATGCATCGGCGCGGCCGTGCTATCAACAAATTACATCCGTAGTTACGATATATATATACATAGACCAAACGTATTATACTAATAAGGATGACCCATATCCATATCAGTGCTGGCTTCAAAAAAGTCAGATATCCTCAAACTGAAAGGAGTTTACTATGAAAAGATCAACAACAATATTGGCAACACTCGCTCTGGGTGCAATGCTGGCGACTGGCACGGCGACGGCCTCGATGGCGCGCGGTGGCGGCGGCGGTCATGGCGGCGGTGGCGGGCACGGTGGGGGCTTTGGCGGCGGCGGCCATGCCGCCTTTGTCGGTGGCGGCCATATGGGCGGCTTTCGCGGTGGCTATCATGGGTTCAGAGGCCGCGGCTATGGTAGTGATTTTTATGGCGACGGCTACTGCGGTTACCCGTATGGGTACACTATTTTCCCATACTGTCCGTGATCCGCAACGTCGAATCCGGGCCCCACAGCACAGTGGGGACCGGATTCGATTCCGATGGGGTGCGTCTATGAAGTCGAACGTGGTCTTGGTCGCTGAGGACAAGCACGCCCGGTCGAACCCAGTGGCGAGCTTTGCGCGGACGGAAGGCTGATATCCCAGCGAAAGCTACGGCCCGTACCTGGTCATTCGATTGTCAAAGCTATGCTTGGACGGGTCTCCAGCACGACATGACTGCGGAACCGGTCTGTCACGGTGGCTGCGACTTCGTCGGCTTCGCAAAGCCTGCCTTGTCCAAGCCGATCTGCAACGGCAACGTCGCCTCGCACAGGTTTTTGCCGAGAACGAAAGCAACTCTCCAGCCCCGTGCGGTTGCAGAACACAATAACGGGGACGGCGACGGCTCGCTCTCAAACCTTTGCGTGTGAGCGCACAACAGGTTCCGCCCGCAGCACTGAATTCTGCCGCGAACGCATCAGGATTCGCGGTTCATCGACTCTGCCCTCAAGGCCGATCCCGACCGTCGTGGTCCTGCAAATGCGGGCGCCCTGGACACTCCGGCAAGCAAGTCCGCGAGGCCCCTGTCGTCGATGTTTACCGCTTCCTCCAAGGTGAGGCCAAAGCTGTCCAGCCAGTCCTCGAAGTGGAATGGATCGACGGCCACCGCATACGCGTTGTCGATGGAGGAAAACCACCATTTCTGCGTCTCGGGAGAGGCGAGGGCGAGTTCGTGGCAGTTCCTTCCGCCGCTGGATATTTCCCTGGAGACCCGGCTGAATTGCTCGGTGTGAAGGCCAATCATGGCGTCGTGGGCGTCGAACGCCACCGGACTGCCGACGTCAACCAGCTTGCCCTCCAGCCAAACTTGATGCTGGGCCGTGGCAGGAAGGCGGAAGGTATTCCTCATACCATGTAGCTCCGTGGCTGCGTCCCCCCAATCGCAGACCTTCCAAGATGCCGATTTGCCCGGTCGTGGATGGGAGGGGCCGGGATTTGCGCACGGTGCGCACAGGCGGGCCCTGGGCCGCGCATATAGTGGAACTCCGGCCTGTAGCGCGGCGCGATGAATTCGCGAACCGCAGATACCAGCTGTGTAACGAGAGCCTGTAATTCCATGGCGCATTCCTTTCCCTGCTCGCAGCGCTATCCGACGGACCCGCAGCAATCGCAGATAGATTGGGTGCTTCGGCGAGGTGCGGACAGTAGATCGCCGCCAAGCCGTGCTGGTCTTCGGCGCACCAACTTCGGGACGCGTTAAATGCGCGCCGTAGATCATTGGTCGGTTCACCAGAGATTCACTTTGATTTCTTCCCGGTTATTTTAGACGGGCTGCACTTCCATTCCATTGTATGAGGGTCTGAGCTGACTATCTGCTCAGATGGCGGGCCATATACGACGGTATGTGCTTGGCGCTGCCGGGTATCAATGTCGTCTCAACCGAATCGACTGGCTGCTGGGCCAGTCGATTCGGTATTGTTCTCGAGACCGACAATGCTCGCGCCGGCAAACTCAAGTTCGAGCCGTTCGGAGAAGTTGAGCCGGAGTTCTCCTGGGACAGCGCATCTGCGACCCGCTGCCTGATTTTGGAAACGGCGGATCATTTCCTGCTCGGGTCATCCGCCGGATGTGATCGCAAACGGCCCTTCGCCGTGGACCGAGCGGCCGTCGCTCCGGATGTGCGACAGAGTCTCAAATGCCGGGACAAAACGCCTAAAGCGCGTCGCATTTTGAACGGATTCAGGCGACGCGCTTAAGGTCTCGTTTTTTATGCCTGTCGTTTTCCCAAAACCGGTCACTTTTGGGCGACATGCATTAGGACAGATCGGCTACACATATTGCCGCCAGTTGTGACGTTCCTTGAAACCCAGGACGTCGCGGATCTTGCGATTGGAGAGCGGAGCCTCCGAGGCCTTCAATTCCCGGGAGAGGGGAGTATTGGGCGCCCATTTACGCAGGAATTCCGCCGTAGGCTCATTGGCGGTGATTTCGTCGTTGACGGCATTGAATACCTGAAAGCCGAGACCGTCCTTGCGGACGCAAAGATCGACGATCTGACCCAGGTCGCGCGCGTCGATGTAGCTCCAGGCATTTCGTTTGCGCGACGGTGGATCAGCCAGGAAGGCCGGGAAACGCTCATACTCGTGCGGCTCGATGACATTGCCGATGCGCAATGCATAGATATCGGCGCCTGAGCGCATGGCAAAGGCGCGGGCGGTCTTCTCGTTGACGACCTTCGACAAGCCGTAGCTGTCCATCGGGTCGACGTCATAGTCTTCCTCGAGCGGGAAGGTCTTGTAATCCTTGTCCCCTTCCGCGAAGCAGACACCATAGGTGGTTTCGCTCGAGGCGATGATGATCTTGCGGATGCCGAGCTTTGTCGCCGCCTCGATGACATTGTAGGTCGAAACGACATTGGCCTGGAAGGTGACGTTGTCGGGGCGCAACAACAGGGCGGGGATGGCGGCAAAATGCACGACAGCATCCACCGGTGCGGGCCCCTTGCCGGTGGTGAGCCCGCTGCTGTCGAAATGCATCGACAGCGCGTTGAAGGCCTGCCCGCTGTCGGTGAGGTCGGTGATCAACGTCCTGACACCGGGGTGGGCGAACGGTACCAGATCGAGGTTGAGCACCTCGTGGCCGCGCTCCAGCAGGTAGGGAATAGCATGCCGGCCGGCCTTGCCGGTGCCGCCGGTGAAGATGATGCGCTTGCCTGGGATATCGGATGCGGACATGCTGAGCCTCCTTTGATGTTTATCGATGCGGTTCGTGTGCCGCCAAAGTCAGCGGCCACCCTCGATCTTGCGGTGGCGCTGGCTTATGCCGCCCGTTCCATAGGGATACTCCGACATTTCCGGTTTGCTCGCCACATTGAGTTCGGCAATGGTTTCGTCCGTCAGCGTCAGCTTGGCCGCACCGAGATTGTCGGCCAGTTGCTCTCGTGTCCGGGCCCCGAGAATAACCGAGGTGACCGCTGGCTGTGCGGCGACCCATGCCAGCGCGACCTGCGCCATGCTCGCCCCAAGCGCTTTTGCGGTATCTTCCACCGCCCCAATGACGTTCCAGGTGATCGGCCTGGCGTTGCGGGCGGCGAACGCTTCCATGCCGCGTTTGGGATTTTCGCCAAGGCGCGTGGCACCCGCCGGCATCTGGTCGCGCTTGTATTTGCCTGAGAGCCATCCGCCGCCTAGCGGCGACCACGGCAGCAGGCCGATACCGGCGTCGAGCGTGGCCGGCACAAGCTCATGTTCGATGTCGCGGACCAGCAGGCTGTATTGTGGTTGCAGCGTCACGGGTGGCGCGTAGCCATTGGCTTTGGCCAGCCACGCCGCCTTGGTCAGGTGCCAACCCAGGAAGTTGGAGAACCCGTAATAGGCGATCTTGCCGTTGCGGATCGAGTCGTCAAGAAAGCGCAGCGTCTCCTCCAGCGGCGTCAGCGCGTCCCAGGCGTGCATCTGGTAAAGATCAACCTGCCCGACGCCCAGGCGCTTGAGCGAGGCATCGAGCGCTGCCCCAAGATGCTTGCGCGACAGGCCGAGATCGTTCGGTCCCGCGCCCATGGGGAAACGACCCTTGGTGGCGATCACCAGATCCTTGGCTATTCCTGGCTTGCTCTTGAGCCAGCGGCCGATGATTTCCTCTGACACGCCGACGCTGTAGACGTCGGCCGTATCGATAAAATTGCCGCCGGCCTCGACATAATCATCCATAAGCGCGAAAGATGTAGCTTCGTCGGACTCGTGTCCAAAAGTCATGGTGCCGAGGCAATAGGCCGAGACGACGGCGCCGCTATTGCCGAGCTGGCGATAGTCCATGTTCTTGCTCCTTTAGGGATCTCAATCGGGCTGTCGCGCCGCGGGCCGATGCTATCGTCTCCTCAGTCTGCCCTTGATTGAGCTCGCCAGAGGTCGATCCCACCCTCGGTTGCGTACCTGTCGATTTTGTGGAGTTCTTCGGTAGTGAATTCGAGATTCTCCAAAGCGCCGAGGGAATCATCGAGTTGGGCCGCGTTGCGTGCGCCTACCAGCGCGCTCGTTACGCGCGGATCTCGCAAGGTCCACGCGATCGCCATCTGGGCAAGTGTCTGCCCGCGGTCGCTTGCGATCGCGTTCAGTCCGCGAACTCGCTCTATATTTGCATCACTCAGCAACTTTGTGTCGAACGAGCCGCCACGCGCCGCACGCGCGCCGTCTGGGACGCCATTCAGATACTTTGATGTCAACAACCCCTGGGCCAAAGGCGAAAATGCGATACAGCCGGCACCAAGCTCTCCCAGTGTATCGAGCAACCCGTCCTCAATCCAGCGGTTCAGCAAGGAGTAGGAGGGTTGGTGGATAAGCAGGGGAATTCCTTCCGCGCGCAGGAGGCGCTCGGCTTCCCGAGTGCGATCTGGCCCATACGATGAAATGCCGACGTAAAGCGCCTTGCCTTGCCGCACCATCTGCACGAGCGCGGCGACGGTTTCTTCGAGCGGAACATCCAATGTCGGGCGGTGGGAATAGAAGATATCGACATATTTGACATCCATTCGCTTCAGGCTCTGTTCGAGCGATGCAAGCAGGTGCTTGCGGGATCCACCCGCGCCATAAGGACCCGGCCACATATCCCAACCGGCTTTCGACGAGATGATCATCTCGTCGCGGTGGCTCAAAAAGTCCTTTTTGAGGACCAGTCCGAAATTCTCTTCCGCCGACCCGTACGGCGGGCCATAATTGTTCGCCAGGTCGAAATGAGTGACTCCCTCGTCGAAGGCACGCCGGACCACCGAGCGGCCGGTCTCGAATACATCTTGACCACCGAAGTTCTGCCACAGGCCCAACGAAATCGGCGGGAGCTTCAGCCCTGATCGACCACAGCGGCGGTAGGCAATCGCGTCGTATCTCTTCGCATCTGCAACGTACATCCAAGCCTCGTATCTGCATTGCATGCGCCATTTCGGTCCATCGGCCGCGCAGCATTCGATGGATTGAATAGCATCGCCGATTAATGAATCAATGGGCGAGAGGTAATCACATCAATGAGCTGTACTCATCGATCGCCAGCTAATGGTCACCCACGGTTTGGCCTCCACAACTTTCATTTCAGCGGATTGATATCTCGTATCACCTGTATGAGGGCACTGATCCCGAACGGCAGTTGCCGGCGACTCGAGTAGTACATGGACAAAGGCGGGCCGATTGAAGACCATTGCGGCAGGGCCACTTCCAGCCGCCCTGCTGCAAGGTGAGGACTAGCGAGCTTTTCCAGGCAATAAAACAGACCAATACCATCGACCGCAGCATTGATGGCGAAGGCAGATTCACTTGAGATGAGTGAGCCAGGAACGTCGATCTCGCGCCGATCGTCGCCCTGCTCGAATTCCCATTTGTAAATCTGCCCCCGCCCCGTGCGGATGCGGATACATTGATGGGAACGAAGATCGTCAGGCAATTCCGGCCGACCGCGGCGCTCGAAGTAAGCCGGTGCGCCGACAACCACCCACTTGAGTGGCGGCGTCAATGGAATGGCGATCATGTCCTCCGGTATCGTGCCACCGTATCTGAGACCGGCGTCGAAGCCTTCCGCCGTAACGTCGACGAAGTGATCGTCGACCGCAATCTCCAGTTCGATGTTGGGAAAGCGCTGCAGGAAGATCGGCAATGCCGGGCGCAGAAGTAAAGTCGACGCATCGCGTAGTACATTCAACCGCACACTCCCGGCGGTCCCTTCGTGGTGCCCGTGCAGTTCTTCCAGGCCGGAATTGATAAGATCGAGGCCAGCACTCACTTTTTCGGCAAGCGCGCTTCCTGCTACCGTCGGAGCAACACTACGGCTCGTCCGGTTTAGCAGCCTTACGCCAAGTCGCTCTTCAAGCGCTTTTACCCTGTGGCTGAGTGCTGACGCGGTTACGCCGAGATTGTCCGCAGCCTTTCTAAAACTGCGATACTGTACGATTAGCAGGAATATCGAAAGGTCGTACACTTCAGCGCGACTGAGCGACATAACAACTCCCATTATCGAGATCGCCACGGCCTGGGCGTTGGTGCAGAGATAAAAACTCACCGATGTGGCATTGAGCAGACGACATTGAAATCCTCACGATTGATCCACCATGCCACACAAAAATAACGCCGCCACCCGCTGTCGGATTGGGGGACGTGGAAACTCGTCGACCGCGCCTTTCTGGAGATTGGCATCGAGCGTCGCTCTCTCCGCCATTTGATATGGCAAGCAACTGTAATATTTGTGAATTTCTTTTTAGTTGTGGCCAACCCCAGTAAGCGGTGTTCTGACGCCACCTTTCGTATCGGGCTGTGAAGGACGAGGTTCGGAGCCTTTGAGGGCTTCGACATATGACGATTTCAGAGATTACGCTTAAGTCCAGCGATTCTGAGCCTGTGCGACGGTTCGAGGTTTTCTCGGGCACCGGCCGGCGGCGCGAATGGTTGCCGGAGGAGAAAGCGCGGATCGTGGCGGACAGCTACGAAGCCGGCGAGACCGTGAGCGCGGTGGCCCGGCGATACGCTTTGTCCCCGCAGCAACTATTCGCCTGGCGTCGGGCCGCTCGTCTGCCGTTGAAGGAAGCGCCGGCAGCAGAACCAGAACCGCTATTTGTTCCGGCGGTGATTGCAGCGCCGAGGCCTGACCCAGCGGCAAGGCGGCCGCGGAAGCAGAAAGCCGCCCGGGATGCCGGCGTGATCGAGCTGGAACGGCGTCGCCATGCGGGTCGGCCGTGGCGCCGACGCCAGGACGGTGGCGGCGGTGATCCTCGCGCTGAAAGCGCCGTCGTGATCGGGCCGACGGGCGCGGTCAAGGTCATGGTCGCGATGAAGCCCGTGGACTTCCGCAAGGGTGCGGAGGGGCTGGCCGCACTTGTTCGCGAGACGATGGGTGCTGATCCGTTCAGCGGCGCGGTTTACGTCTTCCGCGCCAAGCGGATGGACCGGATCAAGCTGATCTTCTGGGACGGCACAGGAGTTTGCCTTTATGCCAAGCGCCTGGAGGACGGTGAGTTCCGCTGGCCGAAAGTGCATGACGGCGTCATGCGGCTGACGGCCGCGCAGTTGTCGGCGCTGCTCGAAGGTCTCGACTGGCGGCGGGTCCATGAAGCCCGCCAGACCCGTGTTCCGGTGCAAGCGGGCTGATCCGCGACCAAGTGAATCAGGCCGGATTCCACTGTCGCCCGACACAGACGAATATGGTCTGATCCGCTCATGGCGATGACGGCTGACCAGCTTCCCGACGATCCGGATGCGCTGAAGGCGATGGTCCTGGCGCGCGACGTCGAGAATGCGCGGCTGATCCAGATCATCAAGGAATTGCAGCGTCACCGCTTCGGCCGAAGAGCTGAGACGCTCCCGTGCGCCGCCCCAAATATGCTTGTCGCGCCTGCGAGGACGTTGTCGTGCAGGCTCCGGCGCCCGCGCGGCTGATCGAAGGCGGCCTGCCGACCGAGGCGACGGTCGCCCAGGTGCTGGTGTCCAAATATGCCGATCACCTGCCGCTCTATCGTCAGGCGCAGATCTACGCCCGGCAGGGCATCAATCTCGACCGTTCAACCCTTGCCGACTGGGTCGGCCGCGCCGCCTGGCATCTGCGTCCGGTGCACGAGCGGCTGCTTGGCAAGTTGAAGACTCGCCGCTTCTACGAACTCGCTACGGCCGGTCCCGCGCCGATCGCCAGCGAGGCGCTCCAGCGGATCGCCGAACTTTACAGGATCGAAGATGATATTCGTGGACGATCCGTCGAGCAGCGCCGCGCCATACGCCAGGAAAAGAGCCGCCCGATCGTCGTCGATCTCGAACCCTGGCTGCGCGAAAAGCTCGGTCTGATCAGCCAGAAGACAAAACTCGCCGAGGCGATCCGCTACACGCTCTCGCGCTGGGACGGCCTCTCGCGCTTCCTCGACGATGGTCGCATCGAGATCGACAGCAACACCGTCGAGCGCTCGATCCGTCCCATCGCGCTGAACCGCAAAAACGCACTCTTCGCAGGCTCCGACGGCGGCGCCGAGCATTGGGCCGTCGTCGCCTCGCTGATCGAAACCTGTAAACTCAACGGCGTCGAGCCCCTCGGCTACCTCACCGACGTCCTCACTAGGATCGTCAATGGCCATCCCAATAGCCAGATCGACGATCTCCTGCCGTGGGCTTACATCCCGACTACCGAGACCAGGGCCGCGGCCTGAAAAACACCACGCCCTGTCTCTGATGCCTAGCGCACGCTGAAGAAGCCGCTTTCACGCGCTGCATCGAAGCATAACTTGCTTGGCCGAGGGCCTTTTTTAAACGCGGCCTCGAACGCGGCAAAGCCGCGATTATAATCTTTTGAGCCCTGGTATTTGATAAATTTGCTCATAGAGCCAAATATCGCCGTAACAGGGCACGAACCAAAAGCCGCCATTATGTATCCGCCTTCATACGCGGCCGATTTGGCGTCAGCGTTTGCTGACACGGGCAAACTAATAGTCAGTGCTACTGCCGTAATAACACTTAAAATTGTGGTTCCGATTCTCACTTTTTATCCCCTGTGTCGCCCTACAACTACTGCCCATTCATTTGCGCTGCCGGTCAAGTTCTCTATTAGCAAACACACGTATACACTCAGGCCAGCTATGACCGAATTCGCAGTCATCCCGATCATGTCCCTCTGCCAGTGGTGCCAAACAGCGCTTGCCCTGGACTAAACGTAAGCTCTGGAATCGTCATGCGTCGAAGCTCTCAAGGCTCCGAGCATCGTTCCTCACGGCCACGCGCGAAAGGTGCTTCCGGAACAGCGCTTACCGTGAATGAGGTTGAGAACATCCCGCGTGTCGCGCCCCAGCCGATCGAGGCGTGTGACGACCAATTCGTCTCCTGGCCGCAGGAAGTCTATGATCGTTGCCAGTTCCGCTCGACCGTCTCTGCTGGCACCCCGAAACTTTTTCCGATCGGATGATGCCGCACCCTTCGGACTTTAGTTTGGCAATTTGAATTTCCAGGTCCTGGTCGATCGTGCTGACGCGGGCGTAGCCAATCCTGCTCATCGGTTGTCACCTCAAGGTTTAGCCCGAGGCTACATTGTCACAAATAGTCGCTGTCAACTCCGATGTTACGGTTGACGAGCGGAGGCTCGTTACGTCACGCCGGGGCATACCCTGAAGTGACCGCTTTGCGCCTCATATCCGACATTGAGGTCTCCTTGGTCGTTTCCCGAAAGTAGACGGCAAGCTCGGGCGGGATGTGTCCGGGTTTGACCCAAACGCGACCTTACGAGTGCGATGAGAATGTGTGACCAGGGCAAGATTGTTGCTGTTGACGGTGGGATTCTTTGGCGAGAAGAATAGGCTCTGGGCTATACGCCGGCCCGGACTGCTGGGTAGAGCCCAGATGACAGCAGGATCGTGCCGGAGATACTGGTCCAGTCCTCGCTGCGCGAGATCGGAACACGGCAGGATGTTGACCACGGCGTTCTGCGGGTCGTTCGGACCGAACGCTTTGTCGTAGTTGAATAGGAACGGCACGCGGATCAGCGAAGCTCCGGATTGGAGAGCTTCTTTACCAGATCCTGGCTGTCGTCCTGCCTTCAGGTCGGCATTTGAGACCGGGCATTATTTGCTGGTGCTTTCGCCATTTGTAGCCTCTTTGCAAAGGATTTGACTTTTTGGCCAAATTGCCAAGAATGAATGCGGGCAGGCATCCCAAAGGCCGGCGACGCCGATGCAACACTTAGCCGAGATTGCCTCAACTTTTTTTCGACTGCAATTCTGGCGCTCCGCGATCAGTTCGATGCCTGGCACCTGATCTTCGACGTGGAGAGCCATGTCGATCGGCCGACGGACGGCTTCGGGGCTTCCATCGACGCGCTGCTGGCAGTGTCGCCAGTTGGCATTGCGCGCGCTGTCGAAGAAATTGCCACCGGCTTTATCGTCGGCATGCGATCGTGGCCACTCCACCCGCTACTGACCGTCAATACTTCACGCTGCTGAGGTTGAAACCTGGATTTAAACCTTAATTATCCAGAGAGGAACTGAAGATGGCTCGCAAGAACTCGGTAACAGTGGGTGAGGGCGGACCGACCCGCCGCGCCGTTCTCGAGGCCGGATTGGCCGTCAGTGCCGTCGCCATTGCCGGACCTATAGGAGCGTATGCCGCCGGCGAGCTTAGCGCCGATCCCGTAACGCAACAGGTGCCGGTGATGCAACAGGTTGAAATCTCGATAAACGGTCAGGTACGCAGCCTCACGGTCGACACTCGCACAACCCTGCTGGACGCACTTCGCGAACACCTTGGTCTGACCGGGACCAAGAAAGGTTGCGACCAGGGCCAATGCGGCGCCTGCACGGTGCTGTCTAACGATATGCGGATCGTCAGCTGCTTGTCCTTCGCTTGTATGCACGAGGGCGACACCATCACTACCATCGAGGGGTTCGGCGAACCCGAGCGTCTGCACCCCATGCAGGCCGCCTTCGTGGAGCATGACGGATTCCAGTGCGGCTACTGCACACCCGGGCAAATCTGCTCGGCGGTAGGAATGTTGAAGGAGCACCAAATGGGCTGGCCCAGCCACGCTACTGCCAACGTGGCTGACCGGAAGCTTGCGCTCAGTGACTCGGAAATCCGCGAGAGAATGAGCGGCAATCTCTGCCGCTGCTCGGCCTATCCGAACATTTTAGCCGCGATAAAAGACGCAGGAGGCCTCAAATGAAGCCGTTCACTTACGAGCGCAGCACCGATGTTCACGGTGCGATCGGCGCCGTTGCCGCCCGCCCAAATTCTAAGTTCATAGCCGGCGGCACCAACCTGATCGACCTCATGAAGATGCGGGTCGAAACCCCGGCTCATCTGGTGGATGTGAACCGTCTGCCCCTCGCCAATATCGAGGATCTCGATGGTGGGTCCTTGCGTATTGGTGCATTGGTCCGCAACAGCGCACTCGCCGGGGACATAAGGGTCCGTGAGCGGTACCCGATGCTCAGTGAAGCGCTGCTTGCCGGCGCCTCAGGCCAGCTCCGCAACAAGGCGACAACCGGCGGCAACCTGCTGCAGCGGACGCGCTGCTTCTATTTTTACAACACCGCGATGCCCTGCAATAAACGCGAGCCAGGCTCCGGTTGCTCGGCGCTTCAGGGGCTTAACCGCATTCACGCGATCTTGGGCGCCAGCCCTGAATGCATCGCGGTGCACCCATCGGACATGGCAGTCGCTCTGACCGCGCTGGACGCACGTGTGGAAACGTTTTCCACCGACGGCAAAACGCGCGAGATAGCCATGACCGAGTTCCACAGGCTGCCCGGGGACACTCCGGACGTAGAGACGGTGCTGAAGCCCGGAGAGTTGATCACCGCCGTCACCTTGCCTCCGCCACCGCCAGGCGGGCAGGCTTACCGCAAGGTTCGCGACCGCGCATCCTATGCCTTTGCACTAGTCTCCGTGGCAGTCGCGGGCGACCAGATCGCGATGGGCGGTGTGGCGCATAAACCATGGCGGGCAAATAAGGCTGAAGAAGCCTTGAAATCCGGTGCCGATCCAGCAGCCGCCGCGGATGCAGAATTGGTTGCCGCCCGCAGCTATGGCGGAAACGAATACAAGATACCTCTGAGCCGCCGGATGATAATCCGTACCATCGCCCAAGCGAAGGAGAACGCCCGTGGCTGATCTCACTCCCGGGTATCCGCGCAACATCCTAGACGAAGACAAACAAGGGGTACTCGGCCGCCCCCTGCCTCGCGTGGAGGGGCCGCTCAAGGTCAGCGGACGGGCCCAATACGCTTATGAGTACGCAGGCCTGGGAAAGGTGGCCTATGGCGTTATCGTCGGCGCGACGATCGCCAACGGCCGCATTGCCGCGATCGATTCTTCGGAAGCCCAGCGCGTGGCAGGTGTGGTGCTGGTGATGACGCACCTAACCGCTCCGCGCCAGGCAGACTATGTGACCTTCGACGAACTGCCATCCCCTTTCGCGTCCTACAGCGTTGCCAGGCCATTTCTATTTGACGATAAGGTCCGCTACTACGGCGAGCCTGTCGCCTTGGTAGTCGCAGAGACCTTTGAGACGGCGCGCGACGCTGCGGCGCTCTTGAATGTGCGGTACATCGAGGAAGCCACTCCTGCGAGCCGGGTGAAGTCCGTGGCAGCGCAAGCCTACGCGCCAAAGACCGTGCGGGGATTCATCGAAACCGATACGGCCAAAGGCGACTTCGCAGCGGCCTTTGAGGCTGCGCCGGTGAAGATCGACGCTACTTACGAAACGCCATTCCAACATCATCAGGCAATCGAATTGCACGCGAGCATGGCTGTCTGGAACGGTGACGCGGTTACAGTCTACGTATCTACGCAGTTGCCAATCGACTGCCGCGATACAATCGCCGCGACTCTGCAGATTCCTAAGGATAAGGTTCGCGTTGTGTGCAAGTTCGTGGGTGGCGGCTTCGGTGGTAAGTTGGCGACGGAGGCCGACGCGGTGCTGTCGGCGCTCGCTGCGCGTGAACTGGGAAGGCCCGTCAAGACGGCTTTGACCCGGCCGCAGACATTCGTGAATGTCGCGCACCGTACCGAATCCATCCAGCGAGTACGCCTGGGAGCTGCACGTGACGGGCGTCTGCTTGCCCTCGCACATGAGTCTATCGGGCACACATCCGTATTTGACGAGTTTACCGAGCAGATTGTTGATTCGACACGCCATCTTTATGCCGCAGAAAACCGGTGGACGGCTCACAGGTTAGTACGCCTTCACCTGCCGCAACCAGGAGACATGCGAGCGCCGGGCGAAGCTATCGGGATGTTGGCCTTCGAAGCCGCGATGGACGAACTTGCCTACGCAACCGGCCTGGATCCGATCGAACTGCGCATACGCAACGAACCGGCGGTCCACCCTGAAAACGGAAAGCCGTTCTCCACCCGTAAGTTGCTGGAGTGCTACCACGAAGGCGCGAGACGTTTTCGCTGGGAGCGTCGTCCTACCCAACCGGGTACTTTGCGCGATGGACGTTGGCTGGTTGGCTACGGGATGGCGGCGGCTATCCGCAGTAATTTCATGGCTCCATCGCACGGGCGGGCCATGATGGCGGCCGACGGTCGACTGACAGTGCAAACGGCTATGACAGACATCGGTACCGGCACCTACACAATTCTCGCGCAGATAGCCGCTGAAGCGATGGGCCTTCCTATGGACCGTGTCTTGGTAGAAATTGGCGACAGCAACCTTCCGCCATCGCCCGGCTCTGGCGGATCCTGGGGGGCGGGCAGCTCCGGCAGCGGCGTCTACTATGCCTGCATGGCGCTACGCGAACGTATGGCAAAGTTGGTAGGCCTGAACAATCCGGCGCAGATTGAGATCGCAGATGGAATAGTGTCATTCGGTAGTAACACGTTGGCGATTGACGAATTCATGACGAAATTTGCGCCTGGAGGGCTGGAAGCCGATGGCGAGATCAAGCCGGGCAAGGAAATGGAGGATTACTCGCAAAACGCCTACGGCGCGTGCTTTGTCGAGGTGGGCGTCGATATCGACTCTGGTGAAACCCGCCTGCGCCGTATGCTGGGTGTGTTCGCTGCCGGTCGTATCCTCAACGCCAGGACAGCACGCTCGCAGGCGATCGGCGGACTCATCTGGGGACTGGGCTCGGCTCTGCATGAGGAGACTCTGGTAGATGAGCGCTATGGCGTGTTCGTGAACAACGACCTAGCGGGATACCATGTGCCGGCGCATGCCGATGCCGTTGAGGTGGAGGCGATCTTTCTCCCAGAACTGGACGATAAATCGAATCCGCTAAAGTCCAAGGGCATCGGCGAATTGGGGATTTGTGGGGCAGGCGCCGCCGTGGCCAATGCCATCTACAACGCATCTGGAGTACGGGTCCGCAGCTATCCCATCACGCTGGACAAGCTTATTCTGGACCCAAACTTTCCCACCTAGGCGAGGACCTGTTCGACAATCCCCAGGTGGGGTGTCCCGTGGGATCAGCGGACGAATAGAAGGTCAGCCGCTGTGCGTCCGGTGCCAAATTGACAATCGACAATGGCAGCCTCTGGCGCAAAGCGGTCCGCGTACGCTGAACGCCAGGGAAGCGGCGGGTTTGATGCGGCCGGACCGTTTCGCCTTTCAGCCACGCGGTATTGTCGGCTCGTCGCGCGGCTGGACGCGACCCGTTCGGCGTCGATATCACCATGGACAGCGTGGGTCCGTTGCCGGAGGCTGAGTGCCTGCGGCTGAAGGCTGGAGCATGCCATGCCGGGTCATGGAGGGTTCTCCCGGTTCGTCGCCGTGGTGTCCGGCGGTCGCGCGGCTGTCGCCACCGTTCGAACGTCTCGATAATGACCATGCGTCCGCCGCAGCACCGGCATGGCGGACGGAAGTCAGTCGGTTCTACCGAGTTGTCGTCCTCCGACGGCGCAGCGACGTTCAGCAGTTCGCGGGCGCGTGCGAGGCTGGTCTTGCGAGCAGAGCCGGCGAGCAGGCCGTAGTGCCGGATGCGGTGGAAGCCACGTGGCAGGATGTGGAACAGGAATCGGCGGATGAACTCGTCGGTGGCGAGCGTCATGACGGCAACCTTCGAGCATCCTCTGAAGCGCTCGGTATACCAAGTGATTTTGCCGTCGACCTTCATTGGCTTGTGAACCATCAAGCGCTTAGGCAAGTGCTCCGGGTGCACTTCCAGTAGTGTGATCTTGATCTGCGGTTTGCATCGACTGCAATCGAACTTTAGCGTCTGCGGATCGCCGCCGCCGCCGTAGACCATCATCAGGTCGGCCGATCGGCAGTAGCGGACAGTGCCGCAACTGCACTCTGCTTTCACTAGCATATTGTGCCGGGTCGCTTTGCCCAGCGTGTCGATCGGATCGTGCGCCATGAGAACAGAAAAGGAACATTTTCCTTGCCCGTCAAATCTGACTGTGGAATCTTTCTGCCATGAGCGACGAACCAGCGAGACTAGCCGAAGGCATGACGCCGGCACAGCGCGACCCCGTGAAGGTGCTTGGCCACACATGCGAGCGTGACGGCTGTGGCAAGGTCGCCGGCTGGGGCTTTGCCCGGCCGCGCAGGGAATCACATTGGTTCTGCTATGAGCACCGCGGCGACGGCCATCAGTATGTCTAGACGTCGAACAAATCGGTCGGCCCCAAACCGATCTCGTCGATGATGTCGGGCGTGTTGTTGCTTGGTTTCCCAACCTTGCTGTCGATCGGCCACATCTTCATGAGGTCCGATGCATAGGGCTTCATGAGGTCGCGAGGATCTGTTTCCGGCCCGAGCCAGCGCATGTAATCGGCCGGCGCCAGAATGACTGGCATGCGATCATGGATCGTCGCCATCAACGTATTTGGCTCGCAGGTGACGACAGCGAAGGTCCGGATCAACTCGCCGGTCGCCTTGTCGGCATATTCTTCCCAGATTCCAGCCATGGCAAAAGGATCGTCATCCTTCATGGCGATAGCGTAAGGCTGTCTTTTCTTGCCCGAAGGGTCGAGCTTTTGCCATTCGAAATAGCCGTCGACAGGCACCAGGCACCGGCGCGCGGCATATGCCTTTCGGAACAGGCCGTTGCTGGCAATGGTCTCGCAGCGCGCATTGACAGGCGGCGGACGGCCGCCGCCATCGCGCGCCCAGCCGGGAACAAGTCCCCACTTCGCAGAAACGAAACCGGCCATGCTCGTGGAAAGCTCTTCGCGGATAATGATTGGATAGGTCAGGCTGGGCGCCCCGTTCCAGATCGGGAAGCCGTTGCCCAAGCGCTCGATGTCGCCGGGGTGCGCGAACTCGAAGCGCCGCACCATGTCCGGGATTGTCGATTTTACGAAAACGCGTCCACACATTTTATGGTCGTCTCATTGACAAGGATCGAGGCTCGCCCAAAATGGGAACGGAGTGAGAACGAGTCAAGGCTGTCGTAGTGATGCCGAAAAAGCCAAAGGACGTGATGCTGCCGGGGTATCGGGCGTCACAATCGATATCGACGACCGCGACAATCCCAAGGTCTGCCTGGTCGGGCTGTTGACTGATGAGGGGAAGCGATCCTTCACATTGAACGAAAACGGCGCACGGATGATGGTGAAGGCGATGCACTCATTTCTCGATCTTATTGACGGATCAACGTCCGAGACGAAGCCCAAAGGCCCCGCCAACTGAGAACGCAGCGCATGATCAATCCGCCCAAAATACAGGACGAATATCAGGACCGGGCAATCGACTGCCAGGAGGCAATGGAGCCCGGATTTCAGGCGATTGTCGATTGCATGATTGAGGCGGGATGGACGCGAGGCGAGACAATGCGGGCCTTGAAACGGCTCATCGCCGCCGACAACATGACGCAGAAAGAGAATGCCAGGACGGAAACGCAGCTCGCGATTGCGCGGGCCATGATGCGCGCCGGCAAGCCGCTCTAATGCTCGCTGACGCCGGCCTCATCAACTTCCGCTTCCATCTGATCACTGACAGGCTAGACCTTGCCGGCGTCGGCCAAAGGAAGGTCATCAAAACCCTGCAGCCAAGCGTCGGCCTGTTCTTCCCAATACTCCGGCACTGAGCGCTCCTTACCCTCCTTGCGCGCTTGGGCGCCATACATCCAGGCATAGGTGATGCGCTCCTGATATTTCTTGGCGACCGCCATTATTCCTCCTCCCGGTAATCGAGCAGCTTCGCGTGGCGTAGTTGCTCCTCACCTTTCAGGAACTTCACGCGGCCGACAAGACCGGCTTCAGCCATTCCGCCTTGTCTCTCGTCAGGCCTTTCGGCACAGGGCCGCCCACCTTGCCCTGCACGCGGTCCCAGAGGCGCTTGCGTTTGTCGAATTTGAAATTGACGTTGGCGGTGCCGAGATAGCGGCCGTTGTCAGCCATAAAAACCCTTGCCGCCTGGCCCGATCACGCTGAACGCCGATGATGTCCATCTCCTTTTCATCGTAGCACTTGATTTTGCGCCAGTTCATCGTCGGGCCGCTGCGATAGAGACTGTCCCGGCGCTTCGAGACGATGCCTTCCTGCCCAGTCTGGTCCGCGACGTAGTAAACGGCGTCACCCGTGCCGGGCATCGCCTCGCTGAATTGGATGCGGCTGCCGGCTTCAATCATTCCCTCCAGGATGTCACGACGGTCCTCGAGCGGCATGTTGCGGAGGTCGTGGCCGTTCAAGTGCACTAGATCGAACGCAACGAGATAATAATCCTGCGATGGCTCGCTGCTGCTGACAGCCGACTGCAATGCATGAAAATCGGAACGTCCAGCCGCGTCGACCACAATGGCCTCGCCTTCGATGATGAAGTCGTCGGCCTCGATCGCGGCCGCCTGGTCGGCAAGGATCTGGTAGCGTTCCGTCCAGTCGTACCCTCTCCTGGTCAGCACGCGGATGCCGTCTTCGTCCTTGATGAGCTGCGTGCGGTAGCCGTCGAACTTTATTTCGTGGATCCAGTCGACACCCTCTGGCGGGTTGTCGACAAGCTCCGGCTCCATCGGCTTGATGAACTTCAGACGCATGAACTGACCCACACCCGCGATCAATCAGCTTTAGCTAAAATAGTTCCAGAAGGGATGAACAATGCGGACCGGTGCGCGTTGCGGATCAACAACCCCAGGAGGAGCAACCATGCCAGACGACAAGAGCAAGCGTGATTTCCGCGACCGGGACCGGGTATCAGGCGACGAAGAATATGAGGTCGGTTATCTCGCCAGCAGGTTTCAGCTTACGATCCCCGAAGTGCGGGAACTCATCGAAAAACACGGCAATGATCGGGAGACGCTGGAGCGAGAAGCAAAAGCTCTGGGCAGTAAATGACCAAGCTATCGGACGTTGGACCACCTATCCCCGGCAAGCAGCACGGCGGCGAGCCAGCCGACGAGCGGGACAATTTCTACACCTGCCCCATATGCGGGCAACAGGTTGACATGCGCGACCTACGCCAGGTCATTTGGCACGAACGGCCAAAGCACAGACCGCTATTGTCAGTGGTAAAGTAGACCCGCCGCCCCATTCACGGCAGCGGCGGGTGTGTCCCAAAGAGGACGTGCCGGGAGGGCGGTCCCTGCCAAGCCATAACTATTAGCATTGCCTGATGTTCCATCAGAGGTAGGCCCGACCTTGGCCCTCTCCAAGTAACATGTCATGTAACCCCATGTAACATGCTCTGGACACTTGCCCCTGCTATGTTCGAGATAGGACGCGGTGTGGTTCGGACGGGAGATGGGGGCATCACTCGTACAGCCCGGGCTCAGGCAAGCTACCGCGTCCGCACGCTTCTCTTTCTCGCAGTAGCAGACCTTGCTTTCACAGTGTGCGCAGGGACTATCAGGGAGTAGTCGGCACGATCAAGCAGCCGAAGCATCGAGTTGAGTGACCGTGCCGACCATAGCTGGGCACGAGGGTGGGCCTAATGACCAGGCCCCATATGATACTAGACAATGGCATTGCTACAATTACGCCTGATGGCTTACGCCGGACATAGCGCACGTCGCATGCTCTTGCCGGAATAACATGGAACTGGCCTCCATGTGCCACATTAACCCTATGAGCGGTCGATTCCCAAGGATGTAGCCGCTTAAACAGGTCCGCCGCCGGCGCCCCCAATAGGCGGCGGACTCTAACGACGTTCCTTCAAAAACCGGGCTTAACAAAGCAGCGAGTTCCAGTCCGTGCCTATAAGCTTGATCAGGCCGCGCGCATCCGACTCTGAAATGCCGACCTCTTCAGACAAACGTCGGGCAAGCAGTTGCTGAGTGCGAGTGTCCTCGTCCACACGTTCATCGCCATCCTTTTTCATTGGCTCCTCCTTCGAACCAACTTACTGAATGACCTTTGGTTTCACGGATGTGAAAAAGCCCGCCGCCCCATTCACGGCACCGGCGGGCCGTCCCAGGGATGACGGGACTTGCCGGGGCGTTGGTGACCCCTGCTGCCAGAAGACCGTTGAATTTGCAGTTTGCTAAAATGTTCCCTCAATTCGGCGGACTAATTGTTGCCGCCCGGTACTGGAGGCAATAACGGGCCGACCAAGGCTTACGGCCCCTGGCCAGCAGCGCTGTCCGAGGACGCTGCGCTCTGCGGCCGGCAGCTTTCATGGCCAGCCTGAAATCTACGCCCGGCTGCTCGGCGAACACGAGGTCCGCGCGACGCCCTTATAGGAAGCCAGCCGACCGACACTGCGATGCATTGCCAAGGCCTCCCGAAGTGTGCGGCACATTCGAACGGCAAGCCAAAGATCGCCTTCATCCACGTGGCCTTCTTGAAAGTGACGGATCACCGCCGGAGCGATGTGCTCAGCTTCTTCGCTCGCATGGTCGAAATTTCGCTCGGCACAAAGCCGTTCGAAGACCCGTTGGCAGGTCTTCAAATCAGCGGGACAGAGGCTGGAATTGCCGAACCGGTCCAACATCGAGCGCCTCCCATTGCGCACGTGAAAAAAAGTTCCCTCGGAGGTGATTTTGAGAGTGCAGGCGACGGGAGTCAATGAACCGTCAAAAGCGTACATTCCGGGTCGGCTTTCAGCCAAATGCGCGCACCAGCCAATCTCTGCACACACACTCTTAATCTAGACCCGGTAAAAAACCGGTATGGATGAGATGCCTGAGAAGCTTTTCCATCTCTACGACAACACGCCGGTGTTGATGGCGGCATATGACGACTTCGACCGCCTTCGCTATGCAAATCAAGCTTTTCGTTCAGCGTTTTTCGTCGACAAGGATGAGTCGCCGCTTTGGTCAGATCTGATGCGCCGCAACTTCAAAGCGGGTAGAGGGACCGTTGTTCGCGACCCCGATTTCGAAACATGGCTAATTTCGACGCAATCGCGGCGCGGCAAGACCGGCTTCAGGCAGTTCGAGACGGACCTTGCTGACGGCCGTTGGCTTTGGATGACCGAAACGATCCAAAACGGCGGTTGGATGCTTTGCATCGCCAACGATATCACCAAATTGCGGTCCGATGGGCGGTCGGTCCGACAAGACCGAGACAGGGCTATAAAAGCTTCTTTTACAGACGACCTGACGGGCGTTGCCAATCGCCGCTTTGTGAACGCGCGTATGGAAGAAATGCTTCAGCGTCCGGGCGTTCCGGGCTGCGTTTGCCTGCTGGACCTCGACAACTTCAAATACATCAACGATAGGTTCGGGCATCACTCGGGTGACATCATTTTGCGCGACTTCGCGGTGCGGATTCAACGCCAGGTGCGGCGGTCTGATTGTTTCGGCCGTGTGGGCGGAGAGGAATTCGTGTTGGTATTGCCGGCCACCTCTACGTCAGAGGCAGAACTGATTATGGAAAGGATGCTCGCCGCCATTCGCAAATCGAGGCCGCTTAGGGAAAGAGCGGATCTCGGTTACACCTTTTCCGCCGGCATTGCGTTGGCCCTATCGGGCGACGCCGTGGCCGATGTCCTGTCCCGCGCCGACACGGCTTTGTATTCCGCCAAGATGGCGGGGCGCAATCGTATCCATCTGGCGGCTTAAGTTGTTGACGGTCTCCGCGCCGGGCGCTCCCGGCTCAAGGGAATATTTGCTCGGCAGTGGCGCCTCGATTGGACCGCTCATTCGCCGCCTTGCTCGGAACACTGAATATCGACGCCTCCGATAAACACCTTGTTGAGTTTGTCCCAATCGGCGAAGGAGACCTTCGTGTTATTGAAGTCGAAGACCGCAAAGCGTTCGTGCGGCCGATTGCTCATGACCGAGATGAACATTGATATTCCGGCTGCCGCGAGCTCGGGAGGTTGCCCCACAGCCCTAGCTTGCACGTAGGCCATCATCACATTGATGACTGAATTCACTCCGACACCGCTCTCTTCAATTGTAACCTTGCCTTTCGGACCGGGTTGCGCCCGAGTGCCGTTGACGTAGAGATTGCCGTCGGCATCGGCAGCAAACTGCCACCCTTCCTCATCATCCCGGCCATTGGTCGACGGAACACCCAAAATCTGGCTGCCCCGGAACCAACATTCCATGGAGTAGGACATCGTTGCCTGCTGGGTCAGATATGGCAGATCGCTGCGCCAGGAAGAACTCGCTCCCGCTCGATGTCCAATCCTCGACCCGCTGTGGCACTGACGCTGAATTGAATAGCAAGGCATATCCCTGTCTCGGTCCACCGTTTCTCAGCGGAATGGATCAGAGATGCCGCAATTTGCGCCATCGGCGCACTGTCTGCAGGGGTACCATGCGATTTAAAGGCAAAGACGTTCTCGTGACCGGCGGGAATTCAGGGATAGGCCGCGGGATCGTCCACTATTTCCTGAAAGAGGGAGCCCGCGTGGCGTTCGCAGGTCGAGATCTCGAAAAGGGTCGCGCCGTTGAAGCGGAAGCAAAGGCGATTCAAGGCGAAGCCCGCTTTTTCCAGTGCGATCTGTCGGAGGAACGTCAAGTCGAGGACCTGATCGGCCAGACTGGCCATTGGGGGCGGCTGCGGGTTGTGGTCAACAACGCAGGCGCCGGTTCGCGCCGCAGCGGGATCGAACCTGGCGATCACCCTGGAGCGAGATGGGACAAGATGCGTGGCGCCAACCTGGACTCCACCTACTTTGTATCCTCCTACGCCTTGCCGCTGCTGCGGGATTTCGGCGGCGGTGCGATTGTGAACATATCGTCCACGGCCACCTTGCACGGCAATTGGGGTCTGTACTGCGTCGCCAAGGCGGCCGTCGAAGCGCTCACGCGATCGCTGGCAATCGAGGGGGCTTCACATCGGATCAGGGCGAACTGCGTTAGCCCGGGCTGGATTGCCACCGAAACCGATGCAGCGGCGCCCGCATCTGGTGCCAGCGACTGGACGGTGCCGCCAAGCGCGTTCGGCCGGATGGGTACGCCGGCAGAAATTGCTGCGGCCGTCGCGTTCCTGGCGAGCGATGAGGCTTCGTTTATCACGGGACAAACCTTGGTCGCCGACGGCGGTCTATCGATCCTGGATTACACCTCGCTGTCGCTTCTCGAGCAGCGCGGCTCAGTCCTGTTCTCGGGCATGGTCGGTGATACTCCGTGAAGCAAATCTCAAACAGACCCGGCGGTCCCGATCGAATGACCAATAATATTCCGCTCGGTTGCGGCGATAATGCCTCTTTAATAAATGCATGTTTGGGTGGGGCATGGCCGCTTCCTTCATATCCCGACTGATCGCGCCGATTGCGCTGGTTTCGGGACTTATTCTATTCCTTATCGTGACAGACCTCTCCGGTTTGAATGAAGCTAGCCGACACTGGTCCTACTTCGCAGGATGGATGATCGCTTCGTTGCTGGCCTGTGCAGCGTGCTTCGTAACCGCACTCAAAAGCACCGATGCCGACAGGAAGGCCTGGCTTTCTTTCAGCTATGGCTCTCTGTTATGGTCTGTGTCCACCTGCTACTGGATTATACTTGACCTCCAAGGCGAAAAACTATTCCCGTCGGCAGCCGATGTCGGGTACCTTGCTTCGACATTGGCCTACATCAGTGGTATGTATTATTTCGGCTCCATTCCCGCTATAAGCAGGATACAAATATCCAATTTGAGCGTCATCTTATGTGCGAGCAGCCTTGCATCGGGCCTGATGTTTTTTCCCGCCTTGGAGGCATCGCACCAAACCGTGCTAGCCAGCCTTGTAGCCATTTCATATCCGATCTTCTGGAGCGGAACGGCCGCATTTGGATTGGTCTCTTTGCTGCTTTATGTCCCTCCGTCAAAACGGTTCGTCGCCGCGATTCTGTTTTTTGGAATTGCGACACAGGCGGCGGCAAATCTTTTCTATGGCCTGTCTCTGCTTTCGAACGGCTATAAAGTCGGCGTCTTTTTCGATCCGTTTTGGGTCATCGGCTTTGCCGTGATTGCCTGGGGTGCCCAGGAACAATTTTGGCGAACGCGCAATCGGCCACAGACCGCTTTACCCCAACGGGCTCAGGGACCGTGGCAGAAAGGGGCGGAAGCGTTTGTACCCGCCGCCGCCGCAACCATCATATTGGGGGCGGCCATAACCGCCGGACTTGCCGACGAAGGGTCACTGTATCTTTCCATGCTCCCCGCCTCGCTGGCCTTTGCGACAATACTCGGTGTGCGCGAATATTGGGCGTTGGAAGCCGAAAAAAGGCTCACCCGCGCCGCGGAAGAAAGTCGCGAGCAACTGTCTTCGGTTCTCGAAAGCACTACCGACAACGTCATGGTTTTCGACAGCAATTGGGATGTTGTCTATCTGAACAAGGGGGCGGCGGCATTTGGTGCTCACCGCGGTATGAAAGTTGGTTCGAACCTGTGGGCGTGTTACCCCCACCAAGAGAGGCTCCTCTTTGGCCGCGAATACAAAGAGGCGATGCTCAGACAGAAGCCTGGCAAGTTCGAGGAATATTCCGAAGCAAATCAAACTTGGGTTGAGGTCCAAACCTTTCCGACACCCGGAACCTTAACCTTGTTTTTTCGCGACATTTCCGAGCGAAAGAAAGCAGATGAAGAACTCGCGTTCCTGGCTCACCACGATCCACTGACCGGCCTCGACAACAGGCGGCGATTTGGCGAGCTTCTGAATCTAGCCGTTTCGAGCGCAACCCTGGAGCGGCAGGTTGCGGTCCTTTACCTGGACCTCGACGAGTTCAAGAGCGTGAATGACACGCTGGGGCATCCCGGCGGCGACGAGGTGTTGAAAGTCACCGCCACGCGCCTGCGCTCTTCCCTCGGCCCTGCCGATATGTTGGCAAGACTGGGCGGCGACGAATTCGCCATAATCCGGAGCGGAATTGCTTGCCGTAAAGCTGCCGATCAGTTGGCGGCGGACGTGATCGATGCTGTTGGAAAACCCTGCGAAGTCAGCGGCACCGTGCTTCGCGTTGGCACAAGCATTGGTATGGTGCTGTCTCCACAAGACGGGGTCGAGAGAGATGAGTTGTTTACGAAGGCAGACATCGCTCTCTACGTCGCCAAAGCAGAGGGTCGTGGAACGTTTCGGTTTTTCGAGCCCGCAATGGCAATCAGCGTGCAGGAACGGCACTCGCTCAAGTCCGACCTGCGCACCGCGCTTGAAAATGAGGAGTTCTATCTCGCCTACCAACCGATCGTCGACCTGAGGGACGAGCGGATAACGGGGTTCGAGGCGCTCCTGCGCTGGAGAAACCCAAAGTACGGGTTGATCCCACCGCTGAAATTCATCCAGCTTGCCGAAGAAACCGGCGAGATCGTCGCGATTGGAGAATGGGTGACGCGCACGGCTTGTCTTGTGGCAAGCCGCTGGCCCGATCGGATCAAAGTCGCCGTCAATCTGTCCGCCGTCCAGATTCGTCCAACACTTCCTCTGATGATCGCATCAGCCCTCTCCAACAGCGGTCTCGATGCTGGCCGACTCGAACTGGAAGTCACCGAGTCGGTGCTGTTACAAGACAGCGAGGCAAATCTTAAAATTCTGCACGAACTCCGGCAGCTCGGCGTTCGCATCGCAATGGATGATTTCGGGACGGGCTTTTCCTCTTTGAGCTACCTGAGCCGTTTTCCCTTCGACAAGATCAAGCTCGACCGAAGCTTCATCGTCCAGCCCCTGGAACGGCGCGAGCCAGAGGCCATAGTAGAGGCCATGGCGGGCCTTGGCCGCAATCTCGGGATGACAATTACGGCCGAAGGCGTGGAGACAACTGCCCAACTGACAATGGTCCGAGAGAAGGGTTGCCATGAAGCCCAGGGCTATCTGATCGGCGCGCCGATTCCTGCTGAACAGGCACTTGAGATGATTTTGGACGGTGCGGCCAAACGCACGCCCCATCATCAAGTTGCGTGACCGCTAGGCATTCGCAGGATGACGTGCTCAAGCGGATGCTTCGGGGAGCTCCGAGTAGCAATCAGGGCGTAGCCTCCGGACGGGCTCGGACAAAGGGCTGGCTCTGCCTTCGAACGCTGCTTCATCGAACTGCTGATCGGCTGGACCGGCGGCGGCGACGCGCTGACCCCGGTCGAGCTGAAATCCCGACGCGTGAGGCAGCGATCGCCTATGCTGAACGGCAAGGACTCGCTTATGTCGTCGACAGCCCGTCCGAGAAACAAGAACGCGCCGAACCGCAGAGCACCCGCGAAAGGACCTTCCAGGATGCTCTGTCGGCCTCTTTCTCTGGCCTGGCTCCCCTCGCAGTATGGCGCGGCGGACCGTCGGCACTGATCGATCTCGAACGCTCACTCGTCGATCCGGCTTTCGTGTTCCACTCGCCCACAGACGTCGTCGCCGATCCGGGCCTGATTGACTTTATCAGGAGGCCATCACTTTGAGCGAAATGGTTTTGGGCCTATTCGTCAATTTTCTCCGTCTCGTCGGGCACCCGTCATACGGAGCTCATGCCTCCCGGCTTCGAAAGGCCCTTCAGCGTTGCGTGGGGTAATCGGCGGCAACGACAAGCATTTAGGGTTCTGATTCGTTGGTGTTCAATGACAACATACGGCGACCAAGCCAAGAAGGCGCGGTTTCGCAAGAAGGCGCATTTGTGAAGCAAGCTATAATCTGTAGTGCGGTTTTATGCCGTGCTCCTCCATCGCGCCTCCCACCGGTAACTACTGTGGGTGGAGCAGAAACAACTCATAGAGATGACACGTGCTCCGTGCCTGCTGTATCATTTGATTTTTGGCGGTGGTGACGGTACTTTCCAGGACTGTTTGGATGCTCTGCCAGACGCCGCAAGGTGCAAAAATCGCCCGATTGGTGCCGATAGTTGGTCAAACCGCGAA
This sequence comes from Mesorhizobium sp. M1066, assembly GCF_040318635.1. Classification (NCBI taxonomy): domain Bacteria; kingdom Pseudomonadati; phylum Pseudomonadota; class Alphaproteobacteria; order Hyphomicrobiales; family Phyllobacteriaceae; genus Mesorhizobium; species Mesorhizobium sp. M1066. Next base: position 123,028 of record NZ_JAMYMR010000010.1, read on the forward strand.
CTTTTGACGGCCTATGCGTCGGACTTTCGAGCGGCAAACAAGAAAAAACCCAGCCTAGCTGGGTTAAAAACAATAGAGTGCGGGTGATTCTTCGTTGAAGGCGGCTTGAACAGGAGAGGTAAACAAGTCCCGCCAGCCGGATTCCCGCACCTTGATCAATCGATGGCATCAGCCTTGCCACCTGCGAGGAGAGCCGCCCGCTTGCCGATAGCCGACTTCACCGAGTCGACAAGCTGTTCAGGAAAACCGCGGGGCAGCGACATGATCACTTGGTCGGCCTGCTTCTCCACGTTTTCAGCAATGTCATCGAAAATTCTGCGCATGACAGGAGTACCCACACCGGCAATGTCAGCGGTCTGCAGGAAGTGGCGTGGGATGATGTCAGGTACCGAATAGTGCCTGTTCTTGCCAACCGACATTGCCATTTTGAATTTTTTGCGCGCAATCTGTCCGGCATCAAGGCTGGGCTGCGCGGACAGCACGTCGTAAAGGGGCGTCATCCGGAATCGTCCGCCAGGGCTGAGAAAAATACTGAAATTCTTGGCGTGGCCGTCGGTCGCGCCAATCAGCCAGAACAAGATGCAGGTGCGCAAGAACGTGGCGATGTCTTCATCTGGCGTATCGCTACCCTTCAGAAGCTCGACAATCTCGCGCATGCCGGGACCGCCATCCGACTGGTACTTGCGGGTCGGCGGCACTGACAGCGCTTGACAGATATCCTCTTGCGGCAGGCGCAGGAGGCGGCCGTCGCGGGCCCACAGCCGGTCGAAGCGTTCTACGATCAGGGTACGTCGCTCGCCGAAGTCAGCGATCTCCGCCTGGGCCGCGGGAACGCCAAACGCTTGTAGCAGCTTGAGGCACAGATACTCGTTCTCGACGCTGTTGGAGAGATCGATGCCGTTCGGCAGCCGACCGATCTGCGGCTTCAGGATATGGGTGGTCGCTGCCGTGCGGATCGGTTTAAACCAGGCTCCCTCTTTGCGCAGCAGTGCGGTCTTTTCCTGAGCGCCGGCAATCGAGATGCGATAGTCCTCATCCTCGCCGAGGCCTAGCGGAGCGGCAGCAAGGTTCTCGATTATTCCGGCGACGTCCTCGTTGCTGACCGGCTTGCCTTCGACACTGCCGGGAGGGCCTGGATCCATGCTATCGGTCAGGAATTGCAATGCGCCGACGCAGTCATGGCCGAGCGCAGCCAGCATGCTGTAGGCGTCCGTGCCGTCGGCGCCGACGCGTTCGGCAATACGCCTTCGTACGGCGTCATTGTCCGGAAGCAGGTTATCGAAGACGTTGGTCACTGGCGTGCCGATATAGCGGTCTTCCCGTAAGGGAAGCGAGAGTGAGATTGGGAAGGTGCCGCGCCAGTCCAGCCATTCGCGGGCGTATTGGAAGTCGATGGCGCCCGTCGATGCCCTGCGCAGTACGCCCACCGGGCGCCCGTTTAGGAAAACATTCAGAGGAATGTGAGCCGGACGCCGTGTCATCAGAACAGATCCTCAATATCAGCAGAGCTGCCTTTGCTGCGCGCGCGCACGACGAGTTCAAGGTCAAGGGCAGAGAGGGCGGCCATCAAGGTGCGGAGTTGCATTGCGGGCTCGCCGGCCTCAAGGCGGGAGACCGTACCTTGGCGCAGGTGGATTTGGTTGCTCAGCGAGCCTTGCGTGAGGCCGGCGTTCTTGCGGGTGCGACGCAGGATGGCCCCGAGTTGTTTTTCGTTGCGAGCGATCTGGTCTGTCATGATAGGCCTCCATGCTCGCAATATACGCGATCGCGTATTAATCGTCAATATACGGGATCACGCATAAAACAGAGATATACGGGATCAGGTATATATGGAAGATATGCGTGATCGCGTATAATGCCAGCGCGTCAACGCGCACGTCGGTCTTGTGCCCCAGGTGTGATTTGGTTCGAGCCAGCCCCTTGCCGAAACTCACGGTCGATTCACAAGTCACGAAACGCCGCGCATCATCCATGGTTGATGAGCAGGGCAAGCCGCCGACTGAGGGTAGAGCTACCTGCTCGATCCGGCCAGCGAGCAGCGCATCGACCTCTAGGATCAGGACTCCTAGACTGAGCAAGTCTCGCAAGACGACTGCGAGCCTACGATCGACCGCAGATCTTCACGGTGCGGCTGCCAATGCTTTGCAGCCGTTCGTCTTTGAGCCACTTGTGACGCTCGCGCGAAGAGATCGTCAGGATGTCCTCGACTTCGCGCGGCAGGATCGGCAGCACTTCGATGGTTCCCAGCGACGGCCTCGAACTCTTCCGCATCGTCTTCGCGCATTCGCAATGCGCTGCGACCGGTCTCGGCTTTGAGGTACTTCCTCACCGCCCAAGGCAGGCGGGCACGTATTTCACGCTCGATTCCTTTCGTGCGCACCGACGAGCCAAGCGTCGCTGATGGCGGCTCTTCGACTTGGTTAATCGACAGCAATTCACGCGGATGTGATCTGGTGAAGAGCAAAATCGGTACAGCATCGCCTCGGCATTACCCGGCTGAATTGCCATGGAACCAAAATCGGGTATCGGCGTTTTGGGACTTGCGGCGCGGTGTATCGTCCGCCCGCGAGGGGCAATTATCCGAAATAAGACGTGGGGGAGTGGCTGTGACCTTGCAGGCATCCAAGAAGCAGTTGGACCGTCGAAATATCCTGAAATCTCTAAAAGCCTTCAGACGCGGCGATTTTTCCGTCCGTATCGACAACGTTTATGAAGGCCTCGATTCCGAGATCGCAGACACGTTTAATGAAATCGTCGATCTCAACGACCAGGTGACGCGCGAGTTCGAGCGCTTGAGCCGGGTTGTTGGTAAGGAGGGGCGGATAAACGAACGCGGCCGGGTGCGCAACGCCACCGGCAGTTGGGAATCCAGTGTCCGGTCGGTCAACGATCTGATCGAGGACATGGTTCAGCCCACGGCTGAGGTTGCGCGGGTCATCGGCGCCGTGGCCAAGGGCGACCTCTCGCAAACCATGATGGTCGAAATTGACGGCCGGCCCCTACGCGGCGAATTCCTGCGCATCGGTAAGATCGTCAACACGATGGTCGGCCAATTGGCGTCCTTCGCCTCGGAAGTGACGCGCGTGGCGCGCGAGGTCGGCACTGAAGGCAAGCTTGGGGGCCAGGCGCGCGTCAAAGGCGTTGCGGGCACGTGGAAAGACCTGACCGACAACGTCAACGCGATGGCGACCAACCTGACCGGGCAGGTGCGCAACATCGCGGAGGTCACGACTGCGGTCGCGTCAGGTGATCTGTCGAAAAAGATCACCGTCGATGTGAAAGGCGAAATCCTCGAACTGAAGAACACTATCAACACGATGGTTGATCAGCTCAACTCCTTCGCTTCGGAGGTGACGCGCGTCGCTCGCGAGGTCGGCACCGAGGGAAAGCTTGGCGGCCAAGCGCGAGTCGAAGGCGTCGGTGGCACCTGGAAAGACCTGACCGACAATGTGAACTCCATGGCTGAGAACTTGACCGGGCAGGTGCGCAACATCGCCGAAGTGACGACGGCAGTGGCCTTGGGCGATCTGTCTAAGAAGATCACCGTCGACGTGAAGGGCGAAATCCTCGAGCTGAAGTCGACCATCAACACCATGGTCGATCAGCTGAATTCGTTCGCCGGCGAGGTGACGCGCGTGGCACGCGAGGTCGGTACCGAAGGCAAGCTGGGCGGCCAGGCACAGGTGCGCGGCGTTGCCGGCACGTGGAAGGACCTGACCGACAACGTCAACTCGATGGCGGAGAACCTGACCGGCCAGGTGCGCAACATTGCCGAGGTGACGACGGCGGTCGCCTCGGGCGACCTGTCGAAGAAGATCACGGTTGCGGTGCAGGGCGAAATCCTCGAGCTCAAAGACACCATCAACACGATGGTCGATCAGCTAAACTCCTTTGCTTCGGAAGTGACGCGCGTGGCGCGCGAAGTCGGTACCGAAGGCAAGCTGGGCGGCCAGGCTGAGGTGAGGGGCGTCGGCGGCACCTGGAAGGATCTGACGGACAACGTCAATCTGATGGCCGCCAATCTGACCGGGCAGGTGCGCAACATCGCCGAGGTTACTACGGCCGTGGCGCGTGGCGACCTGTCGAAGAAGATCACCGTCGACGTCAAGGGCGAGATTCTGGAACTCAAGGACACCGTCAACACGATGGTCGACCAGCTGAACTCCTTCGCCTCGGAAGTGACCCGCGTGGCCCGCGAAGTTGGCTCGGAAGGCAAGCTCGGTGGCCAGGCGCATGTCGAGGGCGTTGGCGGCACCTGGAAGGACCTCACCGACAACGTCAACGCCATGGCAGGCAATCTGACGGTGCAATTGCGCGACGTGTCCAAGGTGGCAACAGCCATAGCGACGGGCGACCTGACCCAAAAAATCACCGTCGATGCGCTGGGCGAAATCCTGCAGATCAAGGACGTCATCAACACGATGGTCGATCAGCTCAATTCCTTCGCCTCGGAGGTGACGCGTGTGGCGCGCGAGGTCGGCTCCGACGGCAAGCTCGGCGGCCAGGCGCAGGTGCGCGGCGTTGCCGGCACGTGGAAGGATCTCACCGACAACGTCAACGCAATGGCTGCCAACCTGACGGGCCAGGTGCGCAACATCGCCGAGGTGACCACCGCCGTGGCGCTCGGCGATCTGTCGAAGAAGATCACCGTCGATGTACGCGGCGAGATTCTGGAGCTCAAGGACACCATCAACACGATGGTCGACCAGCTTAATTCCTTCGCTTCTGAAGTGACGCGGGTGGCGCGCGAGGTCGGTACCGAAGGCAAGCTCGGCGGCCAGGCGCAGGTGCGCGGCGTTGCCGGCACGTGGAAGGACCTGACCGACAATGTGAATTCCATGGCCGAGAATCTGACCGGCCAGGTCCGCAACATCGCCGAAGTCACCACGGCCGTCGCACGAGGCGACCTGTCGAAAAAGATCACGGTCGATGTGAAGGGCGAAATCCTGGAGCTCAAGTCGACCATCAACACCATGGTGGACCAGCTCAATTCATTCGCCGGCGAGGTGACGCGTGTGGCGCGTGAGGTTGGCACCGAGGGCAAGCTTGGCGGTCAGGCGCGGGTCGAAGGCGTCGCCGGCACGTGGAAGGACCTGACCGACAACGTCAACCTGATGGCGACGAACCTGACCAACCAGGTGCGTGGCATAGCCGACGTCGTGACGGCGGTCGCACAGGGCAATCTGAAGCGCAAACTGACGGTGGATGCGAAGGGCGAAATCGCATCGCTGGCCGACACCATCAACGGCATGATCGAGACGCTTGCTACATTTGCCGACCAGGTGACCAATGTTGCCCGCGAGGTCGGGATCGAAGGCAAGCTCGGCGGACAGGCGCGCGTGCCGGGTGCGGCCGGCCTGTGGCGCGATCTAACCGACAATGTCAATCAGCTCGCCGCCAATCTGACCACCCAGGTGCGCGCCATCGCCGAAGTCTCGACTGCGGTCACCAAGGGCGATCTGACCCGCTCGATCAGCGTCGAAGCCTCCGGTGAGGTCGCTGCGCTCAAAGACAACATCAACGAGATGATCCGCAACCTGAAGGATCAGACGTTGAAAAATGCCGAGCAGGACTGGTTGAAGACCAATCTCGCCCGGTTTTCGCGCATGTTGCAGGGCGAGCGCGATCTTGCCACCGTGTCGCGGCTCATCATGTCCGAGCTCGCCCCTCTGGTGAACGCGCAATATGGCGTGTTCTATGTCACCAATCGCGACGAAGAGGAATCCTATCTCGAGCTAGCGGCGTCCTACGGCGCCGAAAGCAAGTCGGCCATCAAGCAACGGCTCGATCTGCGCGAGGGCCTGGTGGGCCAAAGTGCGGCCGACAAGCGTGCCATCATGCTGGACAACGTGCCGCCGGATTTCCTGCGCGTCACATCTGGTCTCGGCAGCGCCTCGCCGGCCAATGTCATCATCCTGCCGGCCTTGTTCGAGGATGAGGTCAAGGCCGTCATCGAACTCGCCTCTTTCGGCCAGTTCCGTGACACGCACCAGTCGTTTCTCAACCAGCTGATGGAGTCCGTCGGCATCGTTCTCAACACCATTGCCGCAACGATGCGCACCGAAGGCCTGCTCAAGCAGTCGCAACTGCTGACTTCGGAGTTGCAGGCTCGTCAGACCGAACTGACCAAGAAGCAGGAAGAGCTGCATACGACGAACGAGGAGCTGCAGGAAAAGGCGCAGCTGCTCGAAAACGAAAAGAAGCAGGTGGAAAACAAGAATCTTGAAATTGAGATGGCCCGGCGCGCATTGGAAGAGAAAGCCGAGCAGCTGGCGTTGACGTCGAAATACAAGTCCGAGTTCCTGGCCAATATGAGCCACGAACTGCGCACGCCGCTCAACTCGCTGCTTATTCTCTCGAACTTGCTTGCAACCAACCAGCAGGGCAATCTCAACGAAAAGCAGGTCGAGTTTGCGCGCACCATCAACTCTGCCGGAACCGACCTTCTCAGTCTCATCAATGACATTCTCGACCTGTCGAAGATCGAATCCGGGACCGTCTCGATCGACATCAACGATATGCCGGTCACGCATCTGCGTCAGCACATGGAGCGCACGTTCCGGCAGCTGGCGGCAGACAAGGGCCTTGGGTTTACCATCAAGGTCGACCCAGCCCTTCCAGAGACAGTTCGCACGGATGAGAAGCGCTTGCAGCAGATTGTCCTCAACCTGCTCTCGAACGCGTTCAAGTTTACCTCGGAAGGCGAGGTCAGTCTGAACTTCCGGGTCGAGAAGACCGGGCGCCGCACAGGCTCCGCGCATCCGGTAAAGGCCTTGGCCATCGCTGTAACCGACACCGGCATCGGCATTCCCGAAGACAAGCAGAAGCTGATTTTCGAAGCCTTTCAGCAGGCCGACGGCACCACCAGCCGCAAATATGGCGGCACCGGCCTCGGGCTCTCGATCAGCCGGGAGATCGCTCGTTTGCTTGGCGGCGAATTGCGCGTCGAAAGCACACCAGGCCAGGGGTCGACATTTACTCTGGTCATCCCGTTCGCCGGCCCCCGCGTGGCGGCAGTGCAATCGGCATTGCCTGCGCCGACAGACACCGTCGCTGCGCCAGCTTCGCCCGGCAGTACGCCTTCGGTGGAACTGATCGACGACCGCGATTCCATCTCGCCGACCGACCGCGTCGTGCTGATCGTCGAAGACGACCCGACTTTTGGCGGGTTGTTGCTGGGTCTAGCCCGCTCCGCAGGGCTAAAAGGCGTCCTCTCGAACGCCGGCTCGGGCACGCTGGCATTGGCTCGCAAACTGGTTCCTGACGCGATCACACTTGATCTCGGACTTTCCGATATTGACGGTTGGGTGCTTTTCGATCTGTTGCGCCATGATCAGAAGACGAAGGGTATTCCCGTTCACGTGATCTCGGGTGCAGAGGACATCGAAGGTCTTGCCCGAAAAGGGGCGTCCAGCATTTCCACCAAGCCCGTGTCCTCAGATGAGTTGATGAAGGTGTTTCAGGACATCCATTCCAAGAAGCTGCGCATCCAGCGCCGTGTGCTCGTCGCCGACCCCGATCCGGAACGCCGCCTTTCGCTTGTCGAAGCGATCCGCGATGGCGTGACCTCGGTGACTGCGGTCGGTCGTTTCGCGGCAAATGCGGACGACGCTGGCATGCCTTCCTATGATGCCGTCGTGCTCGGCTTCGGACGATCCGCCAAGGACAACGCGCAAGCACTGGACGAGGTAACCGCCCAGTTCGGCGATGCTCTGCCGCAGCTGCTGTTTTTTGCCCCGCATCCGGATGCGCTCGAACAGGTTCTGGCGTTGAATCCGGCGCTTGCCAATGCGCCTCGGGCAGAGAATTTTGCCCAGCTGGCGCTTCATATTTCGGCAACGCTGCCCGCAGAAAGCCGCGAAGCAAGGGGGCCAACGATCGACGAAAATCGCAAATTTGATCTGGCAGGCGCAAAGGTGCTTATCGTCGACGACGATATCCGCAACATCTACTCGCTCACCAGCGTCCTGGAGACCTACGATATCCAAGTTCTGCATGCTGAGCGTGGCCGTGAGGGCATTGCGCTTCTGGAGCAAACTCCCGACGTCGATGCAGCTTTGATCGACATCATGATGCCGGAGATGGACGGCTACGAGACAATGCGGCGCATTCGAGGCACGCCTGCGATTGCTCATATCCCGCTCATTTCGGTGACGGCCAAAGCGATGAAGGGCGACCGGCAAAAATGTCTGGATGCCGGGGCTTCCGACTACATCGCCAAACCGGTCGATCTCGATCTCCTGCTCGCGTTGCTCCGTGTCTGGATTGGTCGTTCCCGATCGCGCGTTGATACACCGGAAAAAATGCTCATGGCAGTGAACTAACGGCCGGTCATGCAAAAGCAGGTGAGAACCAAAGGACGGAAGCTTGAGCTTGTACAATTGGACGGGGGGCCGGCACGAGCCCGCATCCTCGCCGTCGACGACGATGAACGCAATCTGCTAGCAATCAGCGAAGTCCTTGCCACGACCGGCGATGTCATCTGCGCACAATCAGGTGAAGAGGCCCTGCGCTTTTTGCTGAAGGAGGATTTCGCGGTCATCCTGCTGGATGTCCTCATGCCGGGAATAGACGGCTATGAAACAGCGGCACTTGTGCGCCAGCGCGAACAATCCAAGCGCACGCCAATCATCTTCCTCACCGCCATCAACAAGGAAGAGGCTCACATGTTGCGCGGCTATGATGCCGGCGCCGTAGACTTTGTGTTCAAACCGTTCGATCCAATCATGCTGCGGTCCAAAGTCGCTGTTTTCGTCGAGCTTCACGAAAAGACGCTGGAGATCCAGCGAAAGGCGGCGGCCGAGCAGGGACTGCTGGCGCAGGCGCTCCAGGCGCAGAAGGAAAAGCTTGAGGCGGAGCGAGCGCTGCGAAGCGCCGAGGAGCGGCAGGATGCGATCCTGAGGTCCCTGCCGGTCTGTTTCCATGCGCGAGCAGCCAATCCGCCCTTTGCGGCGCGATTTGTCACCAAGGGTGTCGAACGCATTACCGGATTTTCACCAGAAAAGCTGACCTCGGAAGCCGATTTTGGCCTCAGCCGCGTCCATCCCGAAGATATCTCAAGATTGGAGCAGGCACTTCAGGCGGCAAAAATTACCGGCTCCTACACGTGCGAATTCCGTTGGCTGTGCGCCAACGGCGAGTATCGTATCTTCCTCGACCAGGGCGTGATGTCGAACGGCTCCGACGGTGGTGAGCCCGAGATACTGGGTACCTTGCTTGACATTACCGAGCGGCGCGGGCTTGAGGGTCAGCTGCTGCAATCGCAGCGTCTTGATGCGATCGGTAAACTGACGGGTGGCCTGGCCCATGACTTCAACAATCTGCTCGCCGCCATTCTCAGCGGATTGGGATTGCTCGAACGCCGGGGGACGCTAGACGATCAGGCGCAACAGGTTGTCGACCTAATGCGGCGTTCTGCCAAACAAGGTGCCGACCTCGTCACGCGAATGCTTGCCTTTTCGCGGCGCCAGACCCTGCGGCCGGAAGCGCTGCGCCTTGCTGCCCTGGGCGACACTATGAACGGCCTGGTTGCACCGGTCCTGGGAGGATTGATCCGCTTCGATTGGCAGATCGACGACGCGGCATGGCCGGTGCACGTCGACGCCGGACAGCTTGAGCTTGCGTTGATGAATCTAGTTTTCAATGCGCGCGACGCCATGCCTTCTGGCGGGACAATAACGGTTCAAGCGCAGAACCGATCGGTTGGAAATCGATCGGAGGACGTGCCGGCGGGAGACTATGTCGTTGTCACGGTCAGGGACACAGGCTCGGGCATCGCACCTGATATTCTGGCAAAGGTCATCGAACCGTTCTTCACCACAAAGCCGGTCGGGAAGGGAACGGGTCTCGGTCTCAGCACGGTTTACGGCTTTGTGAAGCAATCCGGGGGTACGCTGCGCATTGACAGCGTCGTTGATCGTGGAACAGCCATGCAGCTGTGGCTGCCGCGCTCCGTCGAAGAACCGGGCAGTCCTTCGCTGGAAGCCGACGTTGGGCATACGCTTCTAGACGCTTCCGCAGATCGCCCATCGATCCTTCTGATCGATGACAGCAGCGTGTTGCTGCAACTGACAGCCGATTCGCTCCGCCAGCGCGGGTTCGAGGTTACTTGCGCGGGAGGCGGGGCCGAAGCCTTGGCCATGATCGAACGCGCTCCCGACGAATTCGACGTCATCATTACCGATTTCGCCATGCCCCTGGTAACCGGCTTGGATGTCATCCGCTTTGCACGTAGTTTGCGCTCCGATTGGCCGGCGGTCATCATCACAGGCTATGCCGGTGGCGAAGAGATCGCCGGTCGGCCGACCGACGTGCCCTTGCTTGGCAAGCCGTTCCGCGACACGGATCTGCTCGACAGTATTTTCCTCGCTATCGCCAATGCGAAGCCCCGCAGGATCAAAACCGGCTAGCGGCATGATGCAGACCGTTCGGATGGAGGAGGAGCACAGAGCTGCGCAGGGCCAGCGGCCGGGCAACCTCAACTCATATTGAGAAGTATCTCCCTCCCCCGAGGAAGGCTTATGGCTCCAACCAAAAGAGGGAACTAACGAGGCCATTTGCTCTCTTCAAGCAGGTGCCTTGACAGGACCCCAAGCTTGCCCGCGCTTCGATGTTGCATGGGGCTATGATCACACGACCTGGTTCGGGGATGACTACGCATCGGGTCACCCGCTCGCATTGGCGGCGGGCGGTGGACCTGGGCGTTGATCGAGGAGCCGCCGCCCAGCACACGCGCCTGCGGATAGATCATGGTGCGGCCGTCGACGGATGCGACGGCTTGATTGCCGATGCCGCAGTCCCGGCCCTCAGAGCCGCCGCGAACAACCCTCGCGGCGGCTCTGGCTTCCATTCGCCGGGCGTTTGCCGGCATCGCGCTGATTCCAGGGTGTGCTTGAACTCATCCGGTGGCGCCTGCTAGTGCGCATCGTATGGCGCTCGACGCGCGCATGAGCGGCCAGGTCTATGCCGCCCTTATGCGCCTGCCTTTACGCACCAAGCTGACGGGCGACGGGCTTCAGTCCTTGCGCGATCTTGATCGAGTGCGGTCATTCCTGTCGAGCGCCGGCCCAACGGCTCTTTTCGATCTGCCCTGGATGCCCCTCTATCTCGCGATCTGCTTCCTGTTCCATTTCTGGATCGGCATGACGGCACTGGCCGGCGCTGTCATTCTGTTCAGCCTGACCTTGTTTGCCGAAGCCGCACGCGCGAGCCCGCCAAAAGAGCCAACAGCCAGGCGGCTGCCCGCAACACACTTGCGGACGCGACGCGCCGCAATGTCGAGGTTCTGCAGGTGATGGGCTTTGGTTCGCGTATCGCGGAGCGTTGGTCAGGCATCAATGCCGAGTATCTGAACCTGAAGGAGCCATGGTTCCTCTATTCGAGATGACTGAACTTCTGCCCCCAGCACCGCTCAACTCCAATCGGCTCTTAGTCCAGCGAAAGGAGTGGAACTTAGCATGTTCAGTCCTTCGGCCAGTCGCGGCTATTGGATCTTACTCGCGGGCGGTCTTGACATCGTTTAGCCCCTTCAGGGCTTCATGGTGCGCGATAGCCAGTCCCGCCACGCGATTTGACGCAAATCAAAGGCGCGGTAGCGAACACGTTATCAACGTGGACGTCTTCTCGGAGCACTCACAGGCCCACTTCACCGCTTGTGAAACGTTCGCGGCTGCAATTTGCGCTTACGAGCATGCGCGCAGCGATCTCTGATGAAATGAAGTCAAATTAGCTATCGCTACATGATGGCGCGCGCGCTTGAAATCGGGCAGGAATGCCCGGATGCAATTTTCCGACCACAAAGTTGTCCGACTCACGTTCGCCTCCCTGCTAATAGGGTTTGCGGCGCTTATGGCCATTGTCGCTACCAATTTCTGGCTGGGGCAGCGCGCTCAATCCTATTTCGATAATGCGATCGAGGCGCGCGATACGCGTATCGCGGCCGTCGAGTTGAGAAATGCAATGCAGACGGCCGAGGCGAGTGAGCGTGGCTTTGTCATCACCGGGAACGAGATATACCTGGGTCCTTATCAAACCGCAAAGGCACAGGCACACCGCCATCTTCAGGCGTTGCAGACATTGCTGACATCCTATGCCAATTCCGAGACGACACTTGAACGTCTGTCCGCAATCATCACCACTAAGTTCGATGAGATGGACCAGACGATCGCTCTCAAACGAGACCAGCGCGAGGCCGAGATACTGGCGATATTCCGCACGAACAGGGGCAAGGCTTTGACTGACGAAGCCAACGTGTTCTTTTCGGGCATCATTGGACGAGCGGATGACCGACTGACCTCCGGTGTGGCTGAACAACGCGCCAACAGCGGGTGGCTGCGACTCGTTTCGGCAATCGGCGGGCTTGTTATCGTCTCCGTGGTTGGCGGAGCCGCCTATGGTGCCGCGCGCTACACCAGAGAACTTCGCGATACACGCGACGAGGTCAATGCGCTCAACAGCGAGCTGGAACAACGTGTCGCCACCCGGACCGAAGACCTAGCGAAGGCGCGCGATCGGGCCGAAGTGCTCCTGTCAGAGGTCAATCACAGGGTCGCCAACAGCCTGGCTCTCGTCTCGTCTCTGGTGAATCTGCAGACGAAGGCTGTCGGAGATCGCGCCTCCAAAGATGCGCTCGCCGAAACCCAGGATCGCATCTTTGCGATCTCGCTCGTGCACAGGCGGCTCTACGGCTCGTCCAACGTTCGCTCGGTCGACCTGGACGCATATCTCACCGGGCTGCTCGACCACCTGCGTACCTCGATGCGCAGCCAGGTTCACGGCGTTGGCCTGTCTTACAACATCGAGCCGATCGACCTCGAAACGGACACCAGCATCAACCTCGGCGTTGTGGTCACTGAACTGGTTACCAACGCTTTCAAGTATGCCTATCCGGATGGTGTTGGAGAAATCCGAGTCCGGCTCAGCAAGCTGGCAGGCGAGCAGGCGGAGTTGGTGGTCGAAGACGACGGTGTTGGAAAAGCGGATGGCGCGCCTGCCAAAGGGACCGGTGTCGGGAGCAGGATCATCAATGCAATGTGCATCAGTCTGGGCGCCAAGATTGACTATCGAAATCTCCAGCCTGGCACCGCCGCTCATTTAGTGTTTTCGACAAAGCCACGGCGCGTCATCGCGGCCTAGTAGACCGCGCTATCACAAGGTGGAACACTGACTGCGACAGGACCACCAGCGTTGACATGGCAACCGTCACCACCAGCGGCGGATGTCGAGGGGGTAAACGTGTTTGATCTGAAGAATATTTCCGGTCCATGGCCGACTTGGTCAGCGATAGCTTTTCTTTCGATCGCTTCAATAGGGGCGAGCGCTTTCGCGAGCGCCGAAGAGGGCACTCCGGGCATCACGCAGCGGACGGTATTTCCCACCTTCAATCCAAACGCGCCCGCCTGCAGCGCGCCGGCTGGTCTTACGAGGGTGCTAGCGTACGTGCAGGAGAACGACCGCGACTTCCTGCAAGGGGTCGACCACGGTCTGTCCATGGCTGCAAAGAATCGCGGCCTGGAATATCGAAGAGTTTTAGCGGAAAACGATGTGGGTAAGGCGATAGCCCAAGTGCAGTCTTTCGTCGCGGCCAAGGTTGGCGCCATGGTTGCAACCTCTTCGGATCCAGCGGCTTTCAGTCCGGCTCTTCAGCAGGCGATCTGGTCGGGAGCGTTTGTGGGCACGATTGTGCCTCCACCGGCAACTTTGCTGCTCAATGCTCCGCAATATCGAACTGGCAAGGTGCTGACCGATGCAGCCATCGACCATATCAACATCAGGCTGGGTGGGAAGGCCAAGGTCGTTCTGCTGACCCAGGATACAATGGAGTTTCTGGCGCCCCGGTTCGCGGCAATGCGCGATGGCCTGAATGCGATGCCTGGCGTGACGATCATTGCCGATATCGCGCCCAAGCCGGTTACCAAGGAGGGCGGCGCCGCCACCATGAAAACCATCCTGCTGGCCAATCCGGATGTCGACGTCGTGCTCGGCGCGGATGCGGTTGTGCTGGGCGCGCTGGAAGCATTACGCGCGGCAGGCAAAGACCGACCTGACCAATTTCTCGGCGGAATTGATGGGGAGCCGGAAGCTGTCGCTGAAATCAGGAAGGGGAACAGCCCTTACAAGGCGAGTATCTCGTTGTCCTCGCCCGTCTTCGGATATGCCATGGGGCAGTTTGCGGCCGACTGGCTCGAGGGCAAAAGCATCCCGCAGGCTATGGACATCCTTCCTATAGCCCTGACAAGTGCCAACCTCGCACAATACGAGGCCGATTTGCTGGACCCAGCCTCGGCGTATGCCTATGCGACGCGCCGGGATGCGTACCTGAAGATGTATGGAAACATCTGCTATGACAGCCGCGACCGATATATAAATTTCCCTTGGTCGTCTGAGCAGAAGTAGCCGCATCGTGCGGTGTTTCTCAATGTCCATCGTCCTTGAGCCGGGTCCAAGCATCAATTTCGATATCAAGGCCAACGTCGAAACGCGCTTGCGGCGAATTAAGGCGCCCCGCGTTGCGAAGAGCAGCTTAGCGCCCACCTCTCGCCGTAAAAGATCAGTTTGCGACTTCCTGAAAGCAGACGTTCGGCTGAGGCGGCATGATGTCCGGGTTTGACCCGACGGCGACATTTGTCTGGACCGCCGGTAGGTCTCGTCAGGGTAGAAACCGGAAGTTCGACGCGAACCCAACAGAGAGCTCGCCAGCTGTTCACGGCTGCTCTACGCGCTCAGTCCTCGGAGAAGCCGGCCAGAGAACTATTCTTCCAGAAGCGACGTCGCCTGGCCGGACGTGACGCGCAAGAGAGGGCATCTTTGCAAAGGTGACGATCACTCCGGCACAGTGGCAATACCCAGCGCCTCGACGTAGCGCTCGGCGAACACCTTGTCCCGCCACGGGTTGATCTGCCTCTGCAGACCAAGCGTGTAGGTCGGGAACGCCTCCATCAGCCGCCGCGCCGCCGCCTGCGCTTCGTCCGGCCGATTGAGCTTGACCAGCGCCGTGATCACGACCCGGTGCGAGGAGCCGTAATTCGGCATCTCGCGCAACGCTCGTTCTCCCCAAGCCAGCGCTTCCTCGTAGCGTTCGAGCATCAGGTAGCTCATCCCGATGCCGGAGAGCGCGATGCCCTTCTCGGGGTCGACCGGGCTCAGCCGCATTGCCCTGTGGAAGTGCTCGATCGCGACGAGGGGGCGGCCGGAATGCGCGTTCACCCAGCCGCTACCCGTATAGCCCTGCGCCGAATTGGGGTTGAGGAGCAGGGACCGTTCGATCATGTCCAGCGCCGTCTCGTAATCCTTGGCGCTGTAGGCGATCACCTGCGCGGCGAAACGCAAGCTTGTCGGGTCGTCTCGCGCGTCCGCCAGGATCTCGCGCGCCATGCGCACGGCGACTCGGACATCGTCGGGCTCGTGCCAGCACTGGCTCACGGACAGGCTGCGGATATAAGCGCCGAGTGCCTTCGCCAGGGTGAAGCCTGGGTCGATGCTGAGCGCCTCGTTGGTGAGCCGGCGCACGTCGGCGAAGCCTTCGCGCGTCATGCTGTAGAAGCGGGGCAGCGCACGAAGGTAGAGGTCGTAGGCACCGATGTAGTCGGTCGGCTTCATGCGTGCCTGCTTGATCTCCTCCAGCCGGATGCTCGGTTCGACAGCGCCGACGACGCTCTCGGTCACCTTGTCCTGCAGGTCGAAGATGTCGCTCACGTCGCCCTCGAAGCGGTCGGCCCAGACATGGTGTCCGCTGACCGCGTCCACCAACTGCCCACTGATGCGCACCCGCGGTCCTGCTCTGCGGATGCTGCCTTCGAGCACGTAGCGGACGCCCAGCTCGCGCCCGACCTGGCGCAGGTCCACCGCCCGGCCCTTGTAGGTGAACGACGAGTTGCGGGCGATCACGAAGAAGGAGTTCACCCGGCTCAAGCCCGTGATGATGTCCTCCACCAGCCCGTCGGCGAAGTATTCCTGGTCGGGGTCGCCGCTCATGTTGGTGAAAGGCAGAACCGCGATCGAGGGTTTCTCGGGCAGGGGAGGCGGTTCAGGCACCGAGGCGCTGGCGTCGGTCTCGACGCGGTAGGCGCGCACGGGCCGCTCGATGTTCTTGAGGCGCAGGTTACCGAGCGGCGTGAAGCCGCAGTCGAGCTTGCCCTGAAGGTGGTCGTAGGCGGTGCCCGAGACGACCACGGTGCCGGGATCGGCGATGCTTTCGAGGCGGGCGGCGATGTTGACCCCGTCGCCGTAGAGGTCGCCGTCCTCCTCGCAGACCACGTCGCCGAGATTGACGCCGATGCGGAAGCGAATCCGCTCTTCCTCGGGCGTCTCCGCCTCATGTTCTGCCAGGGCCTGCTGGATCGCCATCGCCGAGGTCACCGCGTTAACGACGCTCGCGAACTCGCACAGCATGCCGTCGCCGGTGAGCTTGACGATCCGACCCTGGTGCTCGGAGACCAGTGGTTCGAGGAGGTCCTTGCGGTAGCTCTTCAGCCGCTCGAGCGTGCCGCGCTCGTCGCGCTCCGTCAGGCGCGAATAGCCGACCACGTCGCAAGCCAGGATCGCTGCGAGGTGGCGCTGCGTGGTCATTGCACCGCTCAGCCAAGTGCCCGCATGCGGGCCGCCCCGCGTCCGTGTCCTGCCAACTTCCAGGGGCCCCACGTGCATGGTATCCATCTCTCCCAGTCGCGGCCCGTCGCCGATACAGAACGGAGAACGCAGCTTGACCCTGCCTTCACGAGATTTCGCTATCCCGTTTGCGAGGCGTGGAGCGTTCCAGTCGCCGCGCTAACAGCCAACCGACGACACGCCCACGCAGCCTCTGGGACGCTGACACGCCACTCCCAGAAGGCCGGAGATATTTCCTGCCCTGTGTAACCGGTTGACGCCACCGTGGCGGTGCTTTTGTCACCGCGCTGTAACAGCGAGATGCTCTACGAGCGCGAGCATCGGGCATCACACCAGACGTCCAAACGACCCGACCTCCCAAATCTAAAGATTGAAACCGAGGGAAGGACACTCGTGTACTGACCTGACCGAAAGCACGGCCCAAATGTAGACGTCTGCTTTGCCTTCTCAAGCTAGGAGGGGGCGCGCTACCCGTGCAATAGAATTCGCCAATTCAACTACTTCCGGAAAACGGTCGTTTTACGGACAGGGCAATTCCCGTGTCCTCCTCGCTACCGGCAACAGGATGCACGGCGGCCGCGCTGTTGCGCTAGCGTCGTTGCGAGAATACGCGCCTTGCGCAGCAAGGAATTGCGATCGGTGCCTGACATGCGGATTAGTTCGCGCGCCTGTTCCTCGGAGATCCCGGCCTCCTTGACAAGGCTACGGGCGAGGGTGTCACGACCCTTGCTGGCGCCTTCGTCCCTGTCGTCGCCCATTGAGGGTTGGTCCCTTCTTAATAGCCATTAAGCTCACAAGCGCAACGGCGGGGCCGGTAATACGTTCCGGTTGCATCGCGAACGTATGGTTGTGGATGGGAAGCCCTCGCATCCTTGCCTGGCCACCCGGTTCCGGGGGGTAGCAACTGCAGGATGGGTTTGAGGCTGTCGCGGCGAAACCGACGCGTGGACAGCGTTTCAATGCCGAGCTTTCAGTATCCGCGCCTCTCTCAGCAACGACGCCCGGTCGATGCCAATCATGTTGATGAGCTCGCGGGCCTGTGCCTCGGTGATACCCGTTTCGCGTGCGAGGAATCGGACCAGAAATTCCTCCTCCTCCTCCGTTCGTCCACGCCCTCGCCGCTTCTGATCCTTTGAAGATAGAGGCTTGGCTCCGAGGTCTCGCCGAGGCTCCAGGTCGGCGTCCTCATCCTCGTTCTTCACCACTAAACCGGCTTCCTTTGCTGCCGCGAGGAAGGCACGTCGTGCATTTTCGACATCGTCCTTTGATGTCAGGCGACCGGTGCAGGCCCGGAGGGCAGTTCGATATCTCGGACCATGTTCATCTGGCCATCGCTCCATCATAAACACGGCTACCTGAGCCACACTGGCCAGCCTGCGGAACTCGCCTGGCGTCTCGACGATCAAGGGAACGTCAAAAAAGGCATCGTTCATGAACAGCCCCATTCGGCTCGGCAGTGCGAACGAAGGAGAATGGAATTCGTTCCCGGAATTAGAGGACGCAACCCCCAGAACTGTCTCCCGTGAAGTGGCTGGACGGTGAGGTGACGGACGCTAAACGTGTGCTGACAGGAGTATAGAAGTCCCGATGGACCCCAAGCGGCTCGACCACAAACTCGATTGTAAGGCTTGCGGAACGATCCAGATGGATATCCCCGACGACGCCACCGAGCATACGCCGATCCATTGCAGCCGTTGTGGCGGCTACCTTGGCGAAGGGGGAGAGCTTCAGGACGACTTTTACAAGCAAGCCGGCGACGCTCAAGCTTTCAACCTGAACCACGGCAATATCATCAAGAATAGGCTGTTGAGCGCGATGCGGTCATTGACAAGAGAAATCGAGCGTCCCCATTCGGGGGACACGCCGAGGGGGAATTGCGTCTGCGATGGCAGCGAACGTTGAACGACCGCTTTCCCCCCAATTCGATTCCAAAGCCGACGTTCCCTTCCGGTCCCCCAACCTCCGCGCCCGAGACGCTCAGATCATTTCTCCAATGGCCAATGTTGGCCGAAGGAGAATGACGATGGGCATTTCACAATTTGATCCGGCAGCCAAGGGCGGGCCGGCATGGAACGCTGGTCGGCAGGTCGAACCCAAGCGGGCCATGAAACCGCAGGAGATATGGGCAATCCGCTTCTTCCTCGATCGCGAAGGACGAATGAGGGATCGCGCCTTGCTTGACCTCGCGATCGACAGCAAGCTGCGCGGTTGCGACTTAGAGCGGTTCGCGTTTTAGCTGAATCAGGATTCCCAAGATTGAGCAAATCAGATTCGATGTTTTGACCGTTGGAGGTCGGGACTGATGGTGAAGCCCTATTCGATGGATCTACGGGAGCGGGCGCTGGCGCGCCTTGAAGAGGGCGAGACGAGCTACGAGGTAGCTGCGGCGCTGAAGGTGGCAGTGTCGAGCGTGATCAAGTGGGCGGCGCGAAAGCGTCGGTTAGGCAGTGCGGCGCCCGGCAAGATGGGCGGTCATCGGCCCTATCTGATCGACGGGAAGCACCGTGCCTTCGTGCTGGGCGAGGTCGAGCGAGATGCCAACATAACGCTTCATCAATTGACGGCGGCACTGGCTGAACGTGGTCTCACCATTCATCCTGCGAGCTAGTTAAGATTAAGGTCGGTACGCTTGTGGCGGGTCCGGAAATCCGGGCTCGCTCAATGGTGGTTCAGCAGAAGACCGGCAGACCGGTTCAGTTCGAGATCACTTCAGATGCGCGAGCAAGTCTGTTGGCATGGCTTGAGAAACGTGGCGGAACAGTTGACGACTTCGCGTTTCCCAGTCGTGCTGGTGCCACCGCGCATTTGAGCACGAGGCACTATGCACGACGGGTGGATGAGTGGGTGTCGGCGATCGGTCTGCGCCGAGAAGAGTATGGCACGCACTCGCTTCGCCTCGCCAAAGCCTCGATCATCTACAAGGCGACGGGCAATCTCCGGGCGGTTAAGAGCCTGCTCGGCCACACCAAGATCGAGAACACAGTGCGGTACCTCGGTGTGGATGTAGAAGATGCGCTCGAACTAGCCGAGGCGACGGAGGTCTGACCACAAGCGGCTCCGCTCGATTGGTGGGGCCGCGATCGGCAATGCGCCCAAATGTCGGCCGTTGGCCGGTCGTGCCTCTGAGCGAACTCTACCTGGCAAAAATATGTATGGCGTCACGAAGCATCGACGCCGCCGTCGGTATAGGCTCCCGCTCCCAAAGTTTATGGTAGCTGACTCCATAGATATCTGTGTGTATTTCTATGGCCATCTCCCAGCCTATGCACTGAGCAAGGAAATCATCTGTTGGAATCGCTATGGGTGCGACGGAGAATTCTTCTCGATCTGCATGGGCGACGAGCTTAAAAACGCGGCCCCTAGATCGTTCAACGGAAATACGGGACGCGGTGATATCTGCGATCCCAGTGACAGAGATGTCTTTTAGGTCGATATCTACTCCGAGCAACGATCTTGCAATAATGAGAAGTTTGTTGGCTGTGTCCCAGCCATTTAAATCGAGGCTTGGATCTGTCTCGGCGATGCCCCGCTCCTGCGCCTCAGCAAGTGCTGCCTCATAAGCTCTGCCAGAGTTCATCTCATCCAAGATAAAGTTAGTCGTAGAGTTAAATACACCTCGAAGGCGCAGTATGCTTCCGGCGACAAAGTCGCGTTTCGCGATGTTCATCACGGGTAGGCCCCCGCAAACGGTAGCACTGAACTTTAGCCCGGCACCGCTCCGGGCTGCTATGTCATGCAACTCCTTATAGGCCAAAACGATCGGACCTTTGTTCGCCAGAACCACCGAGATTCCTTGCGTCAGGGCAGCGCGGGCAATTCGCAATCCTGGGCCCCCGGTTGCCAAGTCTACGGGTGACGCCTCGAAAACAAGGTCAATATCGGCTGAGGCGAGCAAGCTCTCTACCGAAGTGTGACCGAGGAATCCCCTAAGATCGGAGGAACTGCCTCGTCTCGACTTGCATTCGAGCAGTTCGTTGGGGCCGAAGTCCTGTTTGGAGTAAGCAACGCCGCGGCTGTCTGCGACCAGGCGAATGCAGAATTCCAGCCCAAACTCTTGCTTGATCCGGCCTGCCTTGGCTCCGAGGATCTGCAACAGGCTTCGGTTTACATTACCCAGTCCAACTAGGGCGACGTTGACACGCATCTGTAGTCCGCTTGAGCTGCCACTGAATTTTCATCCGGCTGCAATTAGAGCCTCGGCGGATTTTACGCCGTATGGCGCGGGTTGAGCAACGGGCGATCGGCGGAGCTGGTCGGGGGTTGCGTAGCCTATCGTCCGTTGCGGTGAGATTGGCGGCATAGGCCGCTGGCGTGATGTATCCGAGTGCCGAATGTGGGCGCGATCGGTTATAGTCGTCTGCCCATTCGGCAATGGTTGTTCGGGCATGGTCGAGACCGAAGAACAGGGTTTCGTTCAGCAGCTCGTCCCCCATCTGCCCGTTGAAGCTGTCGCAGAAGCCGTTCTGCATCGGCTTGCCCGGCGCGATGAAGTGCCATTCCACCTGATGGTCCTTCGACCAGGCGAGGATTGCGTTCGAGGTGAACTCGGTGCCGTGGTCGGACACGATCATGACCGGCTTGCCGCGCCGGGCGATCAGTTCCGTCAGTTCACGCGCACCCGGCGGCCGGAGATCGAGGGGTCCGGGATCGTCGGTCCTTCCAAGATGCGAGCGGTCCGTCTTGCACACCCTCAGCGTCCAGGCCAAGGGCGTGCGCATCGTCCCCGACACCCGGGCCAGCGGCGAGAACGCTCCAAGCGACCGCGTGGTGGTCGGCAAGGCCGAGATCGGCGCCGCCTGGTCCAACGAGGGCCGCGACTATCTCGGGCTCAAGCTCGAGGATCCGAACTTCAACGCTCCAATCTACGCCAATCTCTTCGCCGACGAGGAAGGCGAGGGCCACAGCCTCATCTGGTCCCGCCCCAACCGCCGCAACGGCGAGTAACAGTTAAGCCAGCCCGTTTGATTTCGGTCGGACGGGCTTGGGCATCTGAAGCGGGCTTCAGCGGCAGAGCCGCGATCACCTGCTCTTTCGCAACAGAATTCCGTTGTTGGGCAGTACTTCGATGCCAGCTTTCTCAAGTGCATTCACGATCGCTAATATATTGTTTGCGATTGGAGTCCGCGCGCCACGTTCGAAATCAGCGATTGTCTGCCTTGCTACGTTTGCCGCCCGGGCCAACTCATCTTGGCTCCATCCCAACATTGCACGCGCACCACGGCACTGTTCGGCGCTGAAATTTGCCGCCCTCTCTCTAACATTCTGATTGACCTCAATCAATTTGTGTATTATCCCTGCCTCGAACTTTCGGTCGAAGAGGGCGCGCAAACACCCTTTTCGACCTGACCAACGCCAAGCTGTGTGGAGCTCGGATCATGGCTGATTCCGACAATACCACGACTTTGCCTTCCGTCACGCTGGGATGGGAGCCACGTAGCTCGTTGACCTTAGGGCATCCCGAGCCTTTGGCAGACCATGAAGCCGAACATCAGTCGTCGGCCGATCCAGCTCTACTCCTGTCCCTGGCCTGGATTGACGCTCACGTTGCGATGCTGGCCTCGTGCGTCCGGCAGCAGCAGGCTGAGGAGGGGTTCCTGGAGAGCGGCGCGCTCTTGCTTGTCGGCGAAGCGATTGGGTGCGGGGAGGGGGCTGGCGCGGACCGCGGCTGTCCTGATTTCCTGAACGAAGGGCACGATGACGCTGACAAGGCTGACGCCTTGTTGGCCGAGATTGTGGCGACGCCTGCACAATCATTGGCGGGCGTGGTCGCCAAGCTCGCGGTCGTCCTTCGGGAGGCGACAGATAACACCGACCTTTGCGAATTTCCTCTACCACATATCCGCTCGGCCTTGGCCGATCTGCGGCGTCTCACACATGAAGCGATAAGCGATCAGCTTCCCGACTGGCCCGCAGGCGATCAAACGATCGGCTCGCTGTTCGAGCAGCCTGCATCAACTTTAGCCGCCTGGCGCGCCTTCAATGCCTGGAGCCAGGGTGATGATGACGCCTATCGCGCCTGGACGAACACATTCAAGACACTGCAAGGCGCAAGCCAGTAGGCATCGCAACAATCTCCACTTGATCGCTCAGCGCCGAAATCTCTCCTCGTCCATCGACAATGACGGAATCCAAGGATTGGTTCAACGCCGCGTCCCCTATCAAATCCTTGACAAGGGAAGGATGCGGATGAAGCCGGATACATCGCAGTGGCTTGACCCACAGGCATATGCGTTCGTCGAAGGCGCCACCGCCGATGAGATTGCCTGGGAGTTCCTGCGACGCAATCCCCAGTATCAGCAGGACTTCGCGGCCTCCCGATCGGCCAAGGCGAAGCGGGCTTTGCGCAAGCGCTGGGGTTTGCAGTTTCGCCGCCAGGCCTGACCAGTCCGCTGTCGAGCAGATCGTCTATCGGGTACCTCAGATCGATCCTGGGGTCGTGAACCTTGTCGAGGTTCCGCCGGAACTGCGAGCGCCGGAGGGCAGCGCGTTCGACGTCCCGCTAGCCTTAGGCCAGCGTGACGGGGTCAGCCCTCACGTGCTATCTTCGCCGTGGCAGGCAACTGGCGCTTTTCGGCGACGCGAAGCCAGGCGAACTCCTTGCCGCCATCATACCGCTCGACGACATGGCGCACGACAGGCTCCAAGCGATCGAGCGGTTTATCCGCTCTATCCACAGGCAACACCTTCCTGACGCCCGCTTGAACCACGGCCCAGCGCCGGCGCCTAGGCCACATGCTGCGATGCCTTGATGGCCGCCCAGCAGGCATCCCATTTTGAAGTCGCGACCGCCTTGTTCGGTCCGCGGCTGGTCAGCGCCGCCAACTGGCATGGCTCCACTTTTCACTACCAACGTATCGCCTCCGTGCGACGGGCTGAGGATGGTCGAGCGCGGCTATTGCCAATTGCTGCGCGCGCGGCGGCGTCATCTCTGACGAGTGCCGCCCGGTCGCGTTGTCCACTTACCTGCGCTATCTGGCGCGAGCCGAGCCGGAGCCTGACGATTGGACCGTGCTTCCGTTGCCGCTTCCGCCAGCGGGGATTGCTGCCGCGTCCGTCGTGGTGAAAGCCCAGCACGAATCGACGGACTCCGACTTGCGGGCTCAACCCGAGCTCGATCCCCCGGCTGTGGCGGAGCCGCCGCTCGTCAATGAATTCGAGATCGATGCGCCCGACGAGGCGGATGATCTCGCTGCAAGCAGCAGCCGGATGGCTGGCCTTGTGGGGGGCGTGGCGCGTCAGATCGCGCTCGATCCGGACGATGGCATGGAGCTGTGACGATTGTGCCGGCAACGAAGAAAAAGGTGCAGATTTCTGTCGATCCTGCCGTGATGGCGGCGCTGCTCGAATATGCTGCCCGGCGCGATCGCGTCGCTCATCGCTGAAGCGGCGATCGCGTCTTTCCTCTCGCCCGATGCCGACGCCCAACGCGAGGCGGCGGTCTCCAGGCGCTCGACAGGATCGACCGCCGGATCGCGCGGCTGGAGCGCGATGTCCGCATCTCGATTGAAACGCTGGCGGTGTTCATCCGCTTCTGGCTCGCGACCACGCCTGCCTTGCCGGAACCGATGGCCCAGGCGGCGCGCGCCAAGGCAAGCGAGCGCTACGAGGCATTCGTCTCTGCTCTTGGCAGGCGCCTGGCCAAGGGACCAACCTTGCGGCAGGAAATCCCCGAAGACGTTGCTCTGTCCAGCGATGCGGAACGACAATGATCTGAGGGCATGTCGCCGGACAGAGGCGCCGCCCGAGCTCGCGCGGCGCCCATCCGCTCTGTTGATGCCAGACCGCTTCTGTTGCCCACGCCGGTTAGTTGGCGGCTCCGCACAATTGCGACGTCGTCAATCCTGGCGGCACGTTTTCCGTGGGACCAAATCCGTACTTCGCCATGATGGTGGCGATCGTGCCGTTCGACATGACCTTGGCCAGACCTTGATTGTAGAGGTCGCGCAGATCGCCATCGTCCTTCCTGAACGCGATCGCGATGTAGCTGATCGACTTCTCGTCCGTCGTGAACGGGGTGGCGCGCTCCAGATCGGGGCTCCTGTTGCCGGCCAGCAGTCCGATCACCGTCGGTGAAGAGAACACCGCGGCGTCGATGCGGCCGGCGCGCAGTGCCGCGATGTTGGTCTCGATGTCCGGGAACTGCAGGATGCGGTCCTCCGGCACGCCCTCGGTGATGGCGTTCTTGATGACATTGCTGCCGCGGCCGCCGCCCATGATCGCGTCGGATTGCTTGGCAAGATCCGCATAGCTATGGAGCGCCTTGGGGTTCCCGGCGAGCACGATCGCCGCGTCGTCCGACCTCAGGTCGGGAGCGCCGAAGGCGACCTGCTGGCATCGCTCCGGCGTTATCGACAGCCCAGATGCGACGGCATCGAAACGCCCGGCCATCAGCCCCGGGATCAAGGCGCCGAACTCGGTGACCTCGAAGTCGACCTGCTTGACGCCGAGATCGGCGAAGGCAGCTCTGAGGAGATCCGGGTGCCACCCAAGCAACTCGCCGGTTCCCTCCTTCTTGTAGCCCCATGGCGACCGGTTATGGATGCCGATGACGATGCGTCCTTCGGTCAAGACGCGTTCTTTTGTGGTCTCCGCCGCGGCCGGCAATAGAGATCCAACAAGCGCGGCATAGGCGATGCAGGCCAGGCCAATGGCGGCCGATCGGGCTCGAAATTTCATCGGTTCAGTCCTCCCGTGAGATTGCGTTATTGCGCGCAGGCGTTCCGCCTCAGCCGCGTGACGCTACGTTTGAAAATGGCAATTCGTCAATATAGATATACAAAATATAGACAGAATATTGCGAGCGCAGCAAGGAGAGGCTCTCGCGGGACGAGGGGAATACGCTTGTTCGTGAGTTGCGATTGGGTTGACGCGGGCGCCCCAACCTCGCTCAGTTGCCACCGCGATGGTTCGAGACAACCGGTCGATTAGACGGGCAAGGCTTCCGAGCGCTTGACTTGGCCGAGGGCGAAGCTGCTTTCGATCGAGGCGATGTTGTCCAGCCGCGTCAGCTTGGCCTTGATGAACCGCTCATAGGCCTCGAGGTCGCGCACCACGATGCGCATCAGGTAATCCCGCTGGCCGGTCATCAGATAGCAGTCGGCAACCTCCGGCCAGCGCAGCACCGCCTGGGAGAAGCGGTCGAGATCGTCCTCCCGTTGCCTTTCAAGCTTGATCGATGCGAAAGCGCTGATCGGCAAGCCGAGCTTCTTCTGGTCGAGGACCACGGTGTAACCTTTGATGACGCCGGCGCTCTCGAGGAGCCTCACGCGCCGGGCGCAAGGTGAAGGCGAAAGACCGACAGTTTCAGCGAGGTCGTTCGTCGTCGCCTTTGCGTTCTTCTGAAGCGCGGCGATGATTTTCATATCAATTGCATCGAGCGTCGGATTTGGCACGTTTCCCTCGTCTGGACGTCATTATTGGCTGGATCAGCCAATATGATTGATATGCTTGCGTAAGAATAGCCACTTTTGAGAGACCTTGGCCGCTATCGTTGAGCCGCGATTTCACGGGAGCCGACGATGACGATCCTTTCCGAGCTGAACGCAAGGTTCTGTGGCTGGCTGTCTGGACGATCCATCATGCCAATCATGTTCGCGGGTCGGAGGACGGCCTCAAGGTCGGCGGCCATCAGGCGTCGTCGGCGTCGGCCTCGACCTTGATGACGGCGCTCTACTTCCAGATCCTCAGGCCCGAAGACCGCGTTGCCGTCAAGCCGCATGCCAGCCCGGTTTTCCATGCCATCCAGTATCTGTTCGGCAAGCAGACGCTAGAGCAGCTGCAGGATTTTCGCGGCTATCGCGGCGCGCAGTCCTACCCGTCACGAACCAAGGATATCGACGATGTCGATTTCTCGACCGGGTCGGTCGGACTGGGCGTGGCGCAGACCCTGTTCTCCTCGCTGGTCCAGGATTATGTCAGGGCAAAAGGCTGGAACGCAGACCAGCCGGAAGGCCGGATGGTCGCCCTTCTCGGCGACGCCGAAATGGATGAAGGCAATATCTTCGAGGCTCTTCTCGAAGGCTGGAAGCACGGCCTTCGCAACACTTGGTGGGTCGTCGACTACAACAGGCAGAGCCTTGATGCGGTGGTGCGCGAAGGCCTGTGGCAGCGCTTCGAGTCCATCTTTCGCAACTTCGGCTGGGATGTGGTGATCCTGAAACATGGGACATTGCAACAGGCGGCCTTCGAGGAAGAGGGCGGCGAAAAGCTGCGGTCCTGGATCGATGCATGCCCCAATCAGCTCTATTCCGCGCTGACCTTCCAGGGCGGCGCCGCGTGGCGCCGGCGCCTTCTGGACGACCTCGGCGATCAGGGACCAGTCACCCGCCTGATCGAGAAGCGCAGCGACGAAGACCTTGCCGCCTTGATGGCAAATCTCGGCGGCCATGATCTGGCGAGCATCATCGATGCCTTTGAGGAAGCGCGCGGGCATGATCGTCCGACCTGCTTCATCGCCTATACGATCAAGGGCTTCGGCCTGCCGCTCGCAGGCCACAAAGACAATCACGCCGGATTGATGACACCGGCGCAAGTCGACGCGCTGCGGCAAGGCATGGGTGTCCGCGAGGGGCGTGAATGGGACATGTTCGAAGGCCTTGCATACGATGGGGCCGCGATCCGATCCTATCTGGCGTCGTCGCCTTTCGCGCAGGCAGCTACCCGTCGCCATAAAGCCCCAGCCGTACCCGTGCCGGCACAGATACCCTGGCGCGCACAGGTCTCCATGTCGACACAGCAGGGTTTCGGCCATTTGATGCACGAGATCGCCAAGTCAGACAGCGATTTTGCAGAGCGTGTCGTCACAACGTCTCCGGACGTCACGGTCTCGACCAATCTCGGCGCCTGGGTGAACAGGCGGGGTCTGTTCGCGCGCGGCGACCAAGCGGACATTTTTCGTGAAGAACGCATTCCCTCTACCTTCAACTGGACGTTTTCGCCGTCGGGGCAGCATCTCGAACTGGGCATCTCGGAGATGAACCTCTTCACGATGCTGTCGGCGCTGGGCTTGTCGCACTCGCTTCACGGCGAGCGCCTGCTTCCGGTCGGAACGCTCTACGACCCCTTCATCGAGCGTGGCCTCGATGCGCTCAACTATGCTTGCTATCAGGACGCTCGCTTTATCCTGGCGGCGACGCCCTCCGGCGTGACGCTGGCGCCCGAGGGCGGAGCGCATCAGTCGATCGCCACGCCGCTGATCGGCATGGCGCAGGACGGCCTGGCGACATTCGAGCCAGCCTATGTCGACGAGCTGGCAATCATCCTGCGTTGGGCATTCGACTACATCCAGCGCTCCGGCGAGGCCGAGCCTGATGACCATACCTGGCTGCGCGATCAGACGGGAGGTTCGGTCTACCTCAGGCTGTCGACGCGGCTGATCGAGCAGCCGCCACGACAGACGGGGGATCCGCTGGCGGGCGACATCGTCGATGGCGGCTACTGGTTGCGCAAACCCGGGCCGAATGCCGCTGTGGTGATCGCCTATTCGGGAGCTGTCGCGCCGGAGGCGGTCCAGGCATTGGGGCTGATGGCCGGGGACCGGCGCGATGTCGGGCTTCTTGCCGTGACCTCGGCCGATCGGCTGAACGCCGGCTGGTCGGCCGCCGCGCGCGCGCGCCAGTATGGCCATCCGCGCGCCACCAGTCATGTCGAGCGCCTGTTGGCTGGTCTCCCGGCCTCATGCGCCATCGTGACGGTGCTGGACGGGCACCCCGCAACGCTCGCCTGGCTGGGGTCGGTCCACGGCCACCGCACGCGTGCCCTGGGCGTCGAGCATTTCGGCCAGACCGGTACGATCGCGGATCTCTATCGGCATTACGGGATAGATGCGCAAGGTATCATGGCCGCGGCGCAATCGGTGTCGGCCGGCCGGCCGCTGAGGCACCTTGGCTCCGCCGCCTGACGATCCGCCGGCATCGCTTCGCGGCCGGGTTGTTCGTCAGGAAGCCGTCAATACCGGAATTCCTTGAGGGCGGCTGCCAATTATCGGCGCCATCTTCCCGCGCGGCAAGAAAGCGCGAGGGGAGAAGAAAATGGCTGAGGCCGGCGATCTCATGAGCCGTGAAGCGCTGCGCTCGCCAGTTGGAACGGCGGTGGCGATTGCGCATCACGGCGAACTCATCCAGGGCGTCTTCAAGGACGATGGCGGGCGCCTTCATCGCGGGCTCGTCACGCTCCCGATTGCGGGCTGGAGATCGGAGGCGAGCTTTGCCAGGAGCGACGACGATGCGGTCGTTGTCCACCCCGATCATAAAGTCAAGGCGTCGGCCGCCGCGCGGCTCACGCTCGATTTCTTGAACGTCACCGGCGGCGGCGAGCTGACACTTCAAAGCGCAATTCCCGTGGGGCACGGCTACGGCTCATCGACGGCTGACGTTGTCGCTTCCATTCGTGCTGTCGCCGCAGCCTTTGACGTCCAGCTGCGACCATCAAGCATCGGGCGTCTGGCCGTGGCTGCCGAGCGCGCCAGCGACGCGATCGCGTTCGATGATCACGCAGTGCTCTTCGCGCAACGAGAAGGCACGGTGATCGAGAATTTCGGAGGCTCCCTGCCGCCGCTGCTTCTGGTCGGGTTCAAGGCGAATGGCGGGGTTCCGGTCGACACATTGCAGCTGCCGCCCGCCCGCTATGACAGTGCCGAGATCCAGGAGTTCGGCGTGCTGCGGGCGCTGGTGGCGCGGGCGGTTCGCCTCCAGGATCCCTATCTTCTCGGACGCGCCGCCTCGGCCAGTGCGGTGATCAGTCAACGGCACTTGCCGAAACAGGGCTTCGGCGAGATCGCCGAAATCGCCCGGCGAGCCGGGGCGTGCGGGGTGCAAGTCGCCCATAGCGGTTCGTTGTTCGGCCTGATTTTCGATCTATTCGCATCGAATCTGAAGCGACGCGCGGCCCTGGTCGCGCAGCAGATAAGACGTGCCGGCTTCAAGGATATCGAAGTCCACCTGGTCAATGCGGAGGGCTGGACATGGTGACCCCCGACGTGGACTATTTCAGGGA
Source organism: Mesorhizobium sp. M1066 (assembly GCF_040318635.1). Taxonomy (NCBI): domain Bacteria; kingdom Pseudomonadati; phylum Pseudomonadota; class Alphaproteobacteria; order Hyphomicrobiales; family Phyllobacteriaceae; genus Mesorhizobium; species Mesorhizobium sp. M1066. The sequence goes on from NZ_JAMYMR010000010.1 coordinate 152,626, forward strand.
CCTTGAGACGCCCCGCCTTGCGCGCCTGGCGCCAAATCTCGTGGCCGCGGCGTTTCCGCTGATGAAGCTGATGCCGGCCCGCTACATTCTGGATCGCGCAGCGTCGGATGGCGAACTGATGGCAGGCTCCCACATCGTGGAGACGACGTCGGGCACGTTCGGCATGGCGGTGGCGCTGCTGGCGGCGGCGCGTGACTATCGCCTTACCCTCGTCACCGCTTCAACGCTGATCGATGCGAAATACAAAGCCCGCCTCGAGCGCATCGGCGCCACGGTCATCGCCCTTGACGATCCGCGTGGCGACGGCAACCAGCCTGGCCGGCTGGAGCGCCTCCAAGAAATCTTGGCCAACGAGCCGGGCGGCTTCTGGACCCGCCAATACGACAGTCCGGGTAATTGGCTGGCTTATGCGCGGCTGGCCGAACTCGTCATCCGGGCAATGGGCAAGGTTGACTGCCTGGTCGGCTGCGTCGGCACGGGCGGCTCGCTATGCGGCACCGCGTCCTTTTTGCGAACTGTCTTTCCCCATCTGACGGTGTTTGCCGTCGATACCCATCGCAGCATTCTGTTCGGGCAGCCGGTCGGCAAACGCATGCTGCGGGGCCTGGGCAACAGCGTACTTCCTAAAAATGTCAGGCATGAGCTTGTCGACGAGATCCATTGGGTTGGCGCCTATCCGGCTTACATGACCGCGCATCGTTTGCTGCGCGAGCATGGCCTCTTCATGGGGCCGACCAGCGGCGCCGCCGCGTTGGTGGCGCAATGGGTTGCAACGACCCTTCCGGATGCGCAAGTGGCGGTCATCATGCCTGACGAAGGCCATCGCCATGCCGAGACTGTCTACAATGATGACTGGCTTACGGCTCTGCCTGGCTGGCCCTGCAAGGAACTGTCCGAGCCAAGGACTCTGACCACCATCGCACCGGCCGCCGAGACGCAATGGACGCGCTTTCTTTGGCTGCGTCGCAGCCTCGACGATGTGCTGAAAACGCAGGCAGCAGGCGAAGTGCCGCCGGCTGTTGGTGCGCCGGAAAATCTATGAAGCGAGATCCAGCCCGTTCTTGTCGAGCCAGCGCCAGGCATCGTCCGTTGTCTGGAAGACCTGTTCGGGTTCGTTCGATCCGGCGGACCGATCGAGGTCCTTGAGACCGCTGGCTGTCACGACGGCCACGACACGGTCCGTGACTGCGATGACACCTTGGTCCTTCAACGTCGATATCGCCATCAGCGGCGTGACCGACGCCAGTTCGGCAAAGATTCCTTCCTCCCGAGCAAGGCGTTCCTGCATCGCGATCAGGCCGTGATTGCTGACGGGGACGGCGTGCCCGCCGGATTCGCGCAGAGCCTTCAGGGCCTGAAAGGTGCTGCGCGGCGTGCCGATCGATACGGCAAGGCTGTCGAAAAGCATCTTGCGTTCACTCAACGCATCGGCGCCGCTGGCCAGAGCGGCCGCCAGCGACCCATGCACCTCCGCCGCGACGAGACGAGGCAGGCGCGTGATCGACCCTTGCGCGAACAGCTCGCAAAAGCCAGCCCACACGCCGGACAGGGCATCGCCGTAGCAGACCGGCAGGACGCACCAGTCTGGCGCCGTGCCATCTGATTGCTCGACGATCTCATAGGCGATCGTCTTGTAGCCCTCGATGCCGAGTGGATGGCTGCCGACGACCGGACCGTGATAGGGCGATGCGATGAACCAGTCGTAGCGGGCAGCCGCCTGTTCAAGCAGCGACCATCGGTCCATTTTGCTGACCAAGGGCAGGACCGTCGCGCCATGTTTGCGGATCTGCGCCAGCATCGCGCCGGCTGATCCCGCGAAAGTGGTGACGACGCATTTCAGCCCCGCGCGGGCAGCGTAGGCCGCCAGCGAAGCGCCGGCGTTTCCCGACGAGGCGGTCGCGACGATCTTCGCGCCGCGCGTGCGCGCCACGCTGACCGCGATCGTCGAGAAGCGGTCCTTGTGCGACCAGGTCGGGTTTCGGCCTTCGTCCTTGATCGCGAGGTCCGGCACGCCGAGAAATGCGCCTATGCGCGGCGCGGCAAGCAAAGGTGTCAGACCCTCGCCGAGGCTCACGGCCTCCGCTTCTGTGCAAGGCAGCATATGCGCAAAACGCCATAGCGAGCCCGAACTGGTGGCGCCGTGAAGGGGATGGAGGTGCGGGGCGGCATAGACCGGACGAAGATTTGCCGGCGCGGTGTCTTGGCAGCGCGCGCATCCCCTGGAGTCGATTGTTACATCGACGGGGTAGGAAGCGCCGCATCGGATGCAGACGAGTTCCAGGACCCGGCTTGTGTCCAGCGCGGGACGGCTAATCTCGCCTGAGGAATGCGCGGACATGTCGTGCGCGAGGTCGCGAAACGGCCGGTTCGTCATGGCTATTCCTTGTCCGGGAAACGATGAATTCTCTTTTTGTTTCAACAGCCCGAAGCACGCCTGTCAATGCGGAATGTGCACTATAGTGTGTCGCACCATAGTGCGCGCCGTAGCATCCGTTGTTTGATGAAACTTCGCGGCGTCTTTGGCCTGAACGTGCAGCGGCTTCGGAGGGAGCGAAAACTCTCTCAGGAGCAGTTGTCTTTCGTTTCGGGCCGCACGCGCGCCTATATCAGCAGCGTCGAGGCCGGGCGGCGCAACGCCACGCTGGATACAGTCGAAATTTTGGCCAAGGCGTTGGATGTCGAGCCGCAAGAGTTGGTTTCGGCAAGCCCGGCAAATAAGCGCGCTATTCGAGTGGCGAAGCCGGCGGCTTCAAAGTCGACCGAGTGAAGCCAAACTTCCTCGAAGTAGGACTGGGCAGGATTTTCACTTATCTCGTCTTTGTGAACCTGATTGACTCCTTTGGTGTACATTCGTTGCATGTCCCATTGAAGGCGGTGACTAGACAGCCATAGGTTGTTCCGCGGGGTAGGGCCTGACTGTGGTTGAGGTCTTCCAATGGAGAACGAAACTGTTGTCGACCTTTTTGCGGCGATCACGAGGATCGATACTGCGCGGTCGGCCGACGCAATCCTTCAGGAGTTCCGCTTAGCCATGGAGCGCTATGGATTGCGCAATTTTCTGATCACCGGCCTGCCTGTGCCGCACGGTACGGACTGGCAGCGTGAAATTCTTGCTGATGGCTGGTCTCCTGAATGGCATCGTCGCTACGTCACCGAGGACTATTTTTTGCACGATCCTTGTGTCGCCCAGTGCCGGCACTCGCCTGAGCCTTTTCGATGGGGCGAGCTGCCGGCCGCAAGGCTGGTTCCACGCGCGAAGCTGGTCATGGACGAGGCGGCCGAGTTCGGGATGAAAGAAGGCATCTGCGTCCCAATTCATGTCCCATTGGCCGGGCCAGGCGTCGTCACGATGGCGAGTGACCGGATGGACGTTCCGGCAAGCGCCATGCCCCTTATCGAGACGCTTTGCGTGCATACCTTTCGAAGCCTCTCAGGGTTGGGAACACCGAGCGATGGCGATGAGCCCACGCCCTTGACGGCGCGCGAGCGCGAACTCCTGGAGTGGAGCGCGCAAGGCAAATCCACCGATGACATCGCTTGTATCCTCGGTGTTACCCGGAACACGGTTGAAAGCCATCAGCGCAACATTCGAGCCAAGCTCGACGCGATCAATGTCGCGCACGCCATCGTCAAGGCGCTGCGACGGCAGGAAATCCAGATTTAGCAATACCTGAATTCCGTCATACGTACGGCAAGTCCGTTTTCCTACGACCCTCCGCCTGGAGACGTCATGGTTCGTATACATCTGGTCACTTGGGATAACAGGAAGCACTACAGGAAAGTTCTGGAGCGCTACTTTCGGATACGGTACGAGATTTACGTCAAGCAGAGACGTTGGCGCGCCGTCGCACGGCCCATCAACATCGAGATCGACGCCTTCGACAACGAGCATACGCTTTATGTTCTGGGGCTTGATACCAACGGCAAGATCGTAGGCGGCTCCCGTCTCGTGCCGACGCTGGAGCCGCATCTCATGAGCGAAGTGTTCCCGGGTCTCGCCGACGGCAGGCCTCCGCGCGCGCCTGAAATCTTCGAGTGGACGCGTTTCTTCGTGGTTCCATCGCTTCGCACGCAAGGCGCCTCGTCGCCGGTCGCCGGCTTTGTTCTATGCGGCCTGCTTGAGACCGCACAAAGTCTGGGGATTCGACAGATCAGCGTGGTGTGCGAGACATTCTGGCCAAAACGGCTGCGCGCCCTTGGCTGGACGCTGGCCGAGCTTGGCGACGTTCTCGAACATCCCGACGGCGACATCATCGCGCTGCTGATCGAGGTCACGCCCGAGGCTGTTGAACAGACGCGCCGCGCTTATGGCATCAGCGGCGTCATACTTGCGGACAAGATCTAGGCTCTAAGCCAGGCACTTGCGGACAGCCCGCGAGCCCTCGATCGTCAGGGTATATTGTCATCGCGCCCATTTGCGCGGTAGTCAGCCTTATGATGTGTCGAACCCGATTGATGGACTCATGAAGCCGCTGGTCCTGATCTCCTCGAAGGACCCGGATTTTTTCCTGGTTTTCGGGCACATACTGTCGGTAGCTGGCTTCGAAATACGGCTGATCACGGGAGACCGGGAAATCGCACGCGCCATCGAGGCTTCAGCCCCGCTTGCCGTGATCATGGACTGCCATCCAGGCGACCGCGCAGTGGTCAAACAGTGCACCTGGTTGAAGTCCAGCGCCGCAACCAAAGGGACTCCTGTCGTGAGCCTGGTTGCCCCGCGTTCGGGCAAGCTGCATCTCGATTTGATCAAGGTCGGGGTCGACGAGATATTTTCCCGGCCCTTCGCCCCCGAACAGCTTCTGGCCTGGCTGCATGGCAAAGCGGGCCTTGCGAAGCTATCGCGCGAAACGGACTCAGGTGAGTTGGTGCAGGGCGATTTCCGGCTGGAGCGGCAGACGCACCGGACATTCTTCAGGCAAAAAGAAATCGTGATGCCACCGATCGAGTTCAAGCTTTTGCGCAGCCTCTTGGCGCAGCCTGGCAGGGTCTTCAGCCGCGAGGAACTGGTCGCGACCGCGTGGCCTGAACATGCCGCCGCAACCGACGTGCGGGGCGTCGACGTTCATATAGCCAGGCTGCGCAAAAGGCTTCGGGCGTCCGTGGGAAGCGATGTGATCCGGACGGTCCGCTCGGCTGGCTACGCGTTCGCGCCGGACTGGTGACCTGCTCGGCGATACCGGCATCTGGCGCGCTTGCGCACCGATTGCCCGCAGGCAGGATCCACACGCATCTGCTCTCAATGGCTCAGGATGGTATCCAGGAACAGCCGGGCGCGTGGGTGAGCGGCTGTTGAGAAAAAGTCTTTGGACGAGGCATGCTCGACGATGAGGCCTTCGTCCATGAAAACGATCTCATCCGCGACTTCGCGTGCGAAACCCATTTCATGGGTCACGCAGACCATGGTCACGCCGCTTCCCGCCAGCGCGATCATGACGTCCAGGACTTCCTTGATCATTTCCGGGTCGAGCGCCGAGGTGGGTTCGTCGAACAGCATGATGCGGGGATTGAGGCAAAGCGCGCGCGCGATCGCCACCCTTTGTTGTTGACCGCCCGAGAGCTGGGCCGGGTAGGCCTGCGCCTTTTCGGGAATGTGCACCTCTGTCAGATGCTGCATGGCGATCTCTTCGGCTTCCCGTGCCGGTTTCAGGAGAACGCGGCGCAGCGCCAGCGTGCAGTTGGCGAGCACGGTGAGGTGCGGGAACAGGTTGAAGCTCTGAAACACCATGCCTGTTTGCCGGCGCGCCTTCGTGGTATCGCGGCCATCTTTGTCCAGCGTTGCCGCTTCGAACTGGATCGTTCCCCTTTGGAAAGGCTCCAGACCGTTGATGCAGCGGATCAAGGTCGATTTGCCGGAGCCGGAGGGTCCGCAAACGACGATGCGTGCGCCCGCATGGACCGAAAGATCGATGTTTTTCAAAACATGCAGGGCGCCGAACCACTTGTTGAGGCCGTCGATCCGGACATGAGGGATGGATTGAACGGCCGGGCCTGGAGGTGGAGCTTTAGCGAGCATCAGCGGCGTCCAGTTGCAAGCAGGCGCTGCTCGATGCGCTTCACGCCATAAGCAAGTAGCAGCGCCAAGGCGAGAAACAGAATGCCGGCAACGGTCAGCGGCTCTGCGTATCGATAGGTTTCGGAAGCGATATCGAAGGCGCGTCCGAGCATTTCGGGCACGGCCAGGATCGCGAGATACGGCGTCGCCTTGAGGATCGAAACAAGATAGTTGCCCAACGGTGCGGCGACGTTGCGCAACATCTGCGGCGCGATGACGAAAATGACCGTGTCGCGGCGGGTGAGCGACAAGGCTCTCGCCGCTTCCTGCTGGCCTTTCGGGATCGCGTCGATGCCCGCTTTGAACACCTCCGCCAGATAGCCGCTGTAGTACAGGCTCAGCCCCAGTATGCCGACCGTCATGGCGCCAAGCCGGATCCCATAGAAGGGCATGACGAAATACAGGAAATAGAGCCAGGCTAGGACCGGCGTCGAGCGGATGAAGTCGATCAGGAAACGGACCGCGAGGCCAGTCGCACCGCCCCCGCGGCGGATCATTTCGAAAGCGAAGCCAAGCGCCGAAGCGCCGAGGCAACTCAACGCCGTTGCGAGCAGGGTTGTTCCGATCGCCCCGACGATCGTCGGGACGGTCGATAGCGCGAAATCGAAGTTAAATCCCACGCGGCGTTCCTCTTTCAGGATTGATCCGTGCCTCGAGCCAGCGGCCGGCAAGTGCGATCGGATAACAGACGACGAAGAAGGCCAGCAGCAGCGCCGAATAGATCGCGACGGGGTCGTAGTCGGTCTGCGCGATTTCCTTGGCGCGGAAGGTCATGTCCGTCAGCGTAACCAACGAGACCAGGGAAGTCGCCTTGACGAGCTGGATAAGGTTGTTGACGAAGGTCGGGCTCATCGCGACCAGCGCCTGCGGCAGCTCGATCAGGAGCAGGATCGCCGGGCGCGAGAGGCCGAGCGCCATGCCCGCCTCGCGTTGGCCAGCGGGCAGAGACTGCAACCCGGCGCGAACCGCCTGGCTGGCATAGCCGCCGGTGTTGAGGCCGAGCACCAATGCACTGACGGTGAGCGCCGACAGAGTGACCCCCATCACCGGCAGAACGTAATAGAAGAAGAAGAGCAGGACGACGACCGCTGAGCTGCGCCAGAATTCGATCACGGCGGTAACCAGAAAGCGCGTCATGCCGGTGGTCAGAAACTGCGCGACGCCGAAGACGAGCGCGAAGGGGACGGCAAATACCAGGCCATAGGCCGTGACCTCTGCGGTGATACCCAGCCCTTGCAGAATGCCCAGCCAGATCTCGATCATGCGCACGGGGTGCCACCACTCTTCGTCGAGGCGGGCGGCGATGATGTCGGTATCGTTTCGGCGTGCCAGAGGAGGGCGGTTTTACGCCGAGAAATCGCGCTCTCCGGATCGGATCTCATGACACCTCCGTCGTGGAAAGAACGATCGCCCGTAGGGGCCGGCTTTCGGTCGTTCTCTCATAAACCCGGTCGGAGTCGTTTGTCAATAAACATGTACATAACATTGCCAAAGTTTACATTATAGCGGGCTGCCGTCGCCACCGCCGTTGGCCGTTAATTACACGCCACGCTACGATGACGGCGGAACCCGTTGGATCGGACCGCTTCGGGGCTCTTTTGATCGTCCCCGATCGGGCGTTGTTTGACGCGTTCCCGGCGCAAAGGGGACAGGATGGCTATATCGCACAACGATACCGGGGGACGGGCGCGCAGCTTGCGCATGCTGCCCACCGCGCTCGGACCCGCCATCGCCGGTTTCTCGACTATCCCGCGATCGTCGAGATAATGCTGAACCCGGATGGCCGTATCTGGGTGGATCGGCTTTCGGAAGTTTGGCCGATACAGGGGAAATGCTGGCGCCTGCCGCTGGCGAGCGGATTGTGCGCCTGGTCGCCCATCATGGCGGCGCCGAGGTCCATTCCCGTTCCCCGCGTCTCGGCCAAGTTGCCGCAGACCGGCGAGCGTTTCGAGGGCTTGTTGCCGCCGGCCTTCGCGATCCGCGAGCCCGCCGCATTCCTGGTCCGCTCGGTCGACACGTGCGGCTGCTGCGGCGGGCGGTATGGCCTGTTCACACGCGACCGTTATGCCTGCCTCAACCACCAGCGCCGCGGCATCTGCGACAACGGCCGCACCATCACCCGTGAGAAGATCGAGCGTCTGGCGATGGCGCCCATTGACGTGCCCGACCTGCATCCCAGCATCGCCACTCTATATAAGAAGCGTATCGAGCAACTCACGCAAGCGCTTGCCGACCACGAGGATGGACGCAGCCGCCGAGTCGTTGCGCTCGTTTATCGGAGAGATCGTACTCACACCCGGCGACAAGCGCGGCGAGGTCCATGCCGAGCTGCGCGGCGAGTTGTTGGGCATCCTCGAATTCGCCGAACCCGACCAAAATCAAACGCCTGACGATGTTATGACGTATCTGGTTGCGGGTCCCCGCAACCAATTTGATCATAAATCAATAACCGTCCCGGTCTGACCGGGGCGGTTTTTTGCGTTTTAAAGGCCGACGACGTCTTGCTTGCGCGCTCACGCTAGCACCCCGCACCCAGCAACGCATTGCACGTCTCAAGTGGCACCGTTAGCCGTCAGACAGTGGGTGGCAATAGGGGGGCTGCGGTGCCATGTTGCGCGGATGAGCGAAGATCCAACGGATTCAGAGCCGCGTGGTATTCAAGCACCGCCTGATCGCATCGCCACGCCGCCTGTCAGCAGCCGTGCGCACTCTTTGCCTTTTGGTGAGCTGACATGGGAGAATTTCGAACGCCTCTGCCATCGGCTCGCACAATCAGACGGGGCGATCGAGCATTGCGCGCGCTTCGGCCTACAAGGCGAAGCTCAGGCAGGCATCGACATCTTCGCCCGTCGTGCCGACGGTGCCTATGATTGTTGGCAGGCCAAGCGCCATAAGAGTTTCGGCGCGTCCGAGTTGCGGGACGCGGTCGCGCTGTTCGAGCAGGGAAGCTGGGCAGCGCGGTCACGCCGGTTCGTCGTTGCGGTCCAGGCTCCGCTGCAGTCGACGGGTGTACAGGAGGAGATCGAACGGCTTGCTGCGAGACTGAAGGCTGCGGGGATCACCTTTCTCGCATGGGATGGTGAGGCGCTTACCGAGGCGTTGCGCGACCGGCCTGAACTCATCGACGATTTCTTCGGACGGGGCTGGGTCGAGGCGCTGCTTGGCGTCGAGGCGGCGCAGCGTATCCGCAACCGTCTCGACGGCGGCGATTTTGCTCGTGTGCGCGATCAACTGGGGCGAGTCTATTCAGAGCAATTCCACTTCATCGATCCCGGCAGCTTCGGCTCGATCGGCCAAGACGAAGGTCGCCGCGCTCTCACGATCTTGGAGCGATTTATGGCGCCCGATCTGCTGGTTCGCGAGGATCGCGCCGCTGGAAGCAACGATGCGGAACGCCTTGGCGATCGTGCATCCGCACTTCCGGAGGATCAACCAACGGAGCGCAACCGAGGCCCATTGGCTACGCGGATCTCAACTACCCAGACACGCCGTATCGACATGCATGGCTGGCTCGCGTCCGGCGACCGCTTCGCGATCATCGGCGACGCCGGCTCGGGCAAGAGCACCATATTGCGTGCGGTCGCACTCGACATACTGCACGATCAACGCCTCTTCCCTGATCTCGCCAGACGGTGGGGCCGGCTGCTGCCTTTGCATATCTCGTTCGCGCGCTGGTCGCGCGAGATTGCGAGCCATGGCGCCGAAATTGGATTGAAGGGCATCGCGCATCGCGCGCTACAGCCCTTCCTTACAGCAGATCTGGTCGGCCTACTCGACCGTGCGATCGACGAGCGGCGCATCATTCTTCTAATCGATGGGCTCGATGAATGGTCGGACGAACAGGCCGCGCGAACCGCACTGGCGAGTCTTGTGACGACGGTAGGCGCTCATGAGATTCCAACAATAGTGACCGGTCGACCTCGCGGCATGGCGCGGATCGGCAATCTACCATCGGGTTGGAAGCGGGCGGCAATCGCCCCGCTGTCGATCCCTCAGCAGGCAGCAATCGCAGGGCGATGGTTCGATAGGTATGCGCCTGGACCGGTCTCGAAAGCCCCCACAGCCCAAGACCGACCTCGTCGTCATCCCGATCGCACGGCTAGCTTTATGGGTGAGCTCGCGCGTGACCGCAGCTTAATCACATTGGGGGAGACCCCGCTGCTCCTGATCGGCCTCATCACGCTCCGGCTACGCGGCCAAGTGCTGCCGCGCAGCCGCATTGAGGCCTATCGCCAATTGGTGGCGCTCCTACTAGAAACACATCCGCAAAGCCGCGCGACCGCAGCCGGCGATGTGCAGCCGCGCTTTCGACATGCCGATGATCCAGAACAGCGCCGCGCCGCGGTCGCTTATCTGGCCTATTCGATACGTCGTGAGGCGGGCGATGCCGGTTTCCCACTGGAGCGCGCGCGATCTCTGTTGCGAGATTACCTGGCTTCAACAGACGGCTTCCAATTGGAGCCGGCAAGGGCCAGCGCGGCGGCTACCGAAATCCTGGCGGTCAATGCCGAAACGCAGGGGATCATTGTCGAGAAAGCGCCCGACGAAGTCGGCTTCGCACACGCGAGCTTCGAGGAGTTTCTGAGCGCCGAACATCTCTGCGGGCTGCCGTTCGAAGAGCTGCGCAGGTTCGTAGAGATCGAGGCGGGCAATCCACGCTGGCGCAACGTCATCGTGAACTCGCTTGGCATTCTCCAGCGGCGCGACGAGATCGATAGTCTTGTCGTCACGATCGAGGCGCCTGGCGCCGACGCCCTCGGCAACGAATATCGGCAGGGATTGCTGGCAGAGGTCGGATTCACTTCCGCCGGCCGCTCGCCGGCGACCGCGCGCCGACTGGCCGAAGACGCTATGCACCGTATCGAGCTAAGCGACTGGATGCCGGGACGGGCCGACGCGTTGCGCTCGGCGCTCAAGAGCCTAGGCGATCCGGCCCTTGGGGCCCTCGTCGAGGGCCGGCTTTCGGGCTGGACGCCATCGCGTCCTTTTTACCGTTCAAGCCTCATCCAGGCGCTCGGCGACTGGCCGCGATCGCCTGACGTGGCCGATGTCGTCTGGCGAGCGTTCCACGACGACGATCGCGCAATACAGCGATCCGCGGCGACTGCGTATCTCGATTTGCACAACGGTGACTTGCAGGCTGCCGACCGCCTCGTCGAAGCAATCAAGCGTACTACCCGGCCATCTGTCGCTGCGACGATGCTTGAAAGCCTACTCCTGGGGTGGCCGGAACATCCCCGCCTCGAAGCCCTGTTGCGCGATGCGCGATCGTCGATCTCCGCTCCCCTGCGGCTGGTCGGCATTGCCGGCCTTGCAGCGCGCGGCGAAACACCAGCGGAAACGCGCGACGAAGTGCTGGAGCTGTGCGGCTTCTGGTCGGGCCTCGACTATGCGGACCAGCCGCTCGTACTGCACTTGCTGATCAAATATTGGAAGGATGACGAAACGCTCATCAGTGGCGCCGTGGACATGCTGGAGCAGCGCCAGCACCCGTCTGTGTGGGAGTTTACAGACGCCAAAGCCTACCTGCTGCATTGCTCGACCGACCAGCACAAGGTCAGGCAGTGGCTTCTGCGGGAGTTAGAAAAACCGCGCTCGATCAACATAATGGGGCTGGACAATGTCTGGACCCGGGTCGGCCTCTTCGCCAAAGACGACCCGCGCCTCCTCGAGCCAGCGGTCGCGTCGTGGAACCAGCCCGAGCAACGCATGATGCATCTCCGCGAGATCGTCGGATTCGTGCAGTCGGTCCGGGACAGTCGGATTCGCGACATCCTGATTGACGTCGTGCGCGGCAAAGAGGATTTCCAGAAGCACTGGGCGGCAAAGGCGCTGGTCACCGCCTGGGGGAGGGACGACCCGGCCGTGGCGGGCCTGTTTGATGAGATCTTGACTTGGCCGGCCGAACGGCTGATCAACCTCGCCGCCGTCTTACCGGAGATAGATCCAGACCGCCAGGCCTGTCGGCAGCGCCTGCTCGACCTTAGCCGGGATCCGCTGGTCAGACGCGACCTACTCGCCGTCGGCCTCGAGGCCTGTGGTTGCGATGGAAGTGACGACGCGGCGGTTCAGGCGTTGCTCCAGCCCAGCCAGCGCAGCGTCTATTCGCCGATGGCAGTGCTGGGGCGGAGTTTCAACACCCACCCGGACGTCCGGGCGTTGGCCTGCATGTCCTTGAAGGCACCAGAGCCGCCCTGGGTGGCGCTCGCGACCGGCTTCGGTGACGAGCCTGGGGTACGCGAGGCGCTACTTCGAGCGGCTGCTCCACTCCCGCTCGAGCTACGGACAGTGATCGCCGAAACCGCAGTCGCAGGCGGCGTTGGAACGTCGTTGGACTCGACACTCCAGCATTATGAGCTTGAAAGTGACCCCGAGCTGATGGTGCGCCTGTCCATCGCATACCATCGCGCTCTGGTGGCGGCGGGTCGTCAGGCCGATGCCATTCCGAAACTAGAGGCCCAATTGCTGAGCTACGGTTCCGACTTGGAACCACTTCGCGCCGCCGCGTTGGCGGGCGCCACGATCATCGGCGAGCTAACCCGCGTTGCCGGCCTGGAAGAGCAGGGTCGATTGGCCAATATTGTCTTCACAACGACACTGCATCCGCTCCCCAGCATGGTGCGCCTCGTGAGCGAGCAATGGCAGTCCTTCCGAGCCGCTTTCGGCGACACGCTCGAAGAGCGGCTTAAGACCTTCAGCGAAAACGGCGTAAAGCACACCCTGGCTTACGGAGCCGCCTTGTCTGAGGCCGCATCCTCTGAGTTCCTGGCATCGGCAGAGGCCGGCACGATGGCTAGGAATCCGACTGCGCTCCGCACTCTTGCGATGCTGAGGCCAGCCAGCCCCTTGCTGCTCACCCGGTGCCTTGAAGCGCTGGACCGGGAACATGGCCGCAACGATTACATGACGGTCAAAGCGGAGATCGCGCTCATCCTCGCCGAGCAGTTCGGCGGCGACGCGGCGGTCCGCGACCAACTGGTGGAGCGGATGCGGCACAGCCACAGCAGCGCCTCCGTCCTGGCTCTTGCGCTCCATTCGCCGGGCGACCCCGCGCTTGCCGCGTTGCCTGAGATCCGTGTGCCCCAGCGGGAGCTCGGGCAATGGGCGACCATCGTCCATATCGCAGCGTCCTTTGCCAGCGCGACGGAATTTGCGCAACTCGTCGAGACGTTGGTGACGCGCTCCCGCCGGATTCAGTTTGATGCCCAGAAGATCAGCAATCTCGGAATCGAGCGCCGACTGCGTCGCGACCCGGAGGTTGCAGAGCTGTTGGGGCGAATGGTTGACCCAAAAGCCCATCCCAGCATCCTGGCCAGTATCCCCCGCTATCTTGCCGCGACTGGCACCCTTGGCGAGAAAGAGCGGGCGAAGGTCCTCGACGCGCTGGGGATGTTCGCTCGCGACCAGATCGTGCCCCTGGCAGGTTACGACGCCGTCGCCGACCGTGTCCGCTCAGTCAGGCTTTCGATGCTCGATGCGCTTCATTCTGGAGCCGAGATCTGACTGGCTAGAGTCGCTCACGTTCGCCTTTAGTCACCTATAGAGCCGGCCGGCATGACCGACACAAGGTGCACTGCGGCCCGGCAGCATTTGGGCCGGAAGCAGACCGCGTCATGGTTCCTTTGTTCCCTCGCGCCGCAAGGCAATAGAATAGCCCGATGACGCAACGATCTTCATGGAAAGCGTGCCGACCAGCTCAGGCTGTCCCAAAACGGCAGCAGCTGGCAGAAAGCAATGTGTCCCCATCCGACCCGCCTACCAGGCGGGTTTCTATTACAGGATGGTCTGGACCATCACGACGGCGACTCGATGCGTCGCCTCGCCTCATCTGTGAGAAACACATATCGAAGGCGTGGACGACGCAAACCCTGAAATTCCGTTGCGTAAACCCCTCGAGGGCCTTGCTTGAGGTCGCGGTCAAATGTTCAATCCTTTGTGTTTGAGGAGTGTCGCCAGCTCAAGAATGAACATGGTCGACACCTCTGTACGCGGAAAGGATTCACTCGCGATGGAGCAGATAAACCTATTATGCCGCGATGCAGTTCGACCATAGCGGGCCGGACATTCCTATTTCCCTGCTGCGTGCGCAGCGAGCAGGAAACTTGCTATTTATCGTCGGCGCCGGGGTTTCAAAGGCTGCCGGGCTTCCACTTTTTGGCGAGCTCGCCGATCTCGTCTATGCCCGCCTCGGGCAAGCGATTCCTGGCGCTCCGGGCAGTCTTGCTAGCCGGGCGGAGTTGGAGGCACGCCGGGACGGGCAATACGATCGGCTGATCGGGCTTCTAGAACAACGTTTGGTGTATCGCGGCGCCGATTGGCGACAGCCGCACAACAGGGTTCGAGAAGCCGTCGCAATCTTAGTTCAGCCGGGTCCGAGAGCTCGCGTCGCCGCACATACTGACTTGCTCGATCTCTCCCGCGCAACCGATGGTCGACCGCGGATCATTACCACAAATTTCGACACGCTCTTCGAACGAGCATGGCGGCGACGCACCGGCCAGCATCTGACCAGCACTGCGGGGCAGGGTATGCCGACAGTTGGCTCACACGACTTCACGGGCGTGCTCCATCTCCACGGCCGGGTCGGCGACCGTCGCTATGGTCTTAGCGAAACCGATCTCGTGTTGACCTCGGCAAACTTCGGCGAAGCCTACATGCGCAGCGGCTGGGCCTCGCGCTTCGTGTACGATCTCCTGCGACGATACACGCTCGTGCTTGTGGGCTACTCCGCAGACGACCCGCCGATGCGCTATATGCTTGAGGCGACTGAGGAAGGGCGTCTCAACTTCCCGGACCTGAAGCCAGCGTTTGCGCTCGTGGGCGACACGGCCAACGATGCGGGGAGCTTGCGCGAGGCATGGCGCGGAAAGGGGGTTCAGCCTCTGGTCTATCACGCGCCCAATCATGACCATGGTGCCTTGTATCGTACGCTGGACGCCTGGGCGCAGCTGGCCCGCGAACCCCTGGAGTGGTCTGCGAGGCAGCTTGCACGTATCGCCGCTGCCAGCCGGAAGGACGCGACGGCGGAGGATAGGGCGACCTTCGCCTATCTAACCAAGGAAGTTTCCAGCGTGACGGTTGCCGCGGTGCACAGTAGTGATCCCGCGTGGATCGAGGAAATCTTGCCGCCCGATGCCGATGAAGGTTGGACGTTCATTGCTTGGTTCCGAGACCGACTGCAATCGGCGGCTGCAGCGCGTTACGCAGCTGCCACCGGCGAGGCCATCAAGCCACGGATCGCCCGCGCGGTCGACATTTTGCTACGCTCCCAACAGCATCCCTTGCCCGAACCCTATCAGCGTTTCTGGCTGCTTTACGTCCAAGCCAATCTGCGAATTGCCCCCAGTCCATACGGCAGGATGCGTGAGGGCACGGCGGTCACCACTAATCGCATTCAAGAGCTTGCGGGCCTGATCGAACCTCGGTTGCGGGTCGAGCGTAAGTTTCGTTGGCCCGAGACGGATGAACCCGAAGCCGAGCCCACCAATGTTCACGACATGGCCCAGTTCAGCTTTCGGGCTAGCGATCGCGATTGGCGTCGCCACCTCGATCGCTGGCCCACAGACGTTCGTGCCGAAGAACGCTTGCTCCTAGCGCTCGATCGCAGCCTGTGTGAAGCCATAGAGATCGGGAGCGACGTCGGGCTGGTTCAGGCGGATGGCGACCTGATGTCTTTCGACCTTGCACTGGTTCATGCGCCCGAGGCCGACGAAGGGCTCGTCGACCCAAATGATCGACACAAGAGTAGTTGGCGGCTTAACGAGCCTGACGCCCATAACGACCACTTCGCACCGCTCGTTCGCATGATGACTGGTCTATGGCGACGGCTGGCTGGCCGCGACGCACGACGCGCGAGCCGGATTGCGACGGTCTGGATCGAACGCGACCCACTGATCTTCAAGCGGCTCGCAGCTTGGGCTGCGACCGAAGGCGACAACGCTTCGGCAACCCTAGTTGAACGCTATCTGCTCGACACGAACCGAACGCGATATTGGCAGTCCGACAATAGCCCGGAGCTCGTGCGCTTCTATTGCAAACGCTGGAATCACCTCGCGCCTGAGACACGACATGCGATCGAGCGTGCGATTTTGGCCGGCATGCTCCCCGAAGTCATCCATCGCATCGCGAGGCGAGGAAACCGAGATCATGCGCGGGCGCTCTACACCACGCGCGAGCTCGTTCGTATCAGGACAGCGGGCGGCCGACTGTCTCGCGAGGCGAGCCGGCGGCTGAATGGCTACTATCGCGCCTTTCCCGACTTGCCCCGCCAAATGCCGATCTACGCCCACCTATATAATCCGAGTTGGTCAGGATCGGGCTATTCGGCCGACATTCGAGTACTCGATGAAGTCAGCGATTCCCAACTGCTCGAGAGCGCTGAAGCTTTCGAGACCAACAATCGCATTGAACAAGCCGACTTGTGGAGCGTATTCGCCCGAAACGAGCCCGTCCGAGCCTTTGCGGCGCTACGGGATGCGCAGGCTAAAGGGCAGTTTCCGTCGCATCGCTGGCAGCCCTTCCTGAGCCTCTACGCTTCCCCCGAGGCCGAGCATGCGCCAGAGACATGCCCGCCCTTAAACAATGTCTTGCAAGTCCTCGCGCAAGTGCCGGGCGACGCCCTTGCTCCCGTCACACACCAACTTGCCCGTATCGTCGAGCGCCACGCCTATGCGATTGACAATCCCCTCTTCCCACAGATCCTTGCGCTATGGGACCAGTTGGCACCCGTCGCCGCTCACGAACAGGACGAGCGCGACTCCCCCCTATCCGAGTTGGTGTTCTCACATCCGCTAGGTATCATCGCCGACAGCCTCGTCAGCATGCTCGACAAGATGCAACTCGCACCTGGCAGCGGCATTGCCCTGCCGCTTGCGGGGCGTTTCGACATGTTGGCAAAGCTAGCGGGGCGGGCTGGACTGATCGCACGCGGTGCCCTCTTGCAGCAACTGGCGTTCCTTCACACGATTGCACCAGCTTGGGTGGACGCCAACCTGCTACCAGGCCTACTTGAGCAGAACGACGATGCGATCGATCTGATGAGCGTCGTCGCGCGCTCGGTCGCGCCGCGATATGCCGAGTTGTTTAATCTCCTGAAGCCGGCGATCTTCCACGCGCTCGAGCATGAGCGCACCGACGAAGCGATCCAAGAGCATCTCTCTGGCGCGTTGATCGGCGCTGCCTTCGCGATCATCGAAGGACAAGGCGGCTTCAATTTGACCGGGTTGGAGGCCGGCAGACGCTGACCCGCATGCCCAATAACGTGCTCTCTCGCATAGCGTGGGAGCTTGGCTCACTGCTCCGCGACAAGAAAGACGCGGATGCGAAAGCGGCCTTTTGGGACGCGTCCATTGTGCCCTTCTTGCGCGATTATTGGCCGAACGACGTATCAGCCCGGACATCCGAGGTGTCGGAAAACCTTGCGCACCTGCCCGCGCTGGCCGGTGAGGCCTTCGAACGCGCGGTTCCCACAATTCTTGATCTGGTCTGCCCGATCCAGCGATACGACTTGCGCTATGGGTTTGGGCTTGAGGATGAGGAGGATCTCCTGACGCAGCAGCCGCGCGCCTCACTGCTGCTGATCAGTTCCATTCTTGATCGTTCTGCGCCGCCGCCTCGCGATATCGACGAGGTCATCGAACGGTTGCTCGCAGCCGATCCCGACATTGCATCGGAGCCTGCATTTTGGCGCCTGCGGCAGATGCGGCGAGCTGACTGAAGCAAGTTCTACACAGCGAACATTTCAACGCATGGCAGGCCGCTAGCAAAATTGCCGCTGTGGCGACAGAATTCCTTTTGGAGGCGAACCGAGAACAGGAATAGGCTCGGTGTTCGTCAGGCGGCATTGCCGAGCATCCCGGCTCTTCAACGGAGCAAACCGGAGGCGAGGTGGACGACCACGAAAATGCGAGAATATCTTTCGGCACCGATCGTGCACAGCTTGTCTATGGGCTGAGGCCGGACCGCACGTTGGCGCATATCAGCGAGGTTCAGCGCGGCATTGCTTGCGGATGCAATTGCCCTGCCTGCGGCGGTCGGTTGGTGGCTCGCAAGGGTGATGAGAACGTGCCGCACTTCGGGCACGACGGTGGCGACGCGTGCGGGGGCGGTCCTGAAACCGTTCTACATCTCCTTGCCAAGGAGGTGTTTCGAGCAGACCCGTCGCTACTCCTGCCGAAACGCCTTGGGCTCAATAAGGGCAGCGTCGTGACGAAGCCGGGTCAGCAGGTCACGACGCAATTCCTTCGAATCGAGTTCACTGACCCGAAGACGGTTATCCCGGACCTCTATGTTCGGGCGCTAGGGTATGACCTCTTTGTTGAAGTCGCGGTCACCCATGCGAGCGACGAAACAAAGATTCACCGCCTTCGGGAACACGGCGTCATGGCTGTCGAGATCGACCTGTCAAAGTTGCCCCGAGACTCGACACGTGAACAGATCGCGGATGCGGTGCTTCGATCCGCGCCACGGTGTTGGCTCTATCATCCCGATATCGACAAAGCGTTGGCGAAGACCCGCGCCGACGAAGAGACATGGCAGGCTGCACAGGAAAAGCGGTTCGCCGACTATCAGGCCAGGCATGAGAAGCGGGCAAATGAATTGGCGCGCGCCTATGTCGATGGGCTGAAACAACTGGCCGGAAAGAAGATTGCTGTTCCGCGTGATGCAGAACTCAAAGCAATCGGACTCGCCGAACATGTTGGTATCGAGGTCGCCGGCTATGCGTGTTTCACTGTCCCGCCTGCGGTATGGCAGGCGACAATCTTAGCGGAAGTCTTTCACGACCACTGCCTTGGTAGCGCAGCTACCAAGGCAGTGCCGATCGCCAAGCATTTGGAAAAGAGCGCGCTGATACGCCCGCAATTTCAGCGTGTTACTACCGAAGTAGCGTACGGTGTCGCTGTCGCCGAACCTCGCTTCGCGCCCGCTTGGAAGGCGATCGACAACTATTTGCAAAACCTGCTCGGAAAGGGCGTTCTGGTTCAGCAAGGCTACGGAGTGACGCTGGAGAGGTCCCTTGCGGACAAGTGGACCGCGCGCACGCTGGCAGAGACACAGAGAACCGCTGTGGTGCATGCCGCAGTGCAAGCAGTCGATTGGATCTTAGCCGAGCTTCCGGCCGAAGAGCGAGGGGACATGACCGGCGAGTCGTGGCTGAATTCTATCCACAGAGAGACGAACATGACATATCGGGCCGCGATCGAGTCTGATGTCGAAGCGCCGAAGATCGCCGCCGAAATAGACGCCGTTGTCGCGATGTTCGGAAAGAGCGGCGCGATCCCACATGCTGCGTTGGGTTTGCCTATTCGAGGCGCAATCGAGCGCTGCAAGGCTCAGAGATCAAAGCAGGCCGAAGGGCTACGGCAGAAACAGATTCAGGAAGCCAACCGACTTAGGCAATCGCGTCGGGACCGGCTATGCGTTGACGCTGAAACGGAACTGAGCGGCCCCAATCTTGGGGCCTTTCTGAACGCGAAACGCGACGATCTGAGCGGCATGTCGCCGTTGGAAGCGGCGGAGGATAGCGAGTCGGGATTGACCAAGGCTCGAGGCGCGCTCTCCGCCGATGTCAAGCGCAAGCGATATCAGGAGAAAATCACTGCCGATACCAAGCAGACTTTGTCAGCGAAGCATGTCGATGCTTTCCTTAACGGCCGGGATGACGACTTAGAGCGGACAACGCCACTCTTGTACGTCCGAGATGACGCCACCTACCGGAAGGCGCTCGGGAAGCTAGCTGAATGGCAGAGGGGGTTCGGCGGACCGTTTTGATCATAGGATCACCACCGTAAAAAATCATGGCTGGGAGGAGTCTCGGTCACTTTTCTGCGCTCATTTCACCTGGGGCCAGTGACCTGCGTTAGGATTGAGCCGTCCGTCCGCGTAGACTGCCGTAAAGCCTCGTAAATCAGCGTCAGCGGCGTGACCTATCTCAGGCCGTTTCTAAGGCACGCCGCATTGATTTCAGTGCAGAGTCTCGTGGCAGCAGGAGAGCGCTACATCGCAAGACCCACTATTGAGCAGGAGCTGTTTTGTTATCGTGTACAGGGAATCGCGATCGAGGGTCACGGCGCTCGTCGAGGCTGACACCAAGCCAGCTCACTCATAGTAAGATCACCTAGGCGTCGCTCGCGCGCCTGTCGAACCGCCGATTTATCGAGGATGAGGCGCACGCGGAATCCAAATCGTTTAGAGCCCTAGCAGGCTGTTGAAGAAGTCAGCCGCGTTCGCAGACGAAGCCTGAATCGTCGGCATTGTGGATGTAGAAGTGGCCGACGAGGC